>JAVEWA010000018.1:0-25398 GCA_034004785.1 Polyangia bacterium
CAACCGCATCACCCGCGGCTGGGTTGCGTACTTCCGGCTCAGTGGGGTTCAAGACAGCTTCCACAAGCTCGATGGCTGGATACGTCGTCACATACGCGCCATCCAATGGCGGCAATGGAAGACTCCCAGCACTCGACTCCAGAAGCTGCTTGCGCTTGGACTTCCGTTCGACCAAGCCAAGGGCGCATGCAACCACTGCGGGCCGTGGCGCAATGCCGCAGCCCCCCACATGCACCTCGCCCTTCCCAACGCCACGCTCGCCCGCATGGGTCTCGTGAGCCTCCTTGCAGAGCACCAGCGACTCGCGGGCGCTTCGTGAACCGCCGGATGCCGACCGGCACGTCCGGTGGTGTGGGGGCTGGGGACCGGCAACGGTCCCTGGCCACCCGATTCGAGCCCTTCAGGCTTCACCGCGAGGCTTCAACGCGAGGCTTCACCGCTAGGCTTCGCTGCGAGGCTTGCCCGTTATGGCCCACGGGGCTGCGGGCGGCCGGCTCGGCGCCCTAGCAAGCGGCGCGCCAAGAAGAGGCCCGACGATTATGGCCAGTTCGGTCCGGTTGACACCCGGCGCTGCCCGGCCTAGCCTTCTGCCAAAGGAGTGCGCCCTTCCGGGAGACGCCATGGATCCCAAACCCACGCTGGTGGCGGCAAGCGCCCAGGCCGACCTCCTCGACTACCTGGAGCGAGTCCTTGGTAGGGACTTCCTGGTACAGAGGGCAGGGAGCGCGAAGGAGGCCCTCGTGCTGCTCGAGGCCGAGGGGCCCGCGGTGCTCCTTGCGGACGAGCGGTTGCCGGACCGGAGCGGGCTCGAGCTCCTTGGCGAGGCCCATGGGCTCGCCCCGGAGACGGCGAGGGTTATCCTGGTCGGCTTTGCCCGCCTCCCCGAGATCTGCGAGGCCGCCCGCAGGGGCCTGGCGCACGCCTACCTGGTGAAGCCGCTCGACTTCAAGCGGTTGAAGGGCGCCATCGCCGAGGCTCGGGCCCGCCTGGAGCTCGGAGACTGGAAGGTCTGAGGCCCTTACCACCTGATGGACTCATCCCAGGGGAGCTCCGCGAGGGCGGCGGCCAGGGCCACGATGGCGGTGCGGCCTTCGCCCTTGCCCTCCCGGAGGCGGCGCAAGGCCTGGGAGCCCCCGAGCTCCAGGACCAGCCGATCCTCCTCGGCGAAGAGGCCGATGGCCTCCTCGAGCACTGCCTCGAAGGCGGGCGGATCTTTCCTTACTGCAGCGAGCACTGCCTCTATCCTGGCCTTGCGAAGGGGCGCGTAACGCTCGCCGAAGCGAGCCTGCTCCTCGGGGCCTAGGCCCGCTGCCTCGGCTAGGCCGAGGGACTCTTGCCTCAGGTTCTTCTCCTGCTCTCGGTGATCGGCCAGGCTCTTGCCGAGGCTCTCTCTGACGGCCTCGCGTTGCCCGAGCCAGTGCTGGCGCAGGTGCCGCCTGGCCACCCTGCAGAGGAGCTCTTCCTGGTTCTCGTCGTCGCGCCGGAGCTCGTCTTCGTGGCCGACCTCCGGTCCGGGATCCCTTGGCCGCGGCCTGCCGAGGAGGTGGCCGAGGGCCTCGAGCAGCCGTGCCCGCTCCGCGGCCTCCAGCTTGGCAAGCCGGGTCTCGCAGGGCGCCGAGGCGCCTCCTAGCTCGACCGCCCTCTCCTCGGAGGGAGCTTCCGACTCTGGTCCTGGGCCCACGCTCCCAGCAGGCCCTCGAGCTCCCCTTGCAAGTAGAGCTCCGTTGAGGGCCAGGGAGAGCGCCAGCAGCGCCCATGGCAGGAGGCGAATGGTCGAAGTGTTCGTGGACATCCTCGAGGCTCCCAGGCAGCGCGAGCTGCCGTCGGTTCGATTGTACCATCCTAGGGCTGGCTCCAGGCCTGGTCGGGCACTCGCAGGAGACGGGTCCCCGGCGCGATCGTCGAGCCACGGAGACCTCTGCCCGTTGAGATACCGGCGAATCCGGGGAATTTCTTGACCTCGGCTTCCTGGCCCGTGATGATCTACCTGCATGAGCAAGAAGTCTCCCAGGCATTACCGATGGCAGCTGCTCGGTTTTCGCGTGGCCCCTGCTGCAGTCGCGCTCGCCGTCGCGGCCCAAGCTCTTGGCTGCACGGTGAGGTTCTCGCCGAAAGGCAAGACTGGGGACGGCGGCCTCGACGCGCGAGTGGACGGGAGCCTCGACGCGAGCACGATACCCGACGGCAAGGTCGAGCCCACGGACGCCTCGGGCGATGGGGCCGTCATCCCCGACGCGGAGGTGGACGCTGGCTGCCCGCCAGGGACGAAGCGCTGCGACACGTCCTGCGTGTCGGTGGACAGCCCGGCCACGGGCTGTGCCCAGCAGAGCTGCGAGCCCTGCGTTTTCGAACACGCTGCGGCCCTGTGCATAGGGGGCGCCTGTGCCCTCGGGACCTGCGAGAACCAGTGGGGCAACTGCGACACTGTCGCGGGCAACGGCTGTGAGACGGACCTGACGAGTACCCTCGAGCATTGCAGCGCCTGCAACAACTCCTGCGCGCGCCCCCACGCGAACATGTCTTGTCAGGACGGCACGTGCCATTTCTCGGGCTGCCAGACCGACTACGAGAACTGCGATGGCAACCTCGAGCTGAACGGCTGCGAGGTCTATCTCAAGTTCGACCCGAGCAATTGCGGCAGCTGCAACTACCAGTGCTACTCGGGCTTCGAGTGCAACAACGCCTGGTGCCGCTGCTACAGCAACCAGGACTGCGACACGGGAGGTGGGGGCAGCTGCGATCCCACGTATCGCCTCTGCATGTGTCCGACCACCATGTGCGACCGCCCCTGCCACTCGAGCGGGTCGGGCTGCATCTAGTGCTTCCAGAGGGCCGGCCAGGGGGCCGTGGCGCGCGCCGGGGGGCATTTGCGCAAAGCGGGGGTGGGCCCCCGCCGGGCGCTCCGTGGAGGGACATCCCCCGTGCGGGCGGGGCTACTGCAGGTTGAACTGGCTCCCGGAGGTGCCGAAGCGGGACAGGGTCTGGCAGGGAACGTACTTGAAGACGGTCTTCTTCTTGCTCTCACCCTCCCCCTGGTAGAAGGGGATGTTGGCGACGTGATCGGACAGCTCGATCTTGCCCTCGGCCCTCAGGGCCTCGCATCGCTGATAGACCCAGCGCTTGAGGGCGTCGTCTTGCTTGACGCTGGAGAGCTCCTCGACGATCTGCTCCTTGTTGGCCTCGAAGGACTCCTTGGACGGCGTGGTCTTGGACTTGAGCCGGACCACGGCGAGGGCGCCGAGGCTCGTGCCCGAGCCAGGGACGGTCACGACCTCCCCTAGCACCGGTGTCTGCTCGGTGAGCTGCCAGACCTTGGACACCAGCCCCTCCACCTTGCCGATCTGACCGATGGCCGAGTCGGAGCGGAGCACCGTGACCTGCTGCGGGGTGGGGAGCAGGGGATGCCAGCGGGTGGCCTTGGAGGGCTTGGGCGAGGCGGTCTCGTTCTCAGGCTCGGCGGGCTCGGGCGCGGCGTCTTCCTTTGGCGGGAACACTGTCTCCATGTTCTGGCCCAGGTTGAGGCGCCTGAGAGCCTCCTCGGCGACCTGCCGAGCCGCGGCCGTGGCCTTCTGCTCCACGAGGGTATCCTCCGCCAGGGTAACCCGTGCTTCCTCCATGGACACGTCGCCCTTTCGCTCTCCCTCCACGAGGGCCAGGTGCAGGCCCTTGTCGGAGGTGAGCACCGCCGACACGGTCATAGGCTTGAGGGCGAAGACGGCCTCTGCGAAGTCCTTGCCCAAGCCGAGCTTGTCCTTCTCGCGCCACCCCAGGTCGCCGCCGCTCGGCTTGGTCGCCTCGTCCTGGGAGAGGGCGAGCGCCATCTTGGGGAAGTCCGTGGGGGCCTTGACGAGCCCCTCCCTGAGCTTGGCGATCTTGTCCTGGGCGAGCTTCTTGTCGGCGTCGGAGGCCTTGGGATCGAGGGCCACCAGGATGTGCCGGACTCGCCGCTCGAGGGGGAGGCCCGTCAGCTTCCACTTCACCTTCTTGTACAGCTCGTCCACCCGGTCGCGATTCTCCTTCTCGGAGAGCCAGCGCATGAGCTCGGCCCGCTCCACAAGGACGCCTTTCTTGAAGTCGTCCACCGGGAAGCGGGCGTAGTCCAGCTGCAGGCTGTGGTTCTGCACCTCGAAGCGCGCCATCGCCTCGCGGTCAGACACGATCACGCCGTTCAGGATGATGTCCGAAGCTCGCCTCGCCAGGAGCTCCTTGCGCTGCTGCTCCATGAACTCCGACACCTTCATGCTGAGCTGGAACTGCACCCAGCGCTTGAACTGATCGTGGTAGTAGTTCTGGGCCGGCACGAGCTTGCCCTCGGCGTTTCGCTGCTGCGGCCAGGCCTGGGTCTGGGTCAGATCCACGTCCTGCCCGAGGGCGATGATCCGGTGCCGTTTGGTGATCATCTGGGCGATCTCTTCTTCGCTGACCTCGAAGCCGAGCCGCTCGGCCTCCTGGGCGAGGATCTCCCGCTGAAGCAGCATGTCGTAGATGGCGGCCCGCACCGTGGGAGGGGCGTTTGGAGGCATCCGCAGTCGCAGGGCGTACTGGAGATCCGCGTTGGAAATCTCCCTGCCGGCCAAGGTCCCCGCCTTGGTGGCGCCCCCGCAGGAGAGGCGCATCGAGGCCGGGCCGAAGGTGACCACGAATGACAGGATGATGATGCCGAAAAGAAACCAGATGATGAGGGAGCGCGATTGCTGGCGCAGCTTGTCGAGCATGATGTTCCTCTCGCGAGGCGCCCTGAGTTCTGGGTGGGGCAGGGAAAGAGCCTCACCGGGCGCCGACTCCTGTGAAGGGAGGGGATGCTAGCCGAAGCCACGAGGGAGATCAACGTCTAAGCCCGCCTGATCACATATTCCCCTTGAACAAAGGGATTGGGCATGGTATCCATGGATCCCCGCGACGCGATTGTAACCACCTGAAAACGCGGCGCTTTTTGCCTGCGGTTCAGGCGTGGCGGGGCGCCCGAAGGCAGGCAGAGGACGAGATCGGATGCTCTTTTTCGATTGGATCTACGGCCTTTTCTCCAACGACATGGCCATAGATCTGGGCACCGCGACGACCCTCACCTTCCTCAAGGGCCGGGGAATCGTCAACCACGAGCCCTCGGTGGTGGCCGTGGCGAGGACGTCTCAGGGCGGGCACAAGGTCGTGGCCGTGGGGCACGAGGCCAAGCTCATGCTCGGCCGGACGCCCGCCAACATCACCGCGATTCGTCCATTGAAGGACGGAGTCATTGCCGATTTCGAGATCACCGAGGCGCTTCTGAAGTACTTCATGCAGCGGGCCCACAATCGCAAGACCCTCGTGCGGCCGAGGGTGATCGTCTGCGTCCCGTCGGGGATCACCGATGTGGAGAAGCGGGCGGTGCGCGAGTCGACCCTTGCCGCCGGAGCCCGGGAGGTCTACCTGATCGAGGAGCCCATGGCCGCCGCCATCGGAGCTGGGCTGCCAGTGAACGAGCCTGTCGGGAGCATGGTGGTCGACATAGGTGGGGGCACCACCGAGGTGGCGGTCATCTCCATGACCGGCATCGTCTTCTCCCGGTCGGTTCGCATCGGCGGGGACAAGATGGACGAGGCGATCATGGCCCACCTGAAGCGCAAGTACAACCTGCTGGTTGGCGAGCAATCCGCCGAGCAGGTCAAGATGCAGATCGGCACGGCCTACCCCTTGGACGAGCCGCTGCGCATGGAGGTGAAGGGGCGGGACCTCGTGGCGGGCGTTCCGAGGAGCCTGGTGATCGACTCGGACGAGATAAGAGACGCCCTGGCCGAGCCCATCAACGCCATCGTCGAGGCCGTCCGCCTGGTGCTCGAGCGTACCCCGCCAGAGCTGTCGGCGGACATCGCCGACAAGGGCATAGTCCTCACGGGCGGAGGGGCCAAGCTGCGCAACCTGGACATTCTGCTCAGGGAGGAGACCGGGCTGCCCGTCATGCTCTCCGACAACCCCGAGCACGCGGTGGTGCTGGGCACGGGCGCTGCCCTGGACGACCTGCGGAACCTCAAGGATCTGGCGCTCCAGTAGGGGCTTCGCCAGGAGCACGGGCATGCTGCTGTCGCGCCGCGCTCGGGAGCTCTCGCTCTCAGTGGTGCTCTTCGCGGTGCCCGTGGTGCTGCTCTACGGCAACGTCGGCGAGCCCGCGGAAACCAACCCCGTGGACAGGGGAGTGCTGAGGGTGACTGGCCTGCTCCAGCGCCTGGTCTGGGGCGGCATGCAGGGGATAGGGTCGATCTACAGCCGCTACGTGGCCATCTGGGATCAGGACTCCGAGAACGAGGCTCTGCGGCGGCAGAACTACGAGCTCAGGGAGAACAACCGCATCCTGCGGACCTGGGCCGAGCGGGGCGGGGTGCTGGAAGAGGCCCTCGGCTTCGTTCCGGCTCCACCCTTGAGGACCTACCCAGCGGATGTCGTCGGGCAGCGCGTCTCGCCTTTCTTCCAGGTGGTGCGTGTGCGGGCCCGTCCGGGCTACAGGCCCCGGGTTGGGCAGGCCGTGGGAGTCCCCGCGGGGCTCCTCGGGGTGGTTAGGAGGGTGAGCGGCCCCTATGCCGACGTGCTCCTCGTAGGGGATCCCCAGGTGAGGGTGAAGATCACCGTCGGGCGGACCGCGAGCCGCGGAGAGCTGCGCGGCGCAGGCTCTCCAGGCATGCTGACTGGCAGGATCGAGTATCTCTCGCCGAGAGACGAGGTGCAGCCCGGGGATCAGCTCCTCACCTCGGGCATGGATGGGCGCTATCCGAGGGATCTGCCCGTGGGACGAGTGGTGAGGGTCGGTGCGAAGCTCCACGGCCGCTACCAGGTGGTGGAGGTGGAGGCCTCCAGCGGCGAAGGCCTCCCAGCGGTGGTGCACCTGCTCGGGATGGCGCCGCGCCTAGATCGAGCAGGGCCCGGGCCGAGCTCCCAGGGCCGCCGGCCGGGCGAAGGAGCCAGAGTCGCGCCGGGTCGTCGAAGGGGGGCGCTGAGATGACCAGTCACAAGATCCGAGACGCGGTGATAGGCGTTGTCCTTCTTGCCCTGGTGGGCCTGTTCTTCAACTCCAACCTGAAGGAAGAGGACGAGCTCAACGCGGTCGATCGAGTAGTGCTGACGGTGTCGGCGCCGCTCGAGCGGGCCTTCGTCGCCGTGTTTGCCACCTGGATGGGCGTCTACAAGAAGTATCTGGTCCAGAAGGATCTGAAGGCGGAGAACGAGGAGCTGAGGCGGCGAAACGCCGCCCTCGCCGCTCACAACAGCTATCTGGCCTCGCAGGCCAGGCGGGGACGCCAGCTACAGCGGTTCGCCGCCTTCATGGAGGACTCCTCCGCCGAGATGTTGCCCGCCAACGTCGTGCGGCGCAGGATCGACACGGAGCGGTTTCGGGTCATGGGCGTCGTGATGGATCGCCGCTGGCCGGACGTGGAGTGCGGCGCGCCGGTGATCACCCCCGAGGGGGTCGTGGGCAGGGTCCTGTATTTCGAGCTCTCGGACGGAGACCGGATCCCCTGCCCAGTGGAACAGAACCGCCGCCGCCGCCCCTGGCGGCGGAAGCTGGAGAGCGGCTCCGTGGCCATCGGCCGGGCCATGGTGCAGCTCACGGTAGATCCCGAGAGCAGGGTGGATGTCAGGGTACCGCGAACCGGAGCCCGCGGCATGTTGCGGGGCATGGGATGGGACCATGGCTTCGTCGCGCGCATCGCCGACCTGGACCCGAAGGCTCAGGTTTCCGCCGGTGATCTGGTCGTGACGACGGGCGTGGATGGCCGCTTTCCCCCGGGCCTCCCGGTGGGTCGCATTTTCTCCAGCGCGCCCCGCGAAGGGAGGGAGCCCCTCACCCTGGTGCGGCCTGTCGTGGAGTTCGGCAAGCTCACGAGGGTCCTGGTGGTGGTGTCTCCGCCTCCGCCCGAGGTGCCCACGGTGGCCCGCAAGCGGGCGCCCCGGCTAGGTCTGGTGCCCTACCCATGACCCGGAGGAACGGCATCTTCGCCGCGGGCTTCCTCGGCACGATCCTGCTCGCCCCGCTCTGGCGGTCGCTGATGGAGGGCGCCGCCCTCGGCATGCCCTGGGCCAGGCATACTCCGATGCCCAGCCTTCCGGTGCTGGCGACGATGTATCTGGCCCTGGGTGTGAGGGGAAGCCCCTCGGCCGGGGCCGCTACTGCCGGAGCCCTCGGCTACGTCACCGACCTCGTCTCCGGGGCGCCGAGGGGCACGTACATGCTCGCCCTGCTCATCGTGTACTTCCTGATCAGGGCCTTCTCCAGCCGGCTCTACGTGCAAGGGCGCCTCGCCCAGATCGCCGTGAGCTTCGCCGCGACGCTCTTGACGGGCATCGTCGTGGTGGCGGTCCACGTGGCCTTGCCGCCCCGGGGCTCGTGGAGCACAATTGGTATGGCTCCCATTGAGGCAGGCGTGACTGCCGTCACCGCACCTCTCGTCTTCTCCCTCCTGTGGCGTCTCGATCGGCGCCTGGCCAGGGGGGTGGTGGCGGAGGGAGTCTTCCGATAGAGCCTTTACCATGCAGGAGAGAACAGAACAGGCCAAGCTACTCCGTTATCCGCGGGCGGCCCTGGTGGTGATGGTCGCAGGGTTCCTGACCCTCGCGGGAAACTTGACTTGGCTGCAGCTCGTGAAGGGAGCGGAATATCGCGATCAGGCAAAGGGCCTGATGATCAAGAAGCGAAGCCTCGCGGCCAAGCGTGGCGCTATCCTGGATCGTCGAGGCCGGGTGCTCGTGGACAACGAGATCCACTTCAACGTCTATATAGTCCCCGAGCGATTCACCGAGCGCGCCTTCGACACTCTGCGGAAGTATCTCGAGCTGGACGACGAGCGGAGCAGCTTCATCAGGACGCGCATTCTGGAGGCCCAGGGGGACAAGCGACAGTTCTCTCTCCTTGCGGTGCCCGCCATCACCGCGGATCAGAGGGCGCGGCTCGAGGCCAACGCCTTCGAGCTCCCTGGAGTCAGGGTGCTCTCGGAGTACAAGCGGCGATACCCATACGGCAGCCTGGCGGCGCACCTGATCGGCTACCTGAACGAGGTTTCGGGCGAGGAGCTGCGGCGCTTGCAGGGCTACAACATCGGAGACCAGATCGGCCGCTTCGGGGTGGAGCGGCAGTGGGAGTGGTATCTGCGGGGCCGGATGGGGTTCGAGCGCTACGTGGTGGACGTGCGCCGCGTGGAGCAGCGAGATCCCCGTCTTTTACGTTTGCTCGGCCCGAAGGAGACCCGTTTCCGGCACCCGGAGGAAGGGTACTACCTGCGCCTCACGCTGGATCTCGAGCTTCAGCGCCTGGTGGAGAGCTCCCTCAGGTGGCACCCGAGCGGCGCCGCGGTGGTGGTCGAGGTCGAGACGGGCAGGATCCTGGCGATCTCCTCCAAGCCTGCCTTCGACCCCGCTCTCCTGTCCCGCAGCCTCACTCGCGAGCAGGCGCGGCAGCTCTATGACAACCCCTATCACCCCATGCTCGACAAGACCGTCATGGGAAGCTACTTCCCAGGGTCCACCTTCAAGGTGATCTCCGCCATCGCCGCCCTCGAGGAGCGCCTCGTGGATACGAGCGAGTACATCTTCTGCAAGATGTTCCACGAGTACGGCCAGAAGTCGGCCTTCAGGTGCACCGCCAAGCACGGGGCCATGGCCTTCCACTCCGCCATTGTCCAGTCCTGCAACATCTACTTCTACAACATGGGTGAGCGGGTGGGCATGAACCGCCTGTCGCGCTACGCCAGGGACTTCGGGCTGGGCACCCCGACTGGCCTCGGCCTGAACGGGGAGAGGGGAGGCTTCATCCCTACCAAGGCCTGGTACACCAAGAATATGCCTGGCGGCTTCCGCGTCGGCCACACCCTGAATGCCGCGGTGGGGCAGGGCAACGTCACCGTGACGCCCCTTCAGCTCGCCATGCTCTACGCCACCATCGCCAACGGCGGTCGGCTCTACCTGCCCCAGATAGTCGAGCGGGTGGAGAGCGCCGACGGGCGCACGGTGTTGAGCTACCCCCCTCAGCTTCGCCGCCGGGTCCAGGTCTCGGATCGCACCCTCTCCCTCGTGAAGGCTGGACTGAGGGGGGTCGTTTCGGAGGAGGGTGGCACTGCGAACGAGGTCTGGGACGGCCAGATCCCTGCGGCGGGCAAGACCGGAACTGCCCAGGTCATCAAGCGGGAGCTGCGCACGAGGGACCCGAGGGAGCACTGGCGCTTCAACGACCACGCCTGGTTCGCGGCCTATGCTCCCTGGGACAAGCCGGAGATAGCGGTGGTGGTCCTGGTGGAGCACGGCGGCTCCGCCGGGAAGGTGGCGGCGCCAGTCGCCCTGCGGATCATTCGGGACTACTTCGCTCGGGTGAAGCCGAGGGAGGCCCGCCCGAGGAACGGACTGCCAGGGGGAGCCCCTGCGAGCTCCTCGCCCGGCTTTGGCCCAGGCACCGAGCCCGCGCCGCCGCCTGGAGGAAGCCCCTGATGGTCGCTCCGGACAGCCCATTCGGCCGCTTCCGATTCCAGATGGACTGGACCATCTTCCTCCTCGTGGTATCCATCGCCGCCATCGGTCTGATGAACCTCTACTCGGCCACCGGCGGCAAGATGTCCGGTCGGTTTCTCCAGCAGGTGTACTGGCTGATCCTCGGCACCTCGGCCTTCCTGGTGGTGGCGACCATCGACTATCGCCAGTTCAACCAGCACGGCTACTGGATCTACCTCACCTGGCTGCTGGTCCTTCTCGCCACTCTCTTCATTGGTCGCCGCGTGAAGGGCTCCACCCGATGGATCGGCTACGGTCCGCTCCAGCTCCAACCATCGGAGCTCATGAAGATCGTGCTGATCGTGGCCGTGGCGAAGTACCTTCATAACGAGCCGACCTTGGAAGGCCGCGGTCTAAAGGGTCTGGCCATCCCGTTCGGGCTCCTGGCCCTGCCGGTCGTGCTCATCCTGGCCCAGCCCGATCTCGGCACGGGGCTCATCATAGTGCTCATCTTCTTCAGCCTCATGCTCATGACCCGGCTGAGGCTCAGGTCCTTCCTCGTGCTGCTCTCCACCCTGGTGGTGATAGCCCCAGTGACCTGGTCTTTCGTGCTGGAGGACTACCAGAAGCGGCGGTTCCTCTCCTTCCTGGATCCCGACGCCGATCCCACGGGAGCCGGCTATCACCTCAAGCAGTCCATCATCGCCATCGGCTCGGGCGAGATGCTCGGCAAGGGCTTCAGGCAGGGCACCCAGACCCACCTGCGCTTCCTGCCGGAGACCTGGACCGACTTCCCCTTCGCCCTCTGGGCCGAGGAGTGGGGCTTTCTCGGCGGCATCGTGCTGCTCGGCCTCTATCTATTCCTCATCGTCTGGGCCACCAACCTGGCCCGCACCGCAAGAGACCGCTTCGCCTCGGTGCTCTGCATGGGCGTGGCCCTGATGTTCTTCTGGCACGTGCTCATCAACATCGGCATGGTCTCTGGCCTGCTCCCCATAGTGGGCATGACCCTCCCCCTCGTGAGCTACGGCGGATCCTCGGTGCTGACCTTCATGATCGGCGCCGGCCTCCTCATGAACGTCTCCATCAGGCGATACAGCTCCTAGAGTTGCAGAGCGGCCCATTTGACCCCTGCCCAGGGCGCTGCTACGCTTTGGCCCATGTCTAAGCCCTTCTTGACCATTCTCTGCTTGCCCCTCGTTCTCGGGGGTTGTGACGACACGCAGAAGTATCCCACCGCCCCGGCGCCCAAGACCCTGAAGGTGGCTCCCATGGCTGCCATGGGGAGCATGGCCTCCGGGTCTGAGAGCGAGGACGACGAGGGCGAGGACGACGAGGGCGAGGGTTCCCCGAGGCCTGTGCCCGAGCCCATGGCGGGCGCCGCCCAGGGCCTTGGCGTGGGAGCTCCCCAGGGCTCGGGGGGAGAGCCTGCCCTGGCTCCAGGTGCCGGAGGGCAGGTGGCGACCATCAACGGCCACCCTCAGGGGCCGAGGGCCGAGGTCTTCAACGCCGTGGTGAACAACGCCTTTTCGAGCGCCCTTTCCTGCTTCGAGAAGGCGAGCGCGAACCAGACCCTGGTCTTCAGGGTCCAGATGACCGTGGGCAACGAGGGCTCGGTGGAGGAGGCAAAGGTGGTCTCCGGGCCCGAGCTCGAGGATGTGCGAAGCTGCCTGGTTGGAGTCGTGAAGCGCCTGACCTTCCCTTCCTTCCAGGGCCCCAAGGTCTCCCAGACCATCCCCTTCGCCGCGGTCCGCCAGGGTGGCGGCGCGGCCGCGCCCTGACTCGGTCCCCATGACCCGGCCCGCGCCTGCCCTGTGGCCTGGCCTCATCTTCGGCCTGATCTCGGGCGCGCTCGTCTCGGCCGGGCCAGTCCTTGAGTGGCTCCAAACCCCCGATGCCCCTTTGAGGGCGGGGGTCTCGGCGCCCATTGCCCTGCGTTCGAGGGCGGACGTCGCTCTCAAGAGCGAGGTGCAGGCTGGGAACAAGTCACAGGCTGGGAACAAGTCACAGGCTGGGAACAAGTCGCAGGCCGGAAACAAGTCGCAGGCCGGAAACAAGTCGCAGGCTGAGAACAAGTCGCAGGCCGGACAACCGAAATCGGCCATGGACGCGACTCCTGCGAGAGGCTCTCCCTCCCAAGGAGTGCGGCGGGTTCAACGTGGCCAGGTGCTGCTCGGTCCGGGAGAGGCCCTCTCCCCAGGGCTCGCGCACCTTGTCGAGGCTGCCCAGGCCGCGGCGCCAAAGGAGAGCCCGGCTGCCCTCGCGGCCCGCATCGGCCTCCTGCTGGCGGCCCTCGTTCTGCTGGGAGTGCTGGGTCGTCGCCTGGTAACTGGCGGGCCCAGGCCAGGTAGGCGCTGGGCCCTCCTCCTAGTCCTTCCGGGGCTCTCGGCGGCTTCGGTGCACGGTCTGGCGCTCCTGACGCCAATGCCCGTGGGGCTCGCCCCCGCGGCCCTGGCTTCCCTGGCCTGCGGGCTCACCATGGGCCGGAGTGCCGCGCTGCTCGCGGCAGCGGCCACGGTCGTCTTCGTGGGGGTTGGCCAGGGAGCGGGTCCGGAGGCAGTGTGGGCCATGGGAGCGGGCGCCCTCGCCGCCGGCCTCCTCGCGCCGGTGCGCCGGGTCAGCCTCGTCCTGCCCGCCAGCCTGGGCGGGGCGCTCCTCCAAGGCGCCCTCTTCGCGGTGGCGCCGCCGGGTGCGCCCCTCGGCGCCGACTGGCCCCTCGTCCAGTCGCTCGGGCTGGCTGCGGCGGGCCCATTTGCCGCCGGGCTCATGGTGGTGATCTTCGCCTGGCCGCTCCTTCGCCTCTCGGGCACGGCCTCGGCCTTCAGGCTCCGCCGGGTCACCCGGCTCCGCCACCCCTTGCTGACCGAGCTTCGAAAGCGGGCCCCAGGCACCTTCAGGCACTCCGCCAACGTCTCGAGGCTCGCCCAGGCGGGGGGACGCGCTCTCGGCGCGGACGTGACGCTCCTCGGGGCCGCGGGGCTATATCACGACGTGGGCAAGCTGGCCGCCCCGGGCCTCTTCGCCGAGAACATGGCAGATCAGAAGGACCCCCACGACTCCCTCGCGCCCGAGGAGAGCGCCCTCCGATTGAGGAGACACGTGCGGGACGGCCTCGAGCTGGCCAGGCGGTTCCGGCTCCCTCCAGAGCTCTCCTTCGGCATCGCCGAGCACCACGGGACCGCCCTGGTCAGAGCCCCGGCGGCGCGGGCCCGGGCCGCGGGCCAGCCCCTCGATCCCGCGATCTACCACTACCCCGGCCCGCTGCCCCGGAGCAGGGAGTCGGCCATCCTGATGGTGGCGGACGCGGTGGAGGGGGCCTCCCGCCGGCTCTACGATCCGTCCCTGGCAGAGGTGAGCGCCCTGGTGGAGGAGGTTGTGGATCGCCTCATGACCGAGTATCAGTTCGAAGACTGCGACCTCGGCCAGGTGGAGCTCGTCGCCTTGCAGGAGGCCCTAGTGCACGCCCTCCGCCACTCGCTGCACCGGAGGCGGGTGGCCCCGGCCGCTCTGGAGGAGAAGCCTTGAGGAACCATTTCCCCGCCATGGGGCCTCCTATCGAGGCATCTCGGGGAGGCCCCGCATGACCTCCTCGGGGGCCTCTTCGCGCCTCCTTTTCGCGGTGCGACTCGTCCTGGCCGTTGCCCTGGGCGTCGGGGCGGCCTTTCTCCTTCAGGTCCACCGGAGGGGAGCCAGGGACGATCGCGTGGTGCCTGGGGTCCATCTGGCCGGCAAGCACGTGGGAGGGAAGAGCGTGGCCTCGGTCAGGATCGAGCGCCAGGCGAGGGAGCAGGCCTTCCTCGAGCAACCGGTCAGGCTGCGCTTTCCGGGTGGGGAGGAGCAGGCGAGCTTCCACGCCCTCGGGGTCGTCCCCCGCAGCGAGGGTCTCTGGGGCGAGCTCGCGCGGGTGGGTCGCAGGGGCGGCTTCTTCCACCAGCTCGTGGAGCGGCAGAGGGCCAGGCAGGGACGCTTCCGGTTCGTCGCTGGCTACGGGCTGAACCCGGACCAGGCGCTCGCGGCCCTCGGGGCCATCAAGGCGAGGGTGGACACCAGGGCCCAGCGGGCCAGGCTGGATCTCCTGAACCGGCGCATCGTTCCAGGTCAGGTGGGTTACGAGCTGGACGTCTATGAGAGCCAGGAGCGCATCCTCGCCGCCGCCCGGGAGGGCAGGGACGAGGTGGAGCTGGCCGTGGGCGCCCTGCGCCCCAAGCTGAGCGCCGGCCAGCTCCAGGACCTGAACATCTCCACGGTGATGGGCTGGTACGAGACCCCCTACAGCCTCTCGCACACCTACGAGAACCGCACCTACAACCTGCGGGTGGCGGCCCGCAAGCTGAACGGCACCATCCTCATGCCGGACGAGACCTTCGACTTCAACGCGGTGCTCGGGCCCCGCTCTCAGCAGGAGGGCTACCGCATCGCGCCGGTCATCGCGCGGGGCGAGCTGGTGGACGGCATCGCCGGCGGAGTCTGCCAGATCTCTTCCACCCTCTTCGCGGCGGCTTTCTTCGCGGGCCTCGACATCCTGAAGGCGGAGGTGCACTCCATGCCCTCCCACTACATCGAGCTCGGGCTGGACGCCACGGTGGTCTGGCCTGACACCACGCTCATCCTGAGGAACCCCTACGACTTCCCGGTGGTGATCCACTACGAGGTGAACAGCGGCAGGGTGCGGGCCGAGATCCTCGGCCGGGAGCGGCCCTACAAGATCGGCTTCGAGCGGCGGATCGTCGGCGACCGGGCCTTCAGGGAGGAGCTGCGGCAGGACGAGGCGCTGCCTCTCGGGAAGCGCAAGGTGGAGCAGCGCGGGCAGCGCGGCTACACCGTGCGCCGCCGGAGGATCTTCTTCGATAGCCAGGGCCACGAGGTGAAGTCCCAGTACTGGACCGTGGCCTATCCCCCGACGACCATGATCCTGCGGATCGGCTCCAAGGCCCCCGAGGACCCGAGCGCTCCGCCGCCCGAGGAGCTCAAGCCGGTGAATCCCATGCCCGATCCCGCAACCTTCATCCGCCAGATCCAGTGACCGAGGAGTCCCAGTACTCGGGCGGCTCTGCTCGGCGAGAGACTCTCAGCGCGCTGGATCCCCCGTGAGCGGGCAGGCCCCGTGAGCAGGTGGCCTTACTTCGGAGGACCGAGGAACACCGGCTCCGACCGGGCGTCCTTCATGAGGTGGTAGTAGAGGCCCGCCCGGCCGATGCCCTTGCCCAGGGTCTTCTTGGCGGCGTCGATCTCCTGTTGGATCCGCGCCTTCAGGGTCTCGTAGTCCGGGGGAAGGCCCATCATGACCTTGCCGTTGATGAAGAAGGCCGGGGTGCCTGGGACCGCCATCTTCTCGGCGAAGACACGATCCGCCTGTACCTGAGCCCTGTGGGTGCGCTCGTCGAGGGCCTTCTTGAAGGGCCCAGGGTCCACCCCCAGCTCTCCCGCCAGCTTCTCGAGAACGGGCCGAGACAGGTCCTGCTGGCTCGCGTGGAGCTTGTCCATGTAGGCGAAGAAGCCCGCGTCGCCCTTCTGCGTGCGTACGGCCAGGGCAGCCTCGGCAGCGAGGTAGGCGTCGGCGTTGTGAGGCAGGGGGAAGTTCCGATATACGACGCGGACGTCCGCGGGGAAGTCCGCGAGCAGCTTCCCAAGGCGCTCCGAGGCCATCTTGCAGGCCGGGCACTGGAGGTCTGCGAACTCCACGATGGTGACCAGGGCGTCACCGGGGCCCCTGGCCGGGTAGGCTCGCGTGACGGGCACCCTGAAGACCACGGTGGGGTCCAGCTCGGGCGGCGCCCCTTGGCCAGCGTCGCTCCTCGGCTCCTTGCCCTTGAGGAACACGGGCTTGGTCGCGGCGTCCTTGATGAGGTGCTCATAGACCTCGGCGGGCTTCACGCCCGATTTCAGCGCAGCCTCGGCCCTGCCCAGGGCTTCGGCGTAGGCCTTCTCGAACTGCGCGAGGGGCTGCGCCCCGGAGACCTTCTTGCCGTTCAGGAAGAAGGCGGGGGTTCCGTCCACCCCCAGGCCGAGCCCGAGCTTCAGATCTGCGGAGAGGAGCTCGGAGTAGCCGCTCTCCTTCATGCAGCTCTTCACCTCCGCGGGGTCGGCGCCCACGGCCTTGGCCTGGCCGAGGAGGGCCGCTTCCGACAGGTCGTCGCCGCTCGCGAAGAGCTTCTCGTGGAGCTGCCAGAAAGCGGCCTCTCCCTTCTGCTTGAGCACGCAGATTGCCACCTGGGCCCCGAGCTTGCCCTGGGCGTGGTTTGGAAGGGGGAAGTGCTTGAAGGAGACGCGGATCTTGCCGGGGTGGGCTTTCTCCAGCTCCTTGATGGTGTTCCATCCTCTGGCGCAGAACGGGCACTCGTAGTCCGCCAGCATCACCACGGTGACCGGCGCGTCGGCAGGGCCGCGGGTGGGGGAGCCGCCGAGGGTCATCTTGTAAGTGGCGTTCGGATCCTCTTCGGGCTCCTCGCCGCCTTCGGCCTTGCGGAGCTCCGCGATGACCTCGCGCATGCACTTCCCGAAGTCCACGCAGGCCTTGCCCACGGCGCACTTCTGGATCCCGCCGAAGAACACCGCCTCCTGGCTCTTGGGCCCGGCCTTGGCTGCGCCCTCGCAGTCCTTCACGCAGCGGTCGCGCAGCTCCTTCTGCTCCTCCTCGAGGCTCCAGCGGGCCGACTGGCAGTGCACGAAGTAGGCGCAGGACTCCTTGCAGCCCGGCGTCTTGGTGGGCGGGGCCATGGCGCCGTCCGAGGCGCCCGAGGGGCAGCGGCACTCCTTTCCCTTGGGGGTCTGGCCGGCGCAGCCCACGAAGGCCGAGGCGGCCAGAACGAGGGCCAGCAGGAAAAGGGGGCTTTGGGGCGTGGGTTTCACTTGGATCCTCGATTGGTTGCTTGGAGTTGGGCCCACCAGGGGCGCCAGGTGGGGCCCGATGGGAAGGTCAGCCCATACCGCGAAGGAACAGGCATTGCAAGGAGGCTAATTGACCCCG
The DNA here is from genome assembly GCA_034004785.1 of Polyangia bacterium. Classification (GTDB taxonomy): domain Bacteria; phylum Myxococcota_A; class Polyangia; order HGW-17; family JAJRWW01; genus JAVEWA01. The sequence goes on from JAVEWA010000018.1 coordinate 17,411, forward strand.
AGGAGCCCGGGGATCTTCTCGTCTTACCGGAGGCCCAGGGGGCCCTAGGGCCCCCTGGGCCATGTGGGGCCGAGGCGGGCGAGGCCAGGCTGGAAGCAACCGGGATCCCCATCCAACCCCATGGTGTTTCAATAAAAACAAGGGATCCTGTTTCTTGCGGGCGGCTTTGGACCTGTGCTACTGTGCCTTGTCGCGGCAAAGGCCGTGAAACGGGTCAGTGAGCCACCTGGAATAGGCATGCCAGAGAGCCTGAGGGACCACTTTCGCGCATTCGAGCTTCTGGACGACGACGAGCCCATGCGTGGGTTCGTGCGCGTGGTCCAGTGCGCGCTCCGGGACTGGGACAGGCTCTACGACAGCGAGGCCTTCGGTTTTTCCAAGCCCTTTGATCAGCGCTTCGCCAAGGCCATGGTGAAGACGGTCTCCCACCTGGTGGGCACCGAGCCCTTCATCCGCTACGGCTACGCCGAGCACGGGGAGTTCTCCCTCCTGCTCGCGAGCGACGACGGCGCACCGGGCGAGACCAGCCGCAGGTTGATCTGCCGGCTCACCTCCCTCGCCGCCGGCCGCTTGAGCCTAATCCTGGGAGATCTCGCCCTCTTCGACAGCCGCCTGTACCAGTTTCCGAGTCCGGAGCTCGCCCGGGGCTTCCTCCTTTGGCGGCAGGAGTGCCAGCGCACGGTTTCCCTGAACCGCAACGTGCTCCACGTCCTCACCCAGAACGGCCAGGATCCCCTCTCGGCCCGCGGCATCATCGCCGACCTGGGAGACGAGGAGAAGCTCGAGATCCTCGCGCAGCACGGCGTGAGGTTCGACGCCCTGCCGCTCTGGCAGAGGCGTGGAGCCAGCTGCTACTGGCAGCCCGAGCCAGGGGACGGGCCCCCCACCCTCGCGGTGGACACGACCTTGCCCGTTGGCGATCAGTACGCCCAGTACCTCGACAGGTTCCTGTGAGGATCCTCCTGGCCATCTGGCACCAGTGATCCAGCCTGACCCACCATCTTCCCAGGAAGGGCGACCAGAGAAGAGGCGTAAAAGATCCGCCATGTCCCGGCCAATCTCATCCCTGCCACCCCTGCTGCTCGCAGCCTCGGTCCTCACGCTGGGCCCCCTCGGCGTCCGAGCTCGGGGCTCAGCGCAAAAAAGCGCCGCCAAGGCCATGGCGGGGAAGACCCCCATTGCCACTGCCTCCCTGGGCAAGGACCGCCTGGAGCTGAGGGCGAGCCCTAGTGGTCAACCGAGGATCCTGCGCATCCCGCCCGCAGGAGCTCCCCGGGAGCTCCACTGCGGCGCTCTCCAAGGGGCCTGGGGCCTGTGGACAACAGACGTGAACGGCGATGGCCGGACAGATCTCGTGATCGCCCTTTGGAAGAAGGCCCGCTTCGATCCAGTCCTCGGGAACCGGCTCCACGTCCACACCCTCGCCGGGGATCGGTGCGTGCCCCTCTGGCGGGGAACCCGGCTGGCGGGCCGCTTCCTCCGGGCGCGGCCCGATGGATCGAGGCTCGTCGTTCTGGAGGAGGTGGGAGGAGGCCGCAGGCGCCTCGCAAGGTACGCCTGGACCGGTTTTGGCTACGCCATGAAGGAAGTAATCTGGCAGGGCTCGGGCGCGCCCCCCGCGGCCCTTGCAACACGGCATCTAGGGGCCCGAGGGGCCAATGGAGATCCTCGATGAACAGTCGCATTCCTCCTGTGAGACCGCTACGTGATCCGTCACGCTTCTTCGGCCTCTCCGGCCTCTCCGGCCTCTCCGGCCTCTCCGGCCTCTTTGGCCTCTCCGGCCTCCTTGGACTTTTCCTGTTGCCGGCCTGCCCCGGGCCCGATGGACCTGCCTCACGGCCCGCGCCTCGCGCCAAGGCCGAGGCCCACAGACCTCCGCCGCCCAGGCTGGCTCCAGACTCCTCGGCCAAGGGTCGCCACCCTTCGTGGGACCACGCCAAGATCGGGAACCGGGCCCGGCTCGGCGAGCTCACCCCCAGGCAGCGGGCCCTGCTCGAGTCCCAGGGCTTCTTCCTCGCCGAGCAGCCCGCCTCCCCATCGGGCCGCAAGAACCGGGCCCGGCATCTCTTCCACGTCTACGAGCGGAACGACTACATCGCCTTTCCGAGCTTCGTCACGGTGGACCTCGCCATAGACGCGACCCACGCCTACTTCAGCGCCGTGCTCAGGGAGGTGGAGAAGGATCACGTGATCCCGAGGCTCGCAGAGGGCCTGCGTCTCCTCATGGTGGAGGCGGGCGCAGTCCATCGCCGCGCCCGCACCGCCGAGGCCCGCAAGGAGGCGCTACGGGCCCTGGCCTTCTGGGGCGTGGCCCTGCGGCTCCTGGACACGCCGGCCAAGGGGGACGCGCCGGACGTGGCTCCAGTCCGATCCGCAGGCGCGGACGAGGATGAAGCTCCCCCGGCGCCTCGGCCAGGCGTACGTCCTGTCCGGGGCAAGGGCTCTCGTGCGGCCAAGCCCTCGACAGATCCTCGTTTCCCGGTGCCAGTCGCTGCCCGCGCCCTCGTCGGTGAGGCGGTGAAGGCCCTTCAGGAGGCCCGCGGCCCGCTGCCCAAGGGTCTGCTCCGCGCCCCGCTGGATCTCACCCAGCTCAGGCCCCGTGGCCACTACAACGGCACCGGGGTGATGCAGCGCTACTTCAGGGCCATGAGCTGGCTCGGCATGGCCTCCTTCCCGGTGGTGGGCCAGGAGGCCGACGTCCCTCTCGTCACGCTCCTCGGCCGGAGCTGGCTCGGGAGCCCCCAGGGAGCGAAGAGCCTCGGGCAGGCCCGGGAGCTGACGGCGTTCTTTGCCGGGGGCCCGGACGCCGCAGGCCTCGACGCGGTGGCCAGATCCCTCGGGTCGCTCCTGCCAGGCGCGGCCAAGGCCGCGCCCGACGCCCTGCTCGCGAGGCCGCTCCAGGAGAAGCTCGCCGCTGCTCTCGCCCTCCTGCCGCCCCCACGCATCCAGTCCACCGCCACCGGGAGCTCGGCGCCGATCCAGGTGCGGGTCATGGGCCGCAGGGCCTTCGAGGACAACGTGGCCCTCGGCCGCCTCATCGGGCCGCTCGAGTCCATCGTGACGGGCGGCAAGGATCCCGGCGTCGCCGTGCGGGGCACGGCTGCCATGGCGAGCGCGGCGCTCCTCGGATCCGACCTCGCCATGGAGATCATCGTGCAGCCCACGCCGGCCCTTCGTCACGAAGCGCTGGCCCGGGCCATCTCGCTCGGCCGGGGAGACCTCGGCAAGCTGCCCGCCTCCAGGTGGGGCGAGGACGCCTACCACGGGACCCTCCACGCCCTGACCGCGCTCCTGCCCGCGGCTGCCTCGGGTCGGCCGGCCCTTCTCGGGACCAGGGGCTGGCGCCTGCGAGCGCTGGGGGCCTTCGCGGGAGGCTGGGCCGAGCTCAGGCACGACACCATCCTCTACGGCGAGCAGTCTGGCGCCGAGTGCGACGCGCCGGATCCGCCCCCGCCCCCAGGCTGGGTCGAGCCGGTGCCAGAGCTCTACGAGCGGCTTGCGCTCATGGTGCGTGAGCTGGAGAAGCGCCTTGCCTCGGCCGGAGTGCCCGTGCAGAAGGCCAAGGAGGGCGTCTATGCCCGGCCCCTCGCCGAGAAGACCAAGACCCTCCTTGGCATCCTCGAGTTCTTGAGGGACGTGAGCCGGCGGGAGCTAGCCGGCAAGGGTCTCACCGCCGCCGAGCTGAGGCGCATCACCCTCATCGGGGGAGAGGTGGAGTGGCTGCTCATCTCCCTCGCCAACACGGACCTGCTCGCCGAGCGGGATCAGGACATGGCGGTGGTGGCCGACGTGTTCACCTGGCGAACCGCGGGTCAGGCCGTGGAGGTGGGCGTGGGTCACCCGGATCTGATCTACGCGATCATCCCAGGGCCCCAGGGCCCGTTTTTGGCCAGAGGAGCCGTGATGAGCTACCGGGAGTTCTTGCAGCCGGTCTCCCAGCGCCTGACCGACGAGGAGTGGCGTGCGCGCCTCGGCGCGGGCAAGGCGCCTCCCCGGCCCGCCTGGCTCGAACCCATCTATGCCGAGCCCGTGCCCGCCATCAAGGTCGTCGGCCAGGGTGTGTCCCGCTGTGGTCCGAGCTCGGGCGTCGGCCTGGAGCTGTGAGCCGCGCTGGCGGCCAGCCTGACTCTGCGCTTCTCTCCCGGCGCCCGCCGCGAAGAAGAAGGTCCCTGGTTTTCGCGAGCCTCGGTCTGGCTCTCTGCTCGGTCTTCGATCTTGTCCCGGGCCTGGAGAGCCTTTCCCTCGCCGGGCCTGGCCGCCCTGCCTCGGGGCGGAGTCGCGTCTTTCGAGTCGTGATAGGCGGCGACCTGCTGCTCGGCCGCGGCGTGGCCGCGGACGCCGCGCGCCGCGGCTGGCCGGCCCAGCTCCTGGCCCAGGGCCCCAGGCTTCGGGCCGCGGATCTGTCGATAGTGAACCTGGAGTCTCCCCTCGCCCCGTGCCTGCCCGGAGGCACGGTGGCTCGGCCCAGGCTCTGCGGAGATCCCGCGGGCGTCGAGGCCCTCGCAAAGGCGGGCGTGGGCGCGGTCACCCTCGCAAACAACCATGCCCTGGACGCGGGGCCCGATGGCCTGCGAAAGACGGTCGATCTTCTGGCCCGCCGCGGCATCCGGTCTTTCGGGACAAGGGCGGCCCTCACCGGACTCCTCGAGGCAGAGCGGGTCGGCCCCCTCCAAGTGGTGGCCGCGAACCTCACGCCCCCTTCCCATCCACCGGGCTCCAAGGTGCCGCTTCCCTCGCCGGCGGCTCTCTCCAGGGCCGTGGCAAGAGCGAGGCGCCTCGCCCCTTCGCGGCCGGTGCTGGTGATCCTGCACGTGGGCAGGGAGCTGGACCCTCTGCCCAACCCTCGGGACCGCGCCTATGCAGAGGCGGCCGTGGGCGGCGGGGCAGCGGCCGTGGTGATGCACGGAGCCCACGTGCGCCGCGCCCACGGGCGGGACCGGGGCGTGCCTGTGCACCTCGGGCTCGGCAACCTCCGCTTCGATCAGCGCGACCCGAGGGCCAGGGTGGGCGCCCTCCTCACCCTGGGGCTTCGGCCAGGCAAGGCGCCAGGCTCACAAGGGTCGGTGGAGGTGGAGGAGTTCTGCATTGACAGCCTCTCTGGAGTCGAGATCCCCTGCCCGGGCGGAGGCCCCTCGCGCCCTTGAAGAGCGCCCGCCCATTGTCATGCCTTTGGCCCGGGATCCACTGTGCCCCCGTTTAATTGGCTCTTTGTTGCATTGGTCCGACCAATTCCAGGTCCACGTCTCTGTCTTTGGCAATGCCCATCTTGCGCTCTTTTGCGACCTGGTATACGCCCATGGGTCTTCTGGGGCCGGCCCCTCGAGAGCCGCGCCTAGGCCAGTGCTCGGGCGATGCATCGGGCAGGCCTTGCAGGGGAGAGTGGCGAGGATCGGAGCGATAGCGCCAAAAAGACGGGAAGCCAATGACTGACAAGACAATCGGGATAGACATCGGATCGACCACCCTGAAGATCTGCGCCCTCGAGCCCCACGGGGGCCCGCGGCACGAGGTGCTCACCCACGACGGGGATCTGCCGGGCACCCTCGCGAGGCTCATGGAGCGCCTCGGGCCCGAGGCGACTCGCGAGGCGCGGGGCATCGTCACCGGCACCGAGGGCAGGTGCCGGGTGGCGCTCCCAGAGATCATCGCGGCGGTGGCAATCGAGGCTGGCCTCGAGGCCCTCGGGCTCAGGCCCCGGGCGGTGGTGTCCATGGGCGGCGAGGACTTGGTGGTGTACGTCCTCAACGACAAGGGGCGCATCGTCAACACCTACTCGGGCAACAAGTGCGCCTCGGGGACCGGCGAGTTCTTCCGCCAGCAGCTCGGCAGGATGAACCTCCACCTCGAGGACATAGACGAGGTCTGCGAGGGGGCCAAGGCGTACCGCCTCTCCTCTCGCTGCTCGGTGTTCATGAAGTCCGACTGCACCCACCGCCTGAACAAGGGCGAGGCCACCAAGGGCGACATCGCCCTGTCGCTCTCCAAGGTGATGGCGGACAAGGTCAAGGAGTTCCTCACCAAGGCCAAGCTGAAGGACTGCCAGGTGATGCTCGTCGGCGGGGTCACCAGGAACCGCCACCTGGTCTCCTTCGTCCGGGAGGCCAGGGCGGACATAGACTTCCTGGTGCCCGAGGAGGCCCCCTACTTCGAGGCCTTTGGCGCCGCCCACCTGGCCCGTCAAAAGGGCGGCCCGGTGCCCTCGGGCGAGCTCGTCCACGAGGGCGCGGCCCTCCCCTTCAAGACCTTCCCGCCCCTTTCGGACTCGACCGACCGCGTGGTCTATGCCCCTTCGCGCCGTGCGGCCTTCGACCCAGGGGCGGAGTACGTCCTCGGCGTGGACGGCGGGTCCACCACCACCAAGGTGGCCCTCGTGAACGCCCGCTCCCTCGAGGTCGTGGCGGAGCACTACGGCAGGACCCACGGGGATCCCGTGGCCGCCCTCAAGCTCTGCCTCGGGGAGGTCAAGCGGCAGCTGGGCGGGAGTCGGCCGCGGATAAGCCTCGTTGCCACGACGGGCTCCTCGCGGGAGCTCCTGGGGGTCTTCTGCGAGACCGCGGGCGTGTACAACGAGATCATCGCTCACACCGTGGGAACTACCTACTTCCAGAGCGCGGTGGACACCATCTTCGAGATCGGCGGTCAGGACGCCAAGTACGTCTACATCGCCAACGGGGTGCCCATCGACTACGCCATGAACGAGGCCTGCTCCGCGGGCACCGGGTCCTTCCTGGAGGAGTCGGCCTCCGGGGACTTGAGCATCCACACCGCGCCCGAGATCGGCCCCATCGCCCTGCGGGCGAGGGCGCCCCTGAAGTTCGGCGAGCACTGCTCGGCCTTCATCAACTCCGACATCCGCAAGGCCATCGGGCAGGGCGCCTGCCGGGAGGACATCGTCGCGGGCCTCGTCTTCTCCATCGTGGCCAACTACCTGAACCGCGTGGTGGGCAATCGCGCCGTGGGGGAGCACATCGTGCTCCAGGGCGGCGTCGCGAAGAACCCCGCCGTGCCCCTGGCCTTCGCGCAGATGACGGGCAAGACCATCACCGTGCCCCCGGACCCGGAGCTCATGGGCTGCTTCGGCGTGGCGCGCCTCTGCCTCCAGAAGCACGCCGAGGGGCTCCTGGAGAAGGGCGACTTCGACCTGGACGCCCTCATCGAGAAGGAGATCCTCTACAAGGGCGAGTTCACCTGCAAGGCCTGCGAGAACCGCTGCAGCATAAGGCGCCTGGAGGTTGGGGGGCGCGGCTACCCCTTCGGCGGGCGCTGCTCGCTCTACACGAACCAGCGCAAGAAGCGGAAGATCCGCGCCGCCGAGGCAGTGGACTACACCGAGGAGCGCTCGCGCATGCTCTTCGAGGAGTTCGCGCCGCCGCCGGGTGGGTTCGTCGCTCGGAGCCCCCACCTGGTGGGGATCCCCATGGCCTTCTCGGTGCACTCCCTGTGGCCCTTCTACTCCTGGTACTTCCACGCGCTGGGAGTCCGCACCCTGATCTCCACGAAGATCCTGCCCGAGGGAATCGCCCGCCAGGAGAGCAACTACTGCTTCCCCGCGGAGATCGCCCACGGCGCCATCCAGGACGTGCTCGACCAGGGAGTGGACTTCATCTTCCTGCCCCACTTCCGGGACATGCCCTCCCTGGAGGAGGTCCACGCCTGCGTCTGTCCCCTCACCCAGGGTCTGCCTTACTTCTCGCGCCACGCCTTCGGGCTTCGTGACGAGCAGATGCTCCGGCCCCTGGTCTCCTTTGGCAGGGGCTACGACTCGAGCCGGGGCGCCTTCGAGGCCATGGCAGAGCAGCTCGGCTTCACGAGGGCCGAGGGTGGGCGCGCCTACGACCTGGGCATCATGCAGTACCAGCGGTTCCTCGTGGCCTACCGGGAGCTCGGGCGCAAGGTGCTCCGCGAGGTGGAGGAGAACCCCGACCGCGTCTTCGTTGCCCTGCTCGGGCGGCCCTACAACGCCTTCACCCGGGACGCCAACATGGGCA
>JAVEWA010000513.1:0-5219 GCA_034004785.1 Polyangia bacterium
CTTTCCCTGGCGCCCGTCCGGGTCGAAGCCGCGGCGGCGCTGCTGGAAGACGGGGCCAGCGTCCCGTTCATCGCCCGGTACCGCAAGGAGGCCACCGGCGGCCTGGACGAGGAGCAGATCCGGCGGATAGAGGAGCGCCACGCCTACCTGCTGGATCTGGAGAAGAGACGAGCGGCAATCCTGGAGTCGATCTCGGCCCAGGGAAAGCTCACGGACGAGCTCAGGGCCAGGATCCTCGGCTGCTCCATCAAGGCGGAGCTCGAGGACCTGTACCTCCCCTTCAAGCCCAAGCGCCGCACGAGGGCCATGGCGGCCCGCGAGAAGGGCCTCGAGCCCCTCGCGGACCTCATGTGGCAGCAGGTGGACGGGCCCGGTCCGCTGGAGGCGGCCGCGGCCTTTGTGGATCCCGACAAGGGGGTGGAGACTCCAGAGGAGGCCCTGGCTGGCGCGCGGGACATCGTGGCCGAGCGGGTGGCGGAGGACGCCCCTGTGAGGGGCCTCGTGCGCCAGGCCTATGCAAAGGAAGGCTTCATCGTCTCGGAGATGGCCCCGGACAAGGAAGGACAGCGCACCAAGTTCGAGTCCTACTACGGCTTCCGCGAAGGGGTCGCAGCGATCCCATCCCACCGATTCCTCGCCGTGCGCCGGGGCGAGAAGGAGGAGGTGCTGAAGACGCGCATCGAGGTGGACGAGGAGCGGCTCCTCGCGCGCGTCAAGGCCTTGCTCGGCCTGTGCAGCTCCCCGTGGAAGGCCCAGCTCGAGGAGGCGGTGCTGGACGCCTTTGGGCGCCTCGTCGCCCCCTCGGTGGACACGGACGTGCGAGCGGATCTCAAGGCGCGGGCCGACGAGGAAGCCATAGGGGTCTTCGCCAGCAACCTGAAGAACCTCCTTTTGGCCCCGCCCCTCGGGGCCCAGGGCGTGGTGGGCGTGGACCCGGGGCTGCGCACCGGCTGCAAGTGCGCCGCGGTGGACTCGACGGGCAAGTACCTCGGCGCCATCACCATCTTCCCGCACCAGGGCGAGGAGCGCCGAAAGAGGGCCGCCGAGGAGCTCCTCGCCTTCCTCGCTCGCCACCGGCCGAGGGCCGTGGCGGTGGGGAGCGGCACCGCAGGCAGGGAGACCGAGGCCTTCGTGCGAGAGGCCCTGAGGGAGGGTTGCCAAGGGGGACAGGGCGGGCAGGGCCAGCAGGGCGGGCAAGAAGGGCAGGACCTCGCGGGGCTCACTGTGGTGCTGGTGTCCGAGGCGGGAGCCAGCGTGTACAGCGCCTCGCCCATCGCCAGGGAGGAGTTCCCCGAGCTGGACGTCACCATCCGGGGGGCCATCTCCATCGCCCGCCGGCTCCAGGATCCCCTGGCCGAGCTCGTGAAGATAGAGCCAAAGGCCATCGGCGTGGGCCAGTACCAGCACGACGTGAACCAGGGCCGCCTCAAGCAGAAGCTCGACGACGTGGTGGAGTCCTGCGTGAACCACGTGGGGGTGGAGGTGAACACCGCCTCGGCCCCCCTGCTGGCCCATGTCGCTGGGATCGGCGAGTCGGTGGCGAGGCGCATCGTGGCCCACCGGGAGGCGAGCGGCGCCTTCCCGTCCCGCGCCTCCCTGCGAAAGGTGAGCGGCGTGGGCCCGCGGACCTTCGAGCAGGCGGCGGGCTTCCTCAGGGTGCGGGACGGCGAGCACCCCCTCGACGCCTCCGCCGTGCACCCCGAGCGCTACGAGCTCGTGACCCGAATGGCCCTCGACCTGGGGGTGGAGCTCGGGGAGCTCGTCGGGAACCCAGACCTGGCGAAGCGCATCGACCTTGGGCGCTACCTCACGGACGAGGTGGGCGAGCCCACCCTCAGGGACATCGTGGAGGAGCTCTGCAAGCCAGGCCGCGATCCCAGGGACTCCTTCGAAGCGCCGGCCTTCCGCGAGGACGTGACCCGGCTGGAGGACCTCTCGCCCGGGATGATCCTGGAGGGCGTGGTCTCCAACGTAACCCACTTCGGCGCCTTCGTGAGCGTGGGAGTGAAGCAGGACGGCCTGGTGCACGTCTCGCAGCTCTCGGAGCGCTTCGTAAAGGACCCCGCCGAGGTGGTCAAGGTGGGGGAGCGGCTCAAGGTGCGGGTCCTCGAGGTGGACCTCGAGCGGCAGCGCATCTCCCTGTCCTGCCGCCTGGAGGCGGGGCCCGGGCCCCGCCCAGCCGATAGGCGCCAGGGAGCTGGCGAGGAAGGCGCATCACCCAAGGGACGCGGCTCGGGTGACCGCTCCGGTGACCGCTCCGGCGACCGCTCCAATGACCGCCCCCGCGGGAGCGAGAGCAGGGGCGGGCGAGAGGGCGGGCGAGAGGGCGGAGACAGGGGCAGGCGCGAGGGCCACGGCCAACGGGAAAGCCGGGGCGTCAAGGATCGCCGGGATGGCAACGGCGGCGGATTCCGCTACACTCCCTTCGCAGACCTTCTGAAAAGGTAGAGCCTAGAGTCCCGGGCGGCCGCTCCGAGCGGCCCTAGGGCCAGGGCGAGGCGAGAAAGGACCCAATGGGCGCCATTTGGAACCGCCTGGCGCGTGGTGATAGCTCCCTGGCCGCGGACGCCCTGCGCCTCTTGCGAGTGGGCTCCAGAACGGGCCTGCTTTGGCAGCAGCGCCCGGCGGGCGTCCTTCGCACGGCCCGCATCCTCCTTCACCACCCCCTCGGAGCCGGCCTGATCCACGCCCTGAACGCGGGAAACGCGCCCAGCCGCCTGGCCGTGGTGGACGGCTCGCAGAGCCTCACCTACGGCCAGATGGACGCGCGCCTGAGCCAGCTCGTCCACGGCCTCCGATCCCTTGGCCTCGGGCGGGGGGACCGCCTCGCCCTCATGGCGCCCAACGGCTGGCCCTATCTCCTGGGCTTCTTCGGCGCCCTGCGAGGGGGCTTCGCCGCCGTGCACGTGAGCTACCGCCTCACGGCCCCCGAGCTCCGCTACATCCTCGAGCACAGCGGGGCCCGGGCCCTGCTCTTCGATCCGCGCTGCCTCGAGGCGGTCAAGGCGCTCATGGACGCCGAGCCCTTCCGCAAGCTCATCTTCATCGCCACCTCCTTCATGCCCGACGCCCCCGACGTCCTCACCCTCGAGGCCCTCCTTTCGGGCCAGCCCGAGTCCTTCCCGAGGAGCGCCAAGCGCCTCTTGGCCATGCCGAACCTCGTCTATACCTCGGGCACCACCGGGGCGCCCAAGGGAGCGGTCCGCGACTTCGCCCGCCTGAGCCTGCCGGAGCTGATGCGAATCCTCGACAGGCTCCCCTTCCGGGCCGGGGAGCGCCACCTCGTGGTCTGCCCCCTCTACCACAGCGCGGCCCAGGCCTTTGTCATCTTCCAGGCCGCCGGGGGCTCGACCCTCGTCCTCCTACCCCGCTTCGATCCCGAGGAGACCCTGCGCTGCCTCGCTACCGAACGAATCGACTCGGTGCTCCTGACCCCAACCATGATCCGGCTCATCCTGGACCTCCCCGAGGCGGTCAAGGCGCGCTACCGCCCGGGCCTTCGGCTCCGCAGCCTCGTGTCCGGGGCCGCCCCCTTCCCCCAGCCCCTCAGGGAGGAGGCCATCGAGTTCTTCGGCGAGGTGGTCCACGACTTCTACGGCAGCACCGAGGTGGGCTGGACCACCCTGGTGGGCTCGAAGGAGATGCTCGAGCGCCCGAGCACCGTGGGTCGCCCCATCCCCGGGACCCACATCTTCATCCTGGACGACGAGGGCCGCCCGCTCCCTCCGGGCGAGGTGGGCGAGATCTTCGTCACCACCCAGCAGCGCATCGAGGAGTACTACCGGAACGCCGAGGCCACCTCCGGCAGCCGCAGGGGCGAGGCCCAGGCCTCTGGCGATCTCGGGTGGCTAGACGAGGCGGGCTACCTCTTCCTGGCGGGCAGAAGGAGCGACCTCGTCATCTCGGGCGGGGTGAACGTCTATCCCTCGGAGATCGAGCAGGCCCTCGTCGAGCACCCGGCCATCAGGGAGGCAGCGGTGCTGGGAGTCCCCGACGACAAGTGGGGTGAGCGGGTCGTGGCATTCCTGGTGGGCCCCAAAGCGGCGGAGCTGCCCGAAATCGAGGCCTTCTGCCGCGAGCGGCTCGCCGGCTTCAAGGTGCCCAAGCAGTGGGAGCTCCGCGAGGAGCTGCCCCACAACGCCACGGGCAAGGTCCTGAAGCGCCTGCTGAAGGAGGAGCTGCTCGGCGCCAAAGGATAGTGGTCCTTGGCCGCTTTGCAGACGGTCGCCCAAGGTGCGCCGCGCTCCATGCCGCAACGCCCATGCCTTGACTGGAGAAGCAGACGATGTCCAACCCTCGCGCCCCGATCCTCGAGTGGCCTGGCCCAGGGCCAGGCATCATCGATCCCATCACCCTGTACCGGAAAAGGCCGCGGATCCCTCCGAGGGTCGTGCTCTGCTTCTTCAAGGAGGTGCTGGACGAGGCCGCCGCGGCGGGAGAGCTGATCAAGAGCGAAAGCCTGCGAGGCGAGGGCGACCCGCTGCCGGTGTATGTCGCGGGGCGGGGACGCGGCGCGATCGCCGTGGCCCGGCCCGGCATCTCGGCGCCCTTTGCGGCGGCGGCCCTGGAGGAGCTGATCGGCCTGGGCGGCAGGGCCTTCCTCTGCTGCGGAGGCGCCGGGGTCCTGGACGGGACCATCCCGGTGGGCACCCCCATCGTGGTCACGAAGGCCCTCAGGGACGAGGGCACCAGCTACCACTACTCGCGCCCTTCCCGCTGGGCGAGGCCGGATCGGGCCCTGACGCTCCTGCTCGCCAAGGTGTGCAAGGAGGCCGGCGTCCCCTTCTTGCGAGGAGCGAGCTGGACCACGGACGCGGTCTTCAGGGAGACCCCCTCCCAGATCCGGCGCCGAAGGGCCGAGGGGTGCCTCACCGTGGAGATGGAGGCAGCCGCCCTCTTCGCCGTGGCCCGTTTCAGGGGCATCCCCTTCGGCCAGATCCTCTACGCCGGGGACGACGTCTCCGGGCCCAGGTGGGAGAACCGGGGCTGGATGTACCAGGCGGCGGCCCGGCGCCGGCTCCTGGATCTGACCCTGGAGGCAGCGCGTAAGATACCAGCCTGATGAGCCGCGAGCACCACCCGGCCTCGGCTCACCGAACCAGCACAGGAGCCTCCCAGGAGGCGCGGGCGCCGCGATCGTCCCACAGGTGCAGCTCCAGCAGGAGCCGGCCGGGCCTGGAGGTCCGCAGCGTCAGCTTCTCGCCCCGGCCTCCCCCGAG
>JAVEWA010000514.1:0-5217 GCA_034004785.1 Polyangia bacterium
CATGCCTTCGCTGATCCGAACCCTGGAGGAGAAGTCCCTGAACCTTGACGCTCAGCAGGAGGCAGCGTAGGTGTTGATCCACTCGCCGCCGCTACGCGGCAAGTTCAACAGCGCGCGGGGCAACCCCGCCTGGTGGCCGGACGTCGGCCAGACAGCCTGGATATCATCCATCTCTGGGACCTGACCGGACATTGGTTACCTGTGGCGTTCAGGCATGAAGCACTCGGCAGCTAAGTGGTTTGGCTCGACGCTACTTGGCGGGGTGATCGCCCCAGAGAATGGCTAACTCCACGATGGTGCGGACGGCGAGCTCCATGTCCTGCACCGAGATCCACTCCCGTTTCGAGTGGAAATTGTGGCCTCCAGCGAAGAGGTTCGGGCAAGGCAGGCCTTTGAAGGTCAGCATTGCCCCATCAGTGCCACCGCGGGCGTAGGAAAGGCGAGGCTCTCCACCGGCCCGGCGAACGGCCTCCATCGCGTAGTCAGTGAGGGCAGGGAGATCCTCAAGCAGCGGGCGCATGTTGCGGTACTGCTTCATGATGGTGGTCTCGATGCCCAGGCCAGGGAAGCTGCTCTTCACCACGGAAACCACTCCCTCCAGAGTGGCCTCGAGACGCTCGAGTCCAGCCTCCTCGAAGTCGCGCACTAGAACTCTGAGGGTAGCCTCCTCCACGCCACCCGAGAAGTGTATGGGGTGCAAGTATCCCTGGCGCTTCTCGGTGGTCTCAGGAGCTTCGTTGGCAGGCAAGCCAGAGATCACCGCTGCGCCTCCCTTCAGAGCGCTCAGGAGCTTGTCCTTGGCGTAGCCGGGATGAACATTCCTCCCCGAGATCTTCAGGGTGGCGAGGTCCGCGCAGAAGGTCTCATTTTCGACCTCGCCCGCGCTCTCTCCGTCCACAGTGTACGCACAGATCGCACCGAATGCTGCGACATCGAAGTGCAAGGTCCCTCGTCCCACCTCCTCATCGCAGGTGAAGGCCAGCCGCACGGTGCCGTGCTTACACTCTGGGTGCTCCAGTAGCCACTCGAACGCTGTGATGATCTCTGCTATTCCAGCCTTGTCGTCGGCGCCGAGAAGCGTCCTACCGTCTGCTGTTATGAGATCGTGGCCGATGCAGCCATTGAGCTGCGGGGAGGCAGCCGGGTCGATGGTGACGTTTCCCTCGGGGAGGACGATCGGACCACCCTGGTAGTTTGAGTGGATGATGGGCCTGACATCATTTCCAGAGACATCCGGCGAGGTGTCCATGTGTGCGATGAAACCGATCGTGGGGGCCTCAACTCCAGGGGAGGCTTGCAGCGTGGCGGTAACGATGCCGAAGTCGTTCATGGAAGCGTCCGCGAGGCCAAGCCCCAGTAGCTCATCGACCAGCACCTTGCCCAGTATCTTCTGCTTCTCGGTGCTCGGGTAGTTCTCGGCTCCTTCGGCGGATTGCGTGTCCATCGCAACGTACTGCAAGAAGCGCTGCACTACCGGGGCCAGGGGCTCGAATTGCTGTGTCTCGCTCATCTGAAGATCCCTCTGGAAGGCAGCTCGCGGCTAGCGCTTTTGATCGAGTGGTCGGGAGAGCAACAACTGGCGTAGTTTGTCTCCCTGGGTGAGTACGAAGAACTGCCCACCAAACATGGCTCCGTACTGGGGCCACATGAAGCGCTCCTCGCCCTGTCGAGGCACTTTGAAGAGCTGCTTGGCCTCACCCGAGCCGGTGTCTATGCTGAAAAGGCCCTGCCGCTCCTCGGGTACACCAGGACGCATCGGCCCCGTGGCCATGTAAAGGCGTGTGCCATAAGCTTGTGGAGGTGCGAGCCATGCGAGATCGCACTTCCGCCACCGCTGCTTGCCCTCCATCAGGTCGAGGCCCGACAGACAGCGGCCACCCTCTTGGGGCAGCAATACCAGGTCGCTCGTAGCGTGGAACCATGGAAAGGAACCCTGCGCCGTGGGGTCAAGGGCTTGGACATCCTTTGGTGCGTGGGGGATGGTCTCCTTCCAGGAGCGGCTCACTTTTTGTCCGTCGCGTTGGTAGGCCACGACTTCCAGCAGACCAGCGGCCTTGGGCCGGAAGGTCACAACCCGCACCATCACCGGAGCGTCACCGGCTTGGCCCAGGTGCCAACCGCCAGGTTTCCACTCGGACTTCTGCTGTCCAGTAGTCGTATCGACGGCTATGGCCCTGTCGTGATGTGAGAGGATCGTTCCGCCGGGCGCTTCAACTACCTTGGGGGTGAGCGTCGGATCCCAGGATATCTTCCATGATTCCTTGCCCTTCTTGTTTTCCAGGGCCCTTATCTCTCCCCCAGGGCTCTTTACATAGAAGTGAGTGGCACCAGCAGCCACCACCTGGGCCGCCCCGACATCGGCTCGCCACTGGACTTGCCCGGTTTTTGGGTTGAGGAAGGCGAGCTTCCCTTCCCGCATGACATAGGCAGCATCGCCCACATGGCCAATGGCAGGGATCCTGGTTGGCGGAGCCTTGAGCAGGTGAGGCCAGCGGCCAGACATGACGCCAGTGCTGGCGCGGCAGGCAGAGACGAAGGTAGGATCCGACCAGATCACCCGGTCGCCCACGAGAGCCACGGCCGTCTCGGAGAAGGCAGGCGCAGTCAGCGCTTTGGACCACTTGAGCTTCCCAGCCTGAAGATCCACTCCCCAGACTTGGGCCATGCCCTTGCCTGAGATCCAGTCTGCGACCGTCATGACCAGGGTCCCATCTACCAAGCCGAGGATTCGATTGGCCTTGGGGCGGAAGGGGGGCGCCTTGATCTCGAAGGAGAAGCTCACCTGGCCAGTGCCCGAGATCCCCACGACCTTTGCGCCTTCGGCTATGTAGAAGACGTCCCCGACAGCCAGGTGGTTATTTCCCGTGACGTCATCCAGCATCTCTCGGGACCACACTTCGGCGAGAGAGGCGCGGTCATAGGCGGTGGCAGCCTTTGGAGTAACACAGAAGACCAGCTTGGTTCCGTGATAGCAGTTTCGTCTGGTAACAGCCTGCTGCTGGGAGATGACTTGTCCGTCCTTTGCGCGCAGGACAAAAACCCTATCTGGGGCGCCCTCGATGCGGTTAGAAACCCGGATCTCTTCCCCAAGCACCTGTAGCGCCTCATGAGAGCGCACTCTGCCTGGGAGCATGGTCTTCCAGCGGGGGCTCAGGGTACCTGGATCCAGCACCGACACTTCGGTCTTGATGACCACAGGAAGGGCACGAGAGCCGACGACAATGGAGTCGGCCAGGATCTGGGGCTTCATCGGTTCGAGCCCCTCCATCGTCTCGATTCTGTGCCGGAAAATAACCTTCTGAGCCCCGGGCGCGTCCAGGTTGATACCAACAAGGAAATCCCCGGTGAGAGCGACTACTTCTCCCTCGGGTAGAACGACCAGCGGAGCCGAGATGGGGGCTCCAAGGTCGGCAACCTCGCTGGCCTTGCCGGTCTGACGCTCGAGATAAACTACCTTCGAGCCCCTGGCCGATACGAAGCCCTCGCCGAGAGTCGCCACTCCGAGGTAGCCCTTGTCCTTCGTCTCCCAGGCGTCACGGCCATATATGTCGAAGACCTTAATGGTTTCATCCTCGGTCCAAGCTGCGACGAAGGTGATGTTCCGCGCGATTTCGTAGGTCCAAGGCAAGGTCGGGTTGCGGAGCTTCAGGCCTACTGCCTTGGTCCATTGAGCTGCGCCACGTCGTGGATCCACTCCCACGATGCCAGTGGGCTTCACCAGGCCACCGGCGGCGGGGGCGTACTGTACGGCAAGGACTCTCGTCTTGGTGACCTCGAATACATGTACCCTGCCTTCAAGCCTCGTGACCTGCCCTCGATAGGGGTAGCTGGGTGGCGCACCATCTCCACGAGGCCTCTCGCGAGGCTTTGGCGGCTCAGGGCAAGCTGATGAGAGCAGTGCGATGATGAGCGCGCCTACGATGCCCAGCCATGCAATTTGGGGGTAGCGTGGGGGCTGGCCCGGAAAAAGGGACCGCCGTTCGTTGGATGCAGAGCTCATGGGACCTCCTGGAAACAGTGGCAATAGAGCACTTCAGTTCGGTGCGCGAGTGTAGTCAAGGCCAAGGACAATGGCAAGGGTGGCACTCGGAGACGAAATGTATTTGGGGCTGTCCCTTGGCAAGAGCATGTATTGGGGGATAAACTGCCCTAATAGCGGCCATTGGGTCCGACCGGAATGGCGCGGGCCGGTGACCGCGAGCGTCACGAGACATGGCATTTGATGAACCCTCTGTCCCCGGGAAGCGTCCGGAGACCAGCTGCCGAAGTGACAACCCCCTGGGTTTCACCCTGGATTTCCTGGGAGGCAAAGCACACCTGACCCTTGGAAGGAGGCGCTTTGCAGGATTCGCGAGCCTGGAGGGCCTAACCCTGGAAGTTCCAGACGTCTGCTTCCCCTTTGATGTCTCTGGCGGGGCTGGACGCTTCAGGAACAAGCGCTGTCGCTTGCGCCGCCTGCAGGTGAGAGTGGAGCCAGATTCTTTTGGAAGTTGGCTTACTTCCAGTCCACGGATGTCGTCTTATGGCTTTGACTCGGTTCGCCTGGAATGGGTCGAGGGAGAGGCCCGAGTCGTGGCACTGGCACGTCTGGGAGACCGCCAGGTCCCATTCACGACAAGGATTCGTGTGGCCGCTGAGCCGGACGGGTGGTTGCGAGTGGAGCTGGGCCCCTGGCAGGCATATGGGTACCTTCCTATTCCTCCTGGATTGCTTGGTGTTGGCATTCTTGCAGCCCTTGGGATCCGCCCAGAGCCACTGTCTCTTGATGCTCCAGCCTCGGATGAAGCAGGCCCAGGGACACTCGGCAAGCCTCCAACCGATCTGACGTCATTACTGAAGCGCAGGCGCCTGGCGGTCCTGGATGGGGTGTCGGCGGTGCGGGTGGATGCGCTAGGTCTGCTTCTCCAGGAGCTACTACCAAACTACGGTTGGCGCCTTCCCAAGCGAGATGAAGTGGTCCTGCATATGGTGTCCATCAGCCCGGTTGGCCTGTCGCTCGCATGGGCTCATCGTGAGGATCTGGACACAGTGGGGCCACAAACCGTGGAGTGGGAGCCAATAGGCGGCGAGGATACTTCAACGAAGGGCGCGTTCATCCCGGTGGAGTCGAAAGGCCTCGATACATCGATCGGAGAAGGTAAGGACGCAGGGCCCGTGGTGGGACCTGGCTGTAAAAACGACGCCCTGCACGAAGCGGAGCGATTGTTGTCCCTGGGG
>JAVEWA010000515.1:0-5215 GCA_034004785.1 Polyangia bacterium
TAGAATCGACCTCGAGTTTTCTATCTTAACCTTGGCGGTACCGGCATGGAGCCTCGACTTGGCATCCATCCAGCCGGGAAGGGGTCGTCATGACGAGAGCAAGCGCGGCAAGGGTCGGTCTCCTGGTCCTCGTGTTCGTCTCCGTGGCGCTATCCTGGCCCGAGCCCGCGGGCGCACAGTGGCCTCCGCCCGACGACGACGGCATAGACCTGTCCAATCCACAGTACTGGCCCAACGACTCGGACTACTCCAACCGCTGGAACTACTGGAGCTGGGTCCACCCCGACGCCCTGGCCCGGGTGCAGGCCTACAGCCCCTACGAGGTGGCGCTCGGGTCGGGCATCCACGTGGACCGGGCCTGGCAGAAGACCCTCGGGGACAGGCGGGTGATCATCGCGGTGCTGGACTCGGGCATCAGCTGGCGAGAGCGGGATCTCGTGAACCAGTATTACCTGAACGAGGGGGAGCTGCCTCCGCCGGATGCGGGCTGCAGCGGGGACGGCACGGCCTACGACGTAAACGGCGACGGGTTCTTCAACATCCAGGACTACACCAGCGACACCGGCACGGCGCAGCCGAACAACCCCTGCGACTCGAGGATCCTCGGGCACCCCGGGGGCTGGGACATAAACGACAACGGGTTCCTGGATCCTCAGGACCTCATCGCGATCTTCTCCGACGGGGTGGACGACGACGGCAACGGCTACATCGACGACATCTCGGGCTGGGACTTCTACCAGGACGACAACGACCCCTACGACGACAATGATTTCGGGCATGGCACGGGCGAGGCCAAGTGGTCCGCTGCGGAGGGGAACAACTCCATGGGCCAGGTGGGGGTCTGCCCGCACTGCCAGCTGATGATGCTCAGGGCAGGGGAGTCCTTCATCGTGGACGTCAACGACTTCGCCATGGCCACGATCTACGGCGTGGACAACGGGGCGAGCCTGATCCAGGAGGCCCTAGGCTCCATCAACAACACCAAGCTCTCCCAGGACGCCTTGGACTACGCCTGGGAGAACGACGTCATGGTGGTGGCGAGCGCCGCGGACGAGGACAGCTTCCATCACAACTTCCCCGGCACCAACAACCACACCATGTACGTGCACGCCATCCAGCACGACTCGTCGAACTACAAGCAGGCAAAAACCTACCTGAACTACTGCAACTGCACCAACTACGGGGCGAACCTGGCCCTCTCCACCTCGGGCACGGCCTGCTCCTCCGAGGCCACCGGCCGCACCGCGGGGTCGGTGGGCCTGCTCTACGCCATGGCGCTCCGCGAGGATGTCCCCTTCCCGGCGGGGGCGCCCAGGCCCGGGGACAAGCGGGGCGCACGGCGGCTGCGCGGGGGCGAGGTGCACCAGCTCATGACCATGACCGCCGACGACATCCACGACCCCGCCACCCACGGCGACCTGGAGCGCTACCCCACCCGCGTCGGTTGGGAGCAGCGCTTCGGCTACGGCCGGACCAACATCGGCGCCGCGGTGCGGGAGGTGGAGAGGGGGCGAATTCCGCCGGTGCTGGACATCGTGGAGCCTTGGTGGTTCGCCCCGCTCTACCCCGAGCAGACCCCGCAGGTGGAGATCCGCGGCGAGATAAGCTTCCGGAGCAGCTACGACAGCATCGACTACGTGCTCGAGTGGGCCCCCGGAATCGAGCCCGACGACGGGGACTTCACCACCATCGCGTCGGCTCAAGGGGTGACCGAGCCCATCCACGGCCTCCTCGCCTCCTGGGACATCTCGGGCCTCACCATAGACAACCCGCCCCAGCCGCCGCCCGACGGCGTGGTGAACCGCTACATGGTGACCCTGCGGCTCCGGGCCACCACCAACAGCTCCGAGGCCGAGCTGGACGGCGTCAAGGCGGAGATGCGGCGGGCCGTGCACGTGGTCAGGGATCCGGACCTGCTGCCCGGCTTCCCCGTGTTCATCGGCGCCTCCGGGGAGGCGTCGCCCAAGACGGCGGACATGGACGGCGACGGCGCCCGGGAGATCATCTACCCGGACGCGGACGGCTGGGTCCACGTGCTCAAGGGGGACGGCAGCTACCTGCCCGGATGGCCGGCGCCTGTGAACCTGCTCCCGGCTCTCGACCCGGACAACCCCGAGCATCACCGGGAGGCGCCCGCTTACAGGACGGGCGCGGTGGACCCCGACGTCCACTCCTCCATCACCAGCGCTCCCGCGGTGGCCGACCTGAACGGGGACGGGGAGCTGGAGGTGGTGGTGGCGACCCTGGACGGCTGGGTGTACGTCTTCGACTCGGCTGGCAACGAGCTCCCCGGCTTCCCGGTCAGCGTGGACCGGTCCCTCGTGACGGACCTTTCCAAGCACAACAACATCGACTCCGGGATCTTTGCCTCCCCCGTGGTGGAGGACCTGGACGGCGACGGCGACTTCGAGATCATCGTGGGGGCCTACGACGGCCATGTGTACGTGTGGCACCACGACGGCTCCACGGCCGCGGGCTTCCCGGTGAAGCTCTGGGACGGCGTTGGGGACATGGCGCGGACCCTGTCTTCGCCGGCGGTGGGGGACGTGGACGGTGATGGGCGGCCAGATATAGTCCTCGGCTCCAACAAGACCGAGAACGAGATGGGCTACGTATGGGCCGTGCACCCGAGCGGCAATCTGAGCCCAGGGGGGCCCTTCCTGGAGGGCTTCCCCATCACGATCCTCTCGATCAACGTCCTGCCTCTCGTGGGGGAGGGGATCTTCGCGGCGCCGGCCTTGGTTGACACCGACGGCGACGGCGTCCTCGAGATCGTCGTGTCGGGCAACGTGGGTTCGCCCAAGGTCTATGACGGGCGCGGCTTTCTCGTCAGGGCCATGGAGAACGGCACCCCGGGCGACCCAGTCCGGGGCTACGGCCCGGGCTCCAACGCCACGGACATTCCCTTGCAGGTGATCTTCACGAACCCGGTGGTGGCGGACTTCAACAACGACGGCCGCCCGAACATCCTTCAGGGCGCCGGCGGCCTCCTGGTGGTGGCGGCCTTCGCCTCGGGGGGCACCCGTATCGAGTTCGAGCACATGCTCGGCGCGTGGGACATCGGGACCAAGCAGTTCATCTACTCCTACCCTCGCCTCATGGACGACTGGCAGTTCTTCATGTCCCCCGCCGTCGCGGACATCGACGGCGACGGCCTCCCCGAGGCCATAAACGGCTCCGCGGGCTATTATCTGAGGGCCTTCGACCACCTCGGGCGCGAGCCCGAGGGCTGGCCAAAGTTCACGGGCGGCTGGATCATCAGCGCGCCGGCGGTGGGGGATCTCGACGGCGACGGCTTCCTCGACGTGGTGGCCAGCACGAGGAATGGCTGGCTCTTCGCCTGGCGCACCGCGGGCCCGGTCACGGGCCGGATCGAGTGGGAGAGCTACAAGCACGACAACCGGAACACTGGCAACTACAGCGTGCCCCTCGAGCAGGGCACCCGAGAGCTGCCTCGAAACGACGACATCGACGACGACGGGCAGCCGAACGACGTCGACTGCGACATCGACGGCGACGGGATCTGGAACCCGGACGATGACGACGTGGACGGCGACGGCCTGCCCAACGACTGGGACTTCGACGACGACGGCGACGGCATCCCCGACGACGAGGACGACACCCCGAGGGGGCCCCAGTGCAGGGAGGAGCCGCCCGAGGAGAAGGATGGCTGCGGCTGCGCCGCGGGCTCGGGAGCCGGGCTCGGGAGCTTCCTCTTGCTCGGGCTGCTTCTGGTGCCCTGGCTGACAGCGCGACGTAGGAGGCGGTGCAGGCGACAGGTCGGGTGACCTTGAGAGCTATGGCCGGTTCCGCCCCTGGGCGGGCTCGGCCTTGGCGAGCCAGAGAGGTGTGGCATGGGTGAGCGGCGAATGATTGGTTGTCGGGGCGTTGGGTTCGGGCTCGTCTTGCTCGCAGGCGGCGCTGGCCTCGCTGGCCTCGCTGGCCTCGCAGGCGGCGCTGGGATCGCTGGCCTCGCGGCCTGCGGCGGCCGCTCCCTTGGCAGCCGCCAAGACGGGGGCCGGCCCGACGCCGCCCCGAGGGACGCGGCTCCCAGGGATGCCCTGGTCCGGCCCGACGGCGCCGTCCCGGCCGACGCGACGGTGCCAATGGACTCAGGGCCCTGGCCAGACGGCCAGACCGATCCCTGCTCCTGCCCGGAGGACGCGCCCGTTTACCAGTACCACGAGTGCGTGCCGCCCCTTCAGTACGGCTGCGAGGCGGTGACCTGCGCCTTGGGGGACACCGACTGCGGCCCGTCGCAATCCTGCGTCTCCTGCGCCGCCGCGGCCTGCTGCCACTGCGCGGCCTGCCTCCCGGCCTGCATCTACACCGGCCCCGCCATGGGGCCACTGCCCGAGTACCTGAAGATCTGGCCCACCTACGGCACGGCCGGCGCCCCCGCCACCATCCGCATCGAGGGGTTCCCCTTCTACGTGGGCGCCCTGTACTACCTCGCCCGGGTGGGCTCCTCCGGGGACCTCTTCCAGCAGGGCGGCAGCACCTGCTCCTTCGAGGTCACCGCCCCGGGGCGGCCTCCGGGCATGGACCCGGTCTGGGTCTCCCAGTACGGCGGCGGCGAGCCCTGGGTCCTGGCCGGCTTCTATACCTGGACTGGCGGGGTGTACCCCGAGTGCGTCCAGCCCGGCTACCCCTGCGGCCCGGACCAGGGCTGCTGCGAGACCATTGACGTGCCGATGACCTGCCAGGCCGGGCGCTGCCGCAGGCCTTGAGCCAGGCGCCTACGAGTCTCGATTAGACGGGCCGTTCGAGCAGGGCGAGTGCGGGAGAGCCCCGGATGCCCTGACAGTTTCTTCAACACCTGAAATTGTCTGCCGATGATTTTGGGTGTCATCCAAAATGTCAGTGCCTGCTTCGCGCCCTGCTGTTCGGTGTGGCTCGCGTGTGGCTCTGTATGAGGAGCAGCTCTGTGGACCCTGTCTGTGGACCCTGGACATCCCAGGGGTCTGCGCGTAGCCTGTCGCGGTCCCGCTCGGCGAGGTGGCTCACCCATGGGGGGCCCCGGCCGGGCAGAGCAGGCAGGAACATGAGCGAAGACACACCGAAGAACGACACCAGAAGCGGCTCCCAGGATGTGGACAAGACCGGGCCCGGGGGCGGGGCCGGGGGTGGGCCCGGGGTCGGGCCAGGGGGCGGGCCCGGGGTCGGGCCCGACGCTGGGCCCGACGCCAAGGCCCAGAACTTCCTGAGGGAGCTC
>JAVEWA010000516.1:0-5156 GCA_034004785.1 Polyangia bacterium
CCCCAGTCCCCCTCGTCCACGGGGCCCGCGCTCGATCAAGGCCGCGGCGCATCCGAGGGGACGGCCCTCATCGTGGGCCCCATGAACGTGGGCAAGACGGCCCTGTTCAACCGGCTGGCGGGGGCCAGGGCGGTGACCGCCAACTACCCCGGGACCTCGGTGGAGATCTCGACTGGCTCGATCATGGTCGGGGGGAGGCGCTTCAAGCTGGTGGACACGCCGGGCATCGGGGGCATCTACTCGGTGTCCGACGAGGAGCGGGTCACCCAGGAGCTGCTCCTTCGGGAGCCGCCGGATCTCGTCCTGCTGGTGGCGGACGCCAAGAACCTCCGCCGCTCGCTGGTCATCGCGCTACAGATCGCCGGCTTCGGCGTGCCCATGGCCATGGCAGTGAACATGGTGGACGAGGCGCGCAAGCGGGGGATCCGGGTGGACGAGGAGGTGCTGTCCGAGCGCCTGGGCATCCCGGTGGTGTCCACGGTGGCGGTGGAGGGGCACGGCATCCGCGCCCTGCGGGCCGCCCTGGAGGAGGCGCGCGTCCCAATGGCCATGGCGGAGCAGGCCCCGGAGGTGGAGGCTGCCCTCGCGCGCTTCGCGGCCCTCACCGCAGGACTGACCCTGCCGAAGCGTCCCCTCGGGGTGATGCTCCTCGTGGAGGACGACGTGGCCCAGGCCCACCTGGCCTCCCGCCTGGGAATCGAGCGCATGTCCTCAATCGAGGCGGAGCTGCGCGAGCTGCGAAAGGATCTCGTGCGCCCGGCCGACGTGCTGGTGAACGAGGCCTTCATCGAGGCGGCGGAGGCGATCGCGGCCGGCGCCCGCGTCGATGTGGAGACCCGGGGCACGTCTTTTTCGGAGAGCGTGGGCCGCTGGAGCCTGCGCCTCTCGAGCGGCGTCCCCATGGCGCTGCTCGTGCTGGCCGGCCTCTACCTGCTGGTGGGGGTAGTGGGCGCGGACTACCTCGTCGGGTTGGCAGAGGGCCGGCTCTTCGGCGAGCTGCTGGTGCCTGCCAGCAAGGGCTGGCTCGACTCCCTCGGCTGGTCCTGGCTCACCGAGCTCCTGGTGGGCCGCTTCGGGCTCCTCTCCGTGGGGCTCAGCCTGGCCTTCGGCATCGCGGTGCCTGTGCTCGCGACCTTCTTCGTGGCCCTCGGCTTCCTCGAGGAGTCTGGCTATCTGCCCCGCCTGGCGGTGCTCTTCGACCGGGCGCTCAGGCGAGTCGGGCTGGCGGGCAACGCGGTGATGCCCCTGGTGCTGGGCTTCTCCTGCATCACCATGGCCCTCCTCACGGCGCGGGTGCTCCGCACCCGCAAGCAGCAGCTCATCGCGAGCGCGCTCCTCGTGCTGGGGATCCCCTGCGCGCCGCTCTTCGGCGTGGGCCTGGCGCTCCTTGCGAAGATGACGATATGGGCCTGGATCCTGCTCTGGGGCTGGCTCGCGCTCCAGCTCCTGCTCGTCGGGTGGCTAGCGAGCATCGTCCTCCCGGGGGCCGAGCCCGACTTCGTGCTGGAGCTGCCTCCGATGAGGATGCCCAGGATCCGCACCGTGCTCTGGAACACCCTGCTCCGCATCAAGTGGTTCATGGCCGAGGCCATCCCCCTCTTTCTCCTGGCGACCTTCGTGCTCTTCCTGCTGGACCAGCTCGGCCTGGTGGCGGGCCTGGAGCGGGTCTCGAGACCAATCCTGCTCGGGCTCGGTCTGCCCGAGGAGTCGGTCCAGATCTTTCTCATGACCCTGATCAGGCGGGAGTCTGGCGCGGCCCACCTCAAGCAGCTCTTCGACCAGGGGGCGGTGCTTCACTCCCAGGCCCTGGCCCTCTTGCTCATGGTCTTCATGATCCCCTGCGTGAACGCATGGGTGGTGCTCCTCAAGGAGCGGGGAATGAGGGCCACCCTGGCGCTGCTCGCCCTGGCTGTGCCCCTGATGTTCCTCGTGGGGGGCGGCATGAACGCCCTGATCCGGCTCCTCGGCGTGCCCATCTGAGCCCGGCCCCGTCGCCTCCCGGTGATCCGTCAGTCCCTGAGCCCGCGGAGAGGGTTCGGCAGGGCCCTCGGCAAGGGCGGCCGCCAGCCCCGCACCTCGTCCACTGACCGGTCCGCCGCGCGAAAGCGCATGGGGTAGGTCACGCGGTAGAGTGTCTCGTCGGCGTGGGAGCGCTCCACCACCAGGTCGAGGGCGGCTTTGACGAGGCAGGCGTGGAGGGCGCCATCGCCCATGGTGGAGTGCTCGATCCAGGCGTCCGTCACCTCGCCCTGGGTGAGGTCCATGTAGAGCACCGCCTGGCCCTCCTTGAACCTGGGCCCCGTGTCCTGGTAGCAGCGCGTGGCCTGCTTCACGTAGGAGGTGGTGAGGAGCTGGCGCACGATCCTTTTGGTGAGCCTCCCCTCATCGAGGGGCTTCGCGCTGCCGCCCTCATCGGGCGCGCCGGCCTCTCCCTGGCCAAATGGCCCCACCTGGAGCTGGAGCTCCCCCATGGGAGACATCCGGCTGAAGAACCGGTCCCCCCAGCGCTTCGCAAAGGCCAGGCGGTCCCGGCCGAAGGCGTCGTCCGGGTGAACCACAACCAGGGATAGGTCCGGCCCCACCCCGGCGCGGGATACCGAGCCCTTGTCGAAGAGGGCCTGCAAGTGACGGGCCCAGGCCGCGGGCATGCGCCTCGGGGCGAGGGTCTCCTGCCGCCGCTGGCCCCAGTAGCCATAGGTCACCTGCGCCCCCTTGGGGAGCCCCAGGGTCTTGTGAAAGGCGAGGTGGCCACCGAGCAGGGCGAGGTCCTTGTGGGGCAGGGTGACAGGAGTTCCGTCCACCCGCACGGAAAGATCCGTCAAGCGGCCGGGCCGGGCCAGGGAGGCCACCAGGGCGCCGGTCTCCTGGTGGCTGGCCCCGTCACCCTGGGCGTCCTCGCGGCGCAGGGGATCGAAGGCATAGGCTAGCCCGCCCTGCTGGGACGCAAGCGACGCGAGCGGGCCCTCGGTCATCCGGTGGGATAGACCCCGGTGCGGTCTCCCCACCAGGAAGAGCAGCTCGGTGCCCGCGGGCGCCGCGGGCCAGAGGCCTTGCTGCCGCTCCCGCTCCGGGAGGAACCCATCGGTCAGCACCACCACCAGGCGGCGCCTGGCCGTCTGGCCCTTGCCGAGGAGGCCGTAGGCTTTGGCGAGGCCCGCCGCCAGGCTGGTGCCGTTCTGGCTCTTTTGGCGCCCGAGGGCCGCGATGGCCTGGGCGCGAGCCTGGTCCGAGGCCGGCCTGAGCCCCTGAACGAGCGCCGCTGCCTCCCGGTGGAAGGTCACGAGGCCGAACCTGGTGTTCTGGCCTAGCTCCCCGAGGACGGCCTTGAGCACCGCCTCGGCGCTCTTCTCGTGGGCGCGCCACATGGAGCGGGAGCGATCCACCAGGAAGACCACGTCGGTCCCCCAGCGCCTCCTGGAGGCCTCGGGGTTCCCCTGAAGGAGCAGCAGGGCGTAGGCCACGCCGGCACCCTTTTGCGCCGCGGCCTTGCCTTCCCGACTCGCACCGTCTCGAGTCATTCCATCTCGAGTCATTCCATCTCGAGTCATTCCATCTCGAGTCATTCCATCTCGAGTCATTCCATCTCGAGTCATTCCATCTCGAGTCATTCCATCTCGAGTCATTCCCCCTCGAGTCTTACCATCACCATCGGTCGCTCCTCCGCCTCGTCCGTCTCCGCCTGTCGGCGATGCAGCGCCTCCGGCGCCCTCGGTCACGTAGAGCACAGCCCTGAGCGGGGTGCCCGCCGGGATGGAGGGATCTGCTAGTGGGCGCTCCAGGATGGCCTTGGGCGCCACCCGGATCTGGTGCCTGGCCACTCCCTGCCTGAAGGGCGACTGATCCTCCAGCGTCACCATGGCTGGCGACAGGCGGGGGCTGTCCTCCCTCCTCGGATAGACGTAGATACGCTGTCCCCAGCGGAGGGTGACAGGATGCAGGTAGCGGTATCGCACCTCCACCTGGCCCTGGGGAGGCACGGGGAACACCCGCAGGCGGTACCTGTCCTGCCCGCTCATCTCCAGCCAGGCAGGGTCCGCCCTCGTGGGCAGGCCCGTGGGATCCCTGATGCTCCTCCTGACCGCCTTGGACGAAAGGAGCGCGCCGCGGGTCCACCGGGATCCGACCTTGAGCCAGAGGTCCGTCACCAGGGCCCCGTGGGGAGTGTGGAAGGAGAGGATCGCCTCCTCCTCGCCGCCGCTTCGCGAGCGCAGCCCGAGGGTCACCTCGGTCTCGGCCACCAGGCCGTGTACCTTGGCCTTCACCTGGTGGAAGGTCTCGAGCACCTGTCTGCCGTAGCGGCCGTCCACCAGGGTGATGGCCTGCTCGGTCCTGGCGCTCGCTGCGCCGCCCGCAAGGGTTGCTCCAAGGGCTCCGAGGAGGACCGCGGCGCGGCCGGATCGCGCCGTCATGTTAGCGGGCGCTTGCCGTGGCCCCGTCGAGGGCCTGCCAGGCCGGGGCGGCCCTGCTTCTCTTGGATGGCTGGAGGCTCTCATCATCTCTGCGCGCTCGGACATTGCAGCTTCAGACGCCCTTGCGGCCAAGGAGTTCCATGGCTTCATCCAAGGTCTGGTCTCTCGGCCCGTGCTCTCGGCCTGGGCTCTCGGTCTGGTCTCTCGGCCTGGTCTCTCGGCCCGTGCTCTCGGCCTGGGCTCTCGGTCTGGTCTCTCGGTCTGGTCTCTCGGCCTGGTCTCTCGGCCCGTGCTCTCGGCCTGGGCTCTCGGCCAGTGCCCGCGGCCCGTGCTCTCGGCCCGTGCCCTCGGCCCGTGCCGGCGGCCCGTGCTCTCGGCCCGTGCCCTCGGCCAGTGCTCTCGGCCCGTGCTCTCGGCCCGTGCTCTCGGCCCGTGCCCTCGGCCCGTGCCGGCGGCCAGTGCTCTCGGCCCGTGCCCTCGGCCAGTGCGCTCTAGGGATGATTGCACAGGCTCGGACCTGGCGCCAGGACATGCCGTGGTTCTGGCAGGGCGATCCTGTTCTCCCCACATTTCAACGCCCGGTTCCTGGTTCCCGGTTCCCTGTTCCTGGTCCCTGGTTCCCGGTTCCTGGTTCCTGGTTCCCGGTTCCCTGTTCCAGGTCCTGGGTCCCGGTTCCCTGTTCCAGGTCCCAGGTTACCGGTTCCGGGTTCCAGGGTCCCTGTTACCTGTTCCCGCTTCCAGGTTCCG
>JAVEWA010000019.1:0-25048 GCA_034004785.1 Polyangia bacterium
ATGCTTCATCCTATCGAGTTCTGGCCCGACTCCGGGCTCCTGCGCGGCGACGACGCACCCATGGCCGGGACATATCGCCAAAGGATGCTTCATCCTATCGAGTTCTGGCCCGACTCCGGGCTCCTGCACGGCGACGGCTCTGCGTGGCGACGGCTCTGCGCGGCGACGGCTCTGCGCGGCGACGGCTCTGCGTGGCGACGGCTCTGCATGGCGACGGCTCTGCGTGGCGACGGCTCTGCGTGGCGACGGCTCTGCGCGGCGACGGCTCTACGTGGCGACGGCTCTGCGTGGCGACGGCTCTGCGTGGCGACGGCTCTGCGTGGCGACGGCTCTGCGTGGCGACGGCTCTGCGTGGCGACGGCTCTACGTGGCGACGGCTCTGCGTGGCGACGGCTCTGCGTGGCGACGGCTCTGCGTGGCGACGGCTCTGCGTGGCGACGGCTCTGCGTGGCTCAGGTTGTTGGCGTGCGTGGATGCCCCATCGAGAACCGCTTCGCGCATCCGTTCGCGAGCAGGCCCCGCTCCCTCCCCTTGGAGATCCGATGGCTCTAGGGGGGATCCAGCCCTGCCGCCCGCCGGAGGACCGACCGGGCGCCCTCGAGATCACCCGACTCGGCCAGGCGACGGGCCTCCGAGAGCTCGAGCGCCTCGGCAAGGCGGCGCTCCCGCTTCCTGGGCTCCTCTGGGAATTGCTCAATGAGGGCCTGGCGCAGCTCCTCGAGGAGCCCCAGATACTCAGGGAGCCGATCCGTCAATCGGACGCCCAGCTCGGCGGCCAAAAGGTCGGCGAAACCGGGGGCCGCGCCGCCAGTGCTCACCGCCACCCCGATTGGGCCCTTCTCGACCAGGGAAGGGAGGGCGAAGTCCCCACGTACCCCCTCGTCGGCCACGCTCGCCAGGGTGCCCACGGCCCGGGCGGCGGAGAGCACGGCGAGATCCCCGTCCTGGCTCCCGGTGGCGGCGAGCACCAGATAGCGCCCTGCCACGTCCCCGGCCCGAAAGGCCCGCCCCTGCCAATCCAGGGCCCCGGCCTGGGCGAGGGCGCGCAGCTCGTCGGTGACCACCGGGGCCACGAGGGTCACCTTCGCGCCAGCCTCCAGCAGGCGCGAGACCCTGCCCATGGCCAGAGGCCCGCCGCCAACCACCAGCACCGGCTGTCCCTCGAGGTCTATGAAGATCGGATAGCGTGACGGCATGGCAGCCTCCGGCCCCCATTATAGGGATCGCCGAGAGGTGGCGCTAGACGCAGCCCGTGGGCCGGGTAGCGTGACGGCATGGCAGCCTCCGGCCCCCATTATGGGGATCGCCGAAAGGTGGCGCTAGACGCAGCCCGTGGGCCGGGTAGCGTGACGGCATGGCAGCCTCCGGCCCCCATTATGGGGATCGCCGAGAGGTGGTGCTAGACGCAGCCCGTGGGCCGGGTAGCGTGACGGCATGGCAGCCTCCGGCCCCCATTATGGGGGTCGCCGAGAGGTGGCGCTAGACGCAGCCCGTGGGCCGGATAGCGTGACGGCATGGCAGCCTCCGGCCCCCATTATGGGGGTCGCCGAGAGGTGGCGCTAGACGCAGCCCGTGGGCTTGGGGAGCCCGGCGATCTTGCAGGCGCCCTTGGCCGGGCCGGAGGGGAATAGATCGTAGATCTTCTTCAAGGTGAAGTCCGTCTCCTTGCAGAGCTTGCGGATCATGGGAGCCACGCCGTACTTCTTGTAGTAGAGGCGGAGGTAGTTCATCACCTTCCAGTGATCTTCGGTCAGCTCGTCAATCCCCTCGGCGACGCTCAGGGCAGCGGCCACCTCCTCGTTCCACTGCTTCGCATCCACGACGAAGCCATCCTCGTCCACCTCGACCTTGACGTTTCCGTGCTCTAACATCCGCATTTGGAGCGACTCTCGTTTCCCGGTGGCCGGCTTCCTAACAACGCTGCTCCTACCTGTCAAGCAGGCCACTCGCTCGCCGTGCTGCGGTAGGCCGCCCGAGGAGCGGGCGCCAGGCGCTCCATCCGCGCCGACTTCGGGGCTTGTCAAAACGATTGGGGCTCCAGGCGGCTCCAGGGGGCCCGGAGGCTGCTATACTGCCGCGCCATGTCCACCCTGTCACACACGCGAGAGTCGAGGATCTTCCTGCGGCCAGCCGAGCCCGGGGACTGCGGGCTCATCGCCCGGCTCATCCTGGAGCTGGCCACCTACGAGCGCCAGCCCGAGGACTGCCACGCCACCCCAGATGCCCTCTGCGAGATGCTCTTCGAAAGGCGCCCGCCCGCCGCGGAGTGCATCCTAGCAGAGGTGGGAGGCGACGCAGAGGCAGGAGGCGACCTGGTGGGGTTCGCCCTCTTCTTCCCGAGCTTCTCCACCTGGGAGTGCGCGCCCGGGATCTGGCTCGAGGATATCTTCGTCCGACCCGAGCACCGGGGAAAGGGGGCGGGGAAGGCGCTCTTCGAGCGCGTGGCAGAGCTGGCAGTGGAGCGGGGCGCGGCCCGCCTCGAGTGGAGCGTGCTCGACTGGAACCAGCCCGCAATCGACTTCTACATGGCCATGGGCGCTCAGGCCATGGACGGCTGGACCACCCATCGCCTGTCGGGCGAGGCCCTACGGGCCATGGCTGCTGCAATGACACCGGGGGCGCGCTAGCGGGTCTCGGCAGGGGAGCGGGGACAGGACGACACGCGAGGCCGCGCGGAAGAACTACCGGCTCAGGGGGCGTTTCGGGCGACGCGGAACCCGAGGTCCAGATCCCGGTATCCAGGCCCGAACCAGGCCCTGAAAGAAGCTCGGAGCTTTGCCGCTGGGTGGTTCCAGGAGCCGCCGCGGATGACCCGGTTCGCGCCATCGGCGCTCTCCCAGGCCCTGCCGTCCTTGGGCGCCCTCTTGTAGGAGTCGTGCCAGAGATCCTGCACCCACTCCCAGACGTTGCCCGAAAGATCGCAGAGCCCGTGGGCCGAGCGTCCAGCCAGCTTCGAGCAGACGGGCCAGGTGCTCACCTTGCCGCAGCCCGCGCCTCCGTTCTCCATCACCGCCTTCTGGCAGCTAGGCGCATCGCTGCCCCAGGGGTACTCCCATCCCCTGTCTCCGCTCCTTGTGGCGTACTCCCACTCCGCCTCGGTTGGGAGCCTCCCACCCGCCCACAGCGCGTAGGCCCTGGCCTGATACCAGTCCACGCAGTTCACCGGGTGCTCGTCGCGCCCTCCCTGGCGCCAATTGCAGTACTTGCGCCAGGGGTTTTTTACATCGTAGCGATCCGGCTCGGTGCACTTGCCCGCGTTCACGCACCTCCGGTACTGGTCCACTGTCACCTCGGTCTTGGCCATCTCGAAGCTCTTGATTGTGACCTTGTGCACCGGCTTCTCGTCCTTTGCGCCGGTTGCAGAGCCCATGTCGAACCGGCCGCCTGGGATCCTCACCCAGGTGATCCCGGTCTTGGCATCGGTCACGCTCCCGATGGCTGACAGATCGGGCGCCTGGGCCGAGGCCGACCTGGGCGCCGAGAGCCAGCTCCCGAGCGCCAGGGCCGCCAGAGCCGCGGCAGAAGCCATGGTGACTACCAGACGCTTGGCGAAGACGGGACGACCATTCGCGTTGTCCATGAACCAACCTCCTTGGCCAGTCATGCCTGGCCAGTCATGCCGCAGCTTCCTTCACATGGTAGAGCCTTGGGCATCGACCTGGCAGTACTGTGAGAGATAGATTACAGTGAAGTGGCCCTTTGAAGCAATGCCGCTCGGGAGAGGATGCTGGCCATGCGGATCTGGCTCGAATCTCGTCGGGCACTACTGGCTCCAGGCGCTGTTGTAATGATGGTAGGGAGGGTTATGGCGATGGGAAAGATGGTGACCGTGGCTACTACCGTGGCTACTACCGTGGCTACTACCGTGGCTACTACCGTGGCTACTACCGTGGCTACTACCGTGGCTACTACCGTGTGGGCGGCCAAGACGCCGACCCTGGCGACCTCCGAGGCTATGAGCGTAGCGAGGGCGCTGGCGGTGACGATGGCGGTAGGCATAGCTGCGCTCGGTTGCCGCTCCGAGGATCGAGGCTGGGGAGGGATCCTGGCCTTCGCCCTGGTGCTGGTGGCCCTTGCCTGGGGCTTCGTCCGCCTCATGGGAGCCGAGAAGAGGCACGCCGAGCACCTCCGGTGGCTCGCCAGGAAGGGCCGGCGGGCCCAGGCCAGGATCCGGCACATGGAGGTCACCTCGTCGAGCCCTCACGGAAAAGAGCCGAGCCAGACCATCGAGATGTCGCTCGGGCTTCATGCCGATTCCAGAGCTGACGCCGATTCCGGAGCTGACGCCAGAGATGACGCCGATTCCAGAGCTGACGCCAGAGCTGACGCCGACGAGGAGATCATGGTGGAGGTCCGGCTGACCTTTCCTCTATCCAAGGTGGGCAGGCTCTCCCGTGGGTCGCGCTTCTGGGTCTTCTACAACCCTGAGAAACCCTCGGACCTCGCGGTTGACTGGGACCGCTTCTAGCCAGCCTCGCGGAGGAAGAAGGCAAGCGGGCTCGCGCTCGTCGGGGAAGGCCTCTCCGAGGGCCGAGGCCACCAGGGCTGGGTCCGCCTGCCTCGGAAAGGGCTCGCGCTAGTCGGGGAAGGCCCCCCCGAGGGCCGAGGCCACCAGGGCTGGGTCCGCCTGCCTCGGAAAGGGCTCGCGCTAGTCGGGGAAGGCCTCCCCGAGGGCAGAGGCCACCAGGGCTGGATCGGCCTGGCTCGGCAGGGTCACGCGAAGGTCTGGCGCGCGGGCCATGGCGGCCCGGGCCGCTGCGAGGGCGCCCTGGTTTCTAGCCCAAGCCCTCCGGGCGATGCCGTTGTTTACGTCCCAGAAGAGCATCGACTCGAGGCGCCGGTCGGCATCGGCGGTGCCGTCCAGCACCAGGCCGAAGCCACCGTTTGTGACCTCGCCCCAGCCCACTCCGCCGCCGTTGTGCAGGGAAACCCAGGTTGCGCCGCGGAAGCCGTCGCCGATGACGTTCTGCACGCTCATGTCCGCGGTGAGCTGCGAGCCGTCGTAGATGTTCGCGGTCTCGCGGAAGGGCGAGTCCGTTCCCGAGACGTCGTGGTGGTCCCGCCCGAGCACCACCGGGCCCCTCAGGCGACCGTCCCTTATGGCGGCGTTGAAGGCGCGGGCGATGGCCACCCGGCCCTCCTCGTTGGCGTAGAGGATGCGGGCCTGGGAGCCCACCACTAGCCTGGCGCCCGACGCCTTCCGGATCCAGCCGAGGTTGTCCCTGAGCTGGCCCTGGATCTCGGCGGGCGCGGCCTCGAGCTGGCCCTCGATGACCTCGGCCGCGATGGAATCGGTGAGGGCGAGATCCGCTGGATCGCAGGAGCAGCAGACCCATCGGAAGGGGCCGAAGCCGTAGTCGAAGCACAGGGGCCCCATGATGTTCTCCACGTAGGAGGAGTAGCGAAACCCGCTCGGCCTGCCGCCCGAAACCGCCGCCCCTGCCCTGGAGGCCTCCAGCAGGAAGGCGTTGCCGTAGTCCCAGAAGGCCATGCCCTCCCCTGCGAGGGCGTTCACGGCGGCCACGTGGCGCCTGAGGGACGCCTGCACCACCTGCTTGAACCCGGACGGATCCCTCGCCATCATCCGACGGGAGGACTCGAAGGTCAGGCCCGCAGGGTAGTAGCCGCCAGAGAAGGGGATGTGGAGGGAGGTCTGGTCGGAGCCGAGGTCCACCGAGAAGCTGGCCGAGCCGAGCCGCTCCCAGAGATCCACCACGTTGCCGAGGTAGCAGAGGGCCAGCGGCTCGCGGGCCTTGCGGGCGGCCTCCAGGCGGACGAGGACCTTGTCGAGGTCGGGCTCCACGTCCGTCACCCAGCCCTGATCGTGGCGCTTCCTCGCCGCCGCCGGGTTCACCTCCGCAATCACCGAGGCGACCCCGGTGAGGAGGGCGGCCTTGCCCTGGGCGCCGCTCATCCCTCCCAGGCCCGAGGTCACGAACACCTTGCCCGCCAGATCCTCCTCGGGCCCGAGGCCGAGAAACACCCTGCCCGCGCCGAGCAGCGTGATGGTGGTCCCGTGCACTATTCCCTGGGGCCCGATGTACATGTAGCTCCCGGCGGTCATCTGGCCATAGGAGGTCACGCCGAGGGCAGAGAGCCGATCGTACTGGGCGGGCGTGGAGTAGTTCGGAACCATCATGCCATTGGTCACAACGACCCTCGGCGCGTCGGGGTGGGAGGGAAAGAGCCCGAGGGGGTGGCCGGAGTACATCACCAGGGTCTGCCGGTCGGTCATCTCGGACAGGTACTTCATGACGAGGAGATACTGGGCCCAGTTCTGGAACACCGTGCCGTTGCCGCCATAGGTCACGAGCTCCAAGGGGTGCTGAGCCACCCGAGGATCCAGGTTGTTCTGGATCATGAGCATGACGGCCGCCGCCTGGCGGCACCTCGCCGGATACTCGTCGATGGGCCTCGCGAACATGGGGTAGCTCGGGCGGAAGCGCCTCATGTAGATGCGCCCGTCTGCGGCCAGCTCCCGGGCGAACTCGGGCCCGAGCGCCGCGTGGTGCCTCGCAGGGAAGTAGCGGAGGGCGTTGGCCAGGGCGAGGACCCGCTCCTCGGGAGAGAGCACCTGGGGCCTGGGAGGAGCGTGGTCCACGCCAGGCTCCTCTGGCGGCGGGCCAGGCAGCTCATCGGGGATGCCGGCGGCCACCTGGGCGCGGAAGAGCTCGTTCGGGGTAGGGGTCATGGCGGCTCCTTGCGGCTAAATCAGACCCTGTATAGCACCGCTGCTCCCCCGGCTGAAACCCCTTCGGGCCCCATCGCCCGAGGGACCGAGGCCCGTTGACAGGCGAGGCCAGGGCGGGGAAACGAAGGGAAGCGTAAGACAGGGAAGCGAAGGAAAAGGCGAGCCTAACCCTCGCCGAGGAGCACGGCGAAGATCTGGACCCAGTACTTCACGGGCGGATCGCCGAGCAGGTTCGAGCGCGCCCACTCGTTGACGGCGTAGGTGGAAAGGTAGGCCACGTTCGACCCTTCGTTCGAAAGGTCGATGTAGAAGCCAAAGGCGCCCTCGTACTGGTAGTCGCCATCCGGGGTCAGGGTGGGCGGGACATCCCCGGCGATGGCCGAGTGGAACCAGGGGGTGCCGAAGGCCTCCGGGTCTCTCTCGGCCCAGCGAAGCTCGTGGTTCGTGCCGTCCTGGTAGGCGATGAAGACCTTGCTGCCCGCCAGCACGATCTTGGAGTCGAACCCGACGAAGTGGGACACGGGCATGGGCAGGCCGGTGATCTCGTTCTCCTCCTGCCTCAGGCCGTGATCCACCACCTCTCGGAGAGGCTCCTCCCCGGCGCGCAGGTAAAGGAGCTGCCTGAGCCCCACGTCCATGTAGCTCAGATG
Organism: Polyangia bacterium; assembly: GCA_034004785.1. Lineage (GTDB taxonomy): Bacteria > Myxococcota_A > Polyangia > HGW-17 > JAJRWW01 > JAVEWA01. The sequence continues at coordinate 7,342 of JAVEWA010000019.1, forward strand.
CCAGACTGCGTCGTCATCCGGGGATAGCCGGATGGAGGGGAAGAGGCCGACGTTGCCCGTGTCAGCTCCTCCATCCTCTCCATCGAGGATCACCGGCTCGACAAAGGCCGTCCCGTCGAACTCCGAGGCCTTCAGGTTCCCGTTCACCGAGTCGTAGTACACCACCACCGGGCGGCCATCGGAGGTGCGGGCGACCGACGAGGTGACCCCCACGCCCATGGGCCAGTCCCCTAGCGGCCACTTGTCCACCTCCAGGGGTTGGCCTTCTTCGTCGGTGGGCACCTCGATCTCCAGGGTGTCCACGGTGTAGGTGGTGAAGTCCCCAGGCCCTGCGGGCCGCGCCACGTTGGACTGGGCGAAGCGGAGCTCGGTCTTCAGGTGGAGCTCGTCCGAGCCCGGGAGATGCTGCACGAAATAGACTATCCCCGGGGCCCGATCCGAGGGCCGCATGGAGATCCGGGTGTAGCGCCCCGCGTCCCCGCCCTCCGGGCCCTCGCTCGAGCCGCCGTCGTCCACCGTGAGGATGCGCCAGTCCAGGCCCTCCATTCGGGCCAGCTTCAAGGAGCCGTGGGTGAGATCGTAGTAGGCGATCACGGGCTTGCCATCGTTGTCGGCGGCGATGGAGGTGAAGCGGCCCACGTCGTCTCCCTTGGCCCTGATGCCGCCCCGGATCTCGGAGGTGGGCACGTCCGGAGGGTTGTCCCAGGGTACGCCGTCCACGAACTCGAAGTCTTCGTCCTTGATCACCGGGTTCGAGCCTACGTCACCCTTGCGGATCGAGGCGAACATGAGATCGCCGTAGCGCTGGTTGTAGGCCGCCACCATGATGGAGTCGAAGGACTCGGCGTGGGAGGAGTGTGGGCCCACCTTGCCCACCGTCAGGTCGTCCACGCACTGGCACCGCCCGGAGATGCAGAGGGGGAGCTGGCCGTCCTCGCACTGGAGCGCGGCGCACTCGTCGTTGTCGGAGCAGGGCGGAGGTCCGGCGTCGGGCGGATCGCCGCCGGCCTTCTTGGAGCAGCCCGGAGCCACGATGGTCGCGGCGGCCCCGAGCGCCACCAGCGACACGAGGAGCGCGCTCCTACCCCCGGCTCGGGAAAAAGGGCGGCGGCGCCTCTTCCCGAGCCCCAGGATGGCGAGCAGGCCGAAGGCGAGGAGCGCGAGGCCTCCGCCCCCCTGGCCCTCGGCGGCGCAGCCGCAGCCTCCCACTGGCAGCGCCACCGGGCTGGCCCCCAGGACGAGCGTTGGGATCTCCCCCTCGGAGACGTTGCCCGCCTCGTCCCTGGCCCTCACCCTGAGGGTCCCGCCCTGAGCCTCGGCGAGGGCTCGCGCCCGCTCGATGGGCAGGGAGCCCCGCTTGGCCCACTCGGAGAAGCGGCCCGGCTCGAACTCGTAGCTGTACTCGAGCTCGCCACGGGGAGTGACGAAGTCGAACCCGCCGAAGTGGAGCGTCCCATCCTCGATCCGAGGGTTCTGGTAGGGCGCCACCGAGTCGATGAGCACGTCGAATGCCACCGGGCTGCGCTCGACGGTCAGCTCGGAGCCCGCCACTCTGCCCCTGACCTCCACCTTGTGCCAGCCCTGGAAGTAGAAGGTCTCGTCCCGGATGACCAGCTCCGGACCGGTCCTGAAGCCTCGCCAGGCGCCGCCGTTCAGGCGGTACTGCCACTCGACCATGCGTCCAGGCGGAACCGACTCGGCCTCCACGCCGATCCGCACGAAGGGCACGTTCTTCTCGGCGGCGGGGACGGATGGATCGAGCAGCGACGCCCTAAGGGCCTCGGGGGTGGGCACGCGGACCTCGAGCAGCTCCGCCCTGGTTCGCACTGGCAAGACCGGCGCGGGCTGCGGGGGAACCGGGCTCGGCGTGGCCAGGCTCGCCAGGATGAGCAGGATGTCCTGGGTAACATTCGAGCGGAACTCGATGTCCTGCATCTTGATGCCCATGAGCTCCGGCAGGGCGATGTCCGGCAGGGCGCCGGTCAGCATCGGCATGAGCATGGAGAGCACCGACGGGAAGAGCACCGCCAGATCCTGAGGCCTGTCGGAGATGAGCTCGCTGTTGTGGATGCGGACCGTCACGTCGCTCGAGCTGATGCTCTCTATCGCGGGCTTGAGATACACTGTGTCGTCGATCACCTCGCTCGAGAGGTTCAGGCCGATGTGCATGTCGAGAGCCATGGTGAAGGCCCGCACGTACCTCCCCTCTGAGAAGGCATAGACGTCTATCTGGAAGTCCTGCAGGTAGAGATCCAGGAGCGGCGTCGGGTTGTTGGCGTCGTAGGGGTTGCCGAGCTCGAACTCGAGGGGGGTCTGCGGCCGCAGGACGAGGCGCATGGGCGCGTCGCCAACCGAGGGGTCCACGAGGTCCCCGAGGGAGTTCACCATGATGGAGAAGAGGCCCACGGTGAGCATGGACACCTCGCTCGTGCCCACCTCGAGGCAGAGCGCTCCAGAGTTCAGGAGATGGAAACCGAAGAGGTCGAGGAAGGACTCGGTCACGCCGAGCCCGATGTCGGCGGTCTGGCCGTAAAGGGGGCTCTGCGGGTTCTCATACTTGAGCTGGGTCGTGTCGGAGAGGCCCGAGAGCTCGGTGGTGGCCGCCATGGTGTAGGTCAGGCGGGTCGGGTGGACGGGGAGCCCGCCGTTCAGGGTGGACAGGTCCGCCGTGGGCATGGGAGGCATCTTGGGGTGGCCCTCGGAGTGCTCCCTCACGTTGTACTCGTTCATGGCGGTCAGGCGGGTCGTGGGATCGTAGTCGCTGTTGACGCCGGTGATCACGCCGAGGCTCATCCCGTTGCCGAGCAGGTTTACGTACCCGCCGGGGGTTACTCGCAGCTCCACTATCCCAGCGGCGCCGGGCGAGAAAGAAGACAGGAGCGAGCCGATGTCGAGCTGGCCCTCGAGGCCGAGGGGGTCAGGCAAGAGGCTGTCCACCCAGTCCTGCATGAGCGGCAGGATCCACTGGTTCACGATGAACTCGGTGATGGCGTTGCCGAGGATCATGTCGAGCCAGTCGAAGATCTGGTTGATGTAGTCCATGAAGGTGTTCAGGAAGTCTCCCACCAGCCCGCAGTTCACTATGCTGAACGTGATGCCTGCGAGCTCGAGGTTCGATATCCGAACGAGACGCAACCTCAGCTCCCCGTCCTCGGCCCGGATGTAGGGCTCGATGCCCACGGTGAAGTGGAGCGGCTCCTGCCATGAGGCGATCTGAACGCCGCAGGTGATGTCGGCTATGTCGATGCCGATGAGCTCTACCTTGGTCCTGAAGTTCAAGACGAACTGGAGCTGGAGCGTGAGATCGATGAGGAGCATGTTGGTCGCGCTGTTGGCGCTCACGCTGATGCCGTTCGGAGGGATGGCCACCTGCACGTTGCACCCCCCTGGGCACATCCAAAACTCGACGCCCACTCCCGGGCCTGACCAGCTGTTGTAGCTCTCCTGGATCACTGTGATGCCGTTTCCGAGGAGATCCTCGAGCATCCCAGGGATGATCGAGGAGATCTTCTGGAAGCCGCCCGGAGTGACGCGGGTCTGGAGGCCCCCCTCGATGGTCTGGTTCTTGGGCACCTCGTTCCCTGCGGGCATGGGCTCCAGGAGATCACAGCCGGCCGAGTCGCAGCCAAAGCCGAAGGCAAAGACCACCAGAGCGCCGAGCGCCCAACGCCGAACCTTGCGCTGTTTCATGTTCGTCCTCGAGGGGTGCTGGAAAAGTGTCAATTAAAAGCTCCACCTACATAGCACAGTAGAGCATAGGATCTCGCGGCTCGTCAATCCGATCTCGTCTCTCTCCTCTTCGACGAAGCTTGGGACGGACTCTCCTAGACGGAGCCCTCTGCCCTGGTTTGGGCCCAGGCAGCCAGGGTGACTGGGGGGATGAACTCCCCCCTCTTGCAATCCTCCTTGACAGGGGCGCGCCGCTCGGGTAAATCCTGCCTCCGTTGTGCGCCCGTAGCTCAGTTGGATAGAGCGTCGGACTTCGAATCCGCAGGTCGGGTGTTCGAGTCACCCCGGGCGCGCGCTGGAGTTCGGGCCCATAGCTCAATTGGCAGAGCAGCGGACTCTTAATCCGGAGGTTGAAGGTTCGATTCCTTCTGGGCTCACGAGAGAAGTCACCAAGGGCAGCCGCCTAGGCTGCCCTTGGCGCTTTTTGGGGGCCCTGCCCCTGGAGAAGCTTCGTCCTATCGCCCTTGGGCGGGTTTGAACACCCGGATGTCCATCGCCCGGCGGGCGTGGCGGCGCCCGTCCAGATCTGCGAGGGTGGCGGCCACCCGAGAGAGCCTCAGATAGGCCGAGGGGTCCACCTGCAAGGCAACCACCGGCGGCCGCAGGGAGGCCAGATCCAGCACCCCCTGGCCCCGACCCGGCCCTCCGGAGGGGGCGGCCCGGCCGCCTCCCACATACTCCGCGAGGCAGGCAGGGCTCTGCGCCCCCACGAAGAGCGCCCCGTAACCCCGCAGGCTGCCGACCAGGTCGTCTGGCCGCACCACCTGAAGGGAGAGCCTCTGCGGAGCGTAGTCGTTCACATGGGCCACCGCGCTCTGCATGTCCGAGGCCACCAGGACCCTCGCGCGGGAGATGGGCCCTCGGGCAGGATCGTCCGGCGAGAGGGCCTTTGCCCGCAGCCGAAGCTCGGCCTGCACCCGGTGGGCCACCGCCTCGCTGGTGGTGACCAGCGCGCAGTCGGCCTCCGAGTCGAGCTCCGCCTGGGCAAGGAGATCCGCAGCCACCAGCTCGGCCGAGGCAGTGTCATCGGCAAGCACCAAAAGCTCGGTGGGGAAATCTCCCTCGTCCACGGACAGGTGGGAGGCTACCGCCCGCTTGGCCAGGCGCACAGACAAGTCTCCAGAGCCGAGGATCCTCTGTACGGGCCTGATGGTGGCAGTGCCATAGGCCAAGGCCGCCACTGCCCGGGCCCCTCCCACGGCGTATATCTCCTTGATCTCACACATGTAGGCCGCCGCGAGCAGGTTCTCGTCGATGGTCCCGTCGGGACCTGGGGCGGCGCAGAGCGCCCGCTCGGGCACGCCCGCCACCGCCGCTGGGATGGCAATCTGCAGGAGGGGGGAGACCCGGCCCGGAGGCACCAGGAGGCCGACCCGCCCGAGGGGCACCCGCCGGTGGAAAACCGTGAGTCCCTGCGTGGGGCGGAGGTCGAACTCCCTGAGGGAGGCCAGCTCGCGCCTGGCCAGCGCGCCCAGGTGACGGCAGGCTGCCTCCAGGGCGGCGCGGTTCCGAGGGGTCAGCCGGTTGAAGGCCCGGCGGAGCGAAGAGGGCTCCACCTGGAGCGGAGCGCGGCCGACCTGGCCTTCCCGGCCGAGGGCCTGATCTCCCCTCTTCTCGACCGCGCGCACCTCTGCCAGCGCCTTGCGCTCGAGCGCCTGGGGACTCGACCGAGGAGAGCGGAGGGGGCCTTTTCTGAGGATCCTCATCCAACGAACCCTACCCGATGGTGCCGCCCGGGATCCAGGACTAGATTCGGGCCGCGCATGTAGTCACGAGCGTCTGCGCCCGGCCCGCCCGCGCAGCTCTCTCAGGATGTCGTCCAGGGAAAGGCCCTCTTGGACCAAGTTCAAGAGGAGGTAGTAGATGAGGTCCGCCGTCTCCCACCGCACCTCCTCGAGGGTCTTCGAAGCGCCAAGGGCCCGCGCCTCCTCCAGGATCTGCCGCCGCACCCCTTCCCTGTCGGCGAGCATGGCCGAAGAATAGGACCGTCGGGGGTCATCGGCCACGAGACGCTTTCGCAGGACCTGCTCCAGACGATGGAGGTTGTAGGACATCTCGTCAAAGGCGCTGTAGCGGCCCCTGGAGTCTGCCGCCCCCGTCTGTTCCACGGCGTACAGCAGGGCGTCCCGGTTGCCCGAGATGCGAATGGTCAGGAGATCCTGAGGGGTTCCCGAACCCTCCCCCTTGATCCACAGGCCGCCGCGAACTCGGCTCCAGTAGGTGGCCTGACCCGTGCGGAGCGACGCGATCAGCCCCTCCTGGTTGGTCTGGTGCAGCGCCACCACCTGACCGGCGGCGTCCTGGACGATCACGGGGAGGAGGCCCCCCGCCTTGTCGAAGTCGGGCACCGCCGCCAGACACTCGGCGAGGTCCAGCTCCTCGGCCGACTCACCAAAGGTCACCTGGGCGTCCACGCCCAGGTGGTCCAGGCTCCGGACGTCCTCGGACCTGCGGACGCCGCCCACCACGGTGAGACTGTGGTCGGGCAGACGGGAGCGCAGGGCCTCGAGGCGTTCCATCTCCGAGGGCTCCATCGAGCTCCGGTTTCCCGCGAGGGAATAGACGAAACCTCCGCAGGATCCTCGCATCCGAACGGCGAGCTCCACCGGATCGCTGAGCGAGTCTCCCTGCGAGCCCTTCCGCACCACGCGTCCGGCCTGGATGTCCATCACCACGAGGACCTTGCGCCTCGGGAAACGCGAGAGCAGCTCCTCGCCCGTGTCCACGCCAACCATGATGCTCCTGGCGCCCGCCCTGAGCAGGGCGTCTCCCCTGGCCTCGTCCTTAATCCCGCCACCCGCCCTGCACTCGGCCTTGCGGCAGATCTGGCAGAGGAGCTCGAGGTTGTCCCCTGTCCCCCGCTCGGCGTCCAGGTCGAGCACCGCGAGCTCTCCGTACCGGGAGAGGACCCGAGCTAGCCCAAGGGGAGGCTCGGGCAGGACCCGGTCCCCACCGTCGGCCTCGAGCACCACCGCCCGGCCCGAGCTGAGGAGGAGCGCGGGGATGATCATCTCGATCGCGGGCGGTGGATCTTCACTTGATTGCGACCGCCGCGCTTGGCTTCATATAGCGCCTCGTCCGCCGCCGCGATGAGCTCCGCCGGGCTCTTGATGGTTGCGTCAGGAAGGCCAGAGAGGCCCACGCTCACCGTGATCGGGAGCCGCTGGCCGTTCCAGTTGAAGGCGTGCCTCTCGATGGCCTGCCGGAAGCGCTCCGCCATCACTAGAGCACTCTCCACTGAGATCCCGCGGCTGATCACCGCGAACTCCTCTCCTCCGTAGCGGGCGAACACGTCCTCGGCGCGCACCGAGTTCTGGACCTGCTGCGCCAGAACGCCGAGCACGAAGTCGCCCGCGAGGTGACCGTGGGTGTCGTTCACCGACTTGAAGTGATCGAGATCCAGCATGCAGAGCGCCAGGGCGGTGCCATGGCGATGGGCATAGGCGAACTCGGCGTGCAGCCGATCGGTGAAGTATCTCTTGTTGAAGGCCTTTGTGAGCCCGTCCCTGAGGGCCGAGTCGTACATCTGACGCTGGAAGTTCTCCTCCAGGTTGTCGTGGTAGGTGAACTTCAGGATGGTAGTCGAACCGACCTGGATCTTGTCCCCGTCGGCGAGCTTGTAGGTGGCGATCTTCTCCCCGTTGGCAAAGGTCCCATTGGTGGAGTTCAGATCCTCGATGAAAACCTCGCCACTGCGCAGTCTTCTGATGACGCAGTGCTTTCGGCTGATCCCCTCGTCGATGAGCTGGATCTCGGCGTTGACCGACCTCCCGATGGTCACGCTCCCATCCACCTTGTACATCTCTCCCACGTTGGTACCCGCCAACACGATCAGGTAGGCCGTCTGCTTCTTGTCGGGCCCTGTGAGCTCGCCGAGATCGAACGCGGTGACTCTTGTTACTTCTTCTTCAGCCAATCCTTTTCCTCCAGAAACCGCGGTGATCCTACCGGACGAGGATCTTCAAAGCAAGAAATCAAGCGCGGCTCCTTCTGCCAGGCTGCTCCCGCCACGAACAGAGGCTATGGGTGCAACGGAGGCTCCCCGGTCACCCCTGGGCCCCTGTCGAGCAGGCTTCTGAGCCCCTTCTCTCCTCCGGGGTAGGAGGGCTCGACCTCCAGGAGGCGGCGGAAGAGGCGCTCTGCGCTGTCGCGATCACCCTGCCGCCGCAGGGAATCGGCCAGGTTGAAAAGGGCGACCGGGTTCTTCGGCTCGATCCTCAGGGCCTGGCGGTACTCCCGCTGCGCCTGGGCCACCTGACCGAGGCGTTCGAGGATCGCTCCCCGGTTGATGAGGGGACCGGCCCAGTTGGGGTCCAGGTCGCCCGCCCGCTTGAGGGCGAAGAGGGCGCGATGGTGATCCCCCGCCCGGGAGCGGCTCACCCCCTCGGCGTTCAAGACCCGGGCGAGGCCCATTCGCACCGCAGCCTCCTCGGCCCCGAGCCTCGCCGCCTCGTCGAGGAGCCGTCTCGCCTCCTCATGCTCCGATGGATCCAGCAGCCTGAGCTCGGCCCTCAGGATGAGCGCAGCCGGCGTCTCCTCGTGCCGAGCGGCGAGTTGATCGAGGAGCTCCTCCGCTTCCCCGGGCCTGCCGAGGCCCAGCCCCAGCAGCCGAGCCAGGTGCAGGCCGGCCACCTCCAGATCGGGGTCTGCCTCAAAGGCCTGCCTGAGGAGCTTCTCGGCCTCCACCGCATCTCCGGAACGCTGGACCTCCCGCCCCCAGGCCAGGCACACCAGCGGCTCCGAGGGCGCCTCACGATAGGCGGCGAGAAAGTGACGCCTGGCACCGCGCAGATCCCCTCCCTCCATGCAGCGAGCGCCACGCCAGAGGTGAAAACGCCACCTTCGAGAGGGGGAAGCGGCCCAGATGGACGTGCTTTTGTCCGTCATCTGTCCTGGTCCACCGCACCCCTGGCTCCAGTGGAAGCTGGCATTGAAGAGCCAGGAACCGGTTTCTTGGCCCGAAGTCTCCCATGCTTCGATCCACCGCGCAAGGGGAAGCGCCCGCAAGAGAAGCGCACCGCGCAAGGGAAGCGCACCGCGCAAGGGAAGCGCACCGCGCAAGGGAAGCGCACCGCACAAGGGAAGCGCACCGCGCACCGCCCGAGGACGCCTGAACGAGGCGACCGGCGCCGCCCGTCGGGCTGCGCCGGCCTTGTGTGTGAGCTGTGGTGGGACAGGGAGGAAGAGGCTCAGAAAACGATGTTCATGTTGAACTCGCCGGTAAGACCATGGATGTAGGTCTGGTCGGCGTCGTCCTGGGAGATGCAGCGATCGCCGCAGGAATCGTCCACGCGGCCCATGATGATCCCGCGGTAGAGCAACCGGACGCCCACCGTGAGCCAGCGGGCGAGGTAGATGTCCAGGCCGCCGCCCGCCTGGAAGCCGCCGCCTTGGGCGAGGCTCTGGGATCCGCTGTAGTTGTCGCTCACCAGCCCGTAGGCTCCCACGCCCGCCTGCAGATACGGTACGAACCTCCTCGTCCAGGATGGGCTGACGAGGTTGTACCTGAGATCCAGGGTCACACCCCAGAGCATCAGGGACTGTGGCTCGTAGGAGAACTCCTCGTCGTGGATCGAGCCGAGGAACCCGAGCTCCAGCGCGAAGCGCCTGGAGAAGTTCATGCCCACGTAGATGTTTGCGAACCCGCCCGAGCCCAGGTACTCGAAGGGGCCCGAGGCGCCCAGAACTCCAAAGCCGCCGCCGCCCACGCCGACGTAGGGCCCGAGGTGCCAGGGCTGGGCGGCCATGTACCTGACTGGCTGGTGATAGGGAGGACGATAATAGGGCTGCGGCTGGACGTAGGGCTGCGGATAAGGCTGAGCGTAGGGCTGGGCGCAGGGCGGCGCCGGATACACTCCGCACTGGGGCGCCACCGGAGGCGGCGGAGGAGCATAGGTCGGACCGTCGCTCGGCGCCGGAGGCGGCGGCGGCGGTGCATCCTGAGCCTCGGCCCTGGTGAGGACCCCTGCCACCAGGAACACAAGAGTGGAAAGGACGATGGCTCTCTTCATGGCTAAGCTCCCTTGGCGCCTCGAGGCGCCCTTGCTGTTCAACCAGCTTTCATGCAAACCAAGCGCCAACCCTGCCAGAACACATGTTCAAGTGTATCATATCTGAATTGCTCAGGTAAACAGACTAAATTGCCGACATGAACGGCCTTCTTCAGCAGACTGTGACCACCCGTTCACGGCAAGGAGTCACACTGGGGTTCACTGATCCAGTTGGTGGGTGTGGACCGATCCCCGGGGTCTCCGTCTGTGGAGACCCTGAGCGGGAGCCTAGAGCGAGGGAGTCTGGTCAGATCCGGGGGGCGGCGCCTGGCGCTCTCGCCAGCCCGGTCCCTCGCCTCCCTGGCGGGCCAAGCTCAGCTCGCCGCGCTCGAGGAGACGGCCCCGGTCGAAGATGAACCCCGAACGGTCGCTCATGGGAGCGACGTGGACGCCCGTGTCCATTCGGATGGCGTCGCAGGGGCAGGCCTCCACGCAGAAGCCGCACACTACGCACCGCAGCTCGTCGATCTCGAAGCGGACCGGGTACTTCTCCATGGACTCCTTCGGAGCGTCCTGGTCCTTGCGCGCCTCGTCGCTCGACGCGTCTTGTGCCACGATGTGGATGCAGTCCGCCGGGCAGACCGTGGCGCACATCATGCAGGACACGCAGCGCACCGAGTCATCCTCGCGCCTCATCAGGCGGTGCTCGCCCCGAAAACGCGCCGGGTAGTAGTCCGCCGGGATGTCCGGGTAGGGGCGGAGCCGGAGGTAGTTGGGAGGCCGCTGCCTCCTTGCCTGGCGGAGAGCGCCCAGAAGGAGCGCGAGCAGCCCGAAGCTCGCGGGCAGGGCGCCGAACACAGCCAGGAAGCCGACGAGGTTGTCCATCCGGCCCGCGATGCCCTTCAGCGCGAACATGGCCAGCACGCCAGCCAGGCCGAGCCCGAGGCCGATGACTCCGAGAGTCACCCAGGGCACTATGGACAGGAAGTTTCTGAAGAAGTGCCTGAGAGTGATACCCACCCCCTTGGCTGACTCGACGAGGTAGCTCTCCACCAGGATGTCCCGTGAGGGTGGCTCGAGCTTCACTGTGCGCGCGGGCATCTCGCTAGCTCCTGACGGCCAGTACGACCACGGCGGTGATGATGACGTTGGCGAGTGAGAGGGGCAGCATGCCCTGCCATCCGAGCCGCATGAGCTGATCGTAGCGCAGGCGCGGCAAGGTCCATCTAATGGCGATCTGCAGGAAGCCGACGAGCACTACCTTGAGCCAGAACGCCGTCACCCCGAGCACCACTACGCCGAGGTGTGGCAGGGGGATCTCCAGCCCGCCCAGGAAGAACCCGTCGGCTCGAAGGCCAGGGACGTTCCAGCCGCCCAGGAACACCGTGGTGACCATGGCCCCCACGAAGACCAGCTCCATGAACTCGCCGAGGAAGAAGATGCCCCAGCGCATCCCCGAGTACTCGACGTTGAAGCCCATGATCTCGGACTCTCCCTCGGGAATGTCGAAGGGGATGCGCTTGGACTCGGCGATGGCCGCGGTCAGAAAGAGGACGAGGCCCACTGGCTGCACGACGATGCCCCAGCTCCAGATCGAGGCGCCCTGGGCCTGCACGATTGCCATGGGCTCGAGGGTGCCGTAGATGATCAGGGCGCCCACCACCGTGAGGCCGAGGGTGACCTCGTAGGAGATCATCTGGGCCGCGGCCCGCAGGCCCCCTAGCAGCGCCCACTTGTTGTAGGAGCCAAAACCCGCGAGGGAGGCGCCGAACACGCCCAGCCCCGAGAAGGCGAACACCACCAGGAGCCCTATCTCCAGGTTCGCGCCCTGGAGCCGCAGGGCCGTCCCGGTCTCCATGGCCACCGCCAGCTCGGAGTCGGTGACGATCTGATCCCAGCGGTCGTAGATGAAGCCGCTCCCGAAGGGGAGAACGGAGAAGGCGATCACCACCGGGGCAAGGGCGAGGACAGGAGCCAGGCCGAACAGAAGCGGGTGGACCTTCCGTGGGACCACGTCCTCCTTGAACACGAACTTCAGCCCGTCCGCGGCGATGTGGAGGAGCCCCCAAAAGGTGAAGCTCCTGCCTCCAAGCGAGAGGTTCGCGCGGGTGGGACCGATGCGGTCCTGCATGAGGGCGGCCTGCCGCCGCTCCATCCAGGTGTATATCGCGGTCAGAAGGAGCACCGGCAGGAGCACCAGCGCCGCGATGAGCAGGACGCGCATCGCCTGCAGCCAGATCGGCGTCTCGGTAAAGAGGGTCTGAAGGTCAGGCATCGCAGGGTCCTCTCGGATCGGTTCTGGCGATCATCCACGCCCGTTTGCGAAGCGGAGCAGCAGGGGAGGCCGGGAAGGGCCGAAGTCCCCTGGGGGCAAGACCGCCTCGCCGAGGGCCCTCGAGGCCGCTGCGTAGATGTCCTCGGCCCTGGTCCCGATGTCTAGCGGCCTGCCGGCCCCGATGGCGAGCTTGGCAAGAAGCGCCCAGCCCGGGAGGGCCTCTCCCGGGGCCGGCGCGGCCGGATGGAAGCGGCCCACCCGACCGTCCTTGTTCACGAAGGACCCGTCCATCTCGCACCAGGCCGCCATGGGCAGCGAGACCTTGGCCCACTCGGCGATCCCAGCGTCACGGTGCACGAGAGCGATCACCTGCTCGACCGACTCCGCGAGGGCCGGGTTCGTGGTCTTCTCGTCCAGGCAGATGGCTACCTTCGCCGTCCCGCTGGAGAGGCGCTGCTCGAGATCCGCCGCCCCAGCCAGCGCGCCCCCGAAAACCAGCTCGAGGCCCTTGGAGTTGGGGTTCCGATCCGCGCTCTTCAGCACCCCGTCCGCTTGCCAGTCCGGCCTGGCAGTTCCAAAGACCTGCACTCCCCCGAGGGCCTCGGACAGGGCCCTTGCGGCCCAGAGGGTCTCGGTGCTGAGCTGCGCCGAGACCAGCAGTATCAGCTCGTCCGCTTTGTGCTTCGATAGGAGCTCGCTCGCGGCGACGCAGGCCTCCTCCAGGGAAACCGGCCTGCCCTCCACCTTTCCCCTTCCCGCCCGATCCGAGCCCTGGAGCTCCCTCGGCTCGCCCCGGCCGTCGTCGCACATCCACCAGCGGTTGACCTCGGCAGAATACCTCGGCGTCGTGCGCCTGATTACTCCGCCGTAGGAGTGCAGCTCGATGTGGCAGCCGGTCGCGCATCCCGGGCAGATGGAGTCCACCGCGGTGAGCTTGAAGACGCGGGTGTCGAACCTGAAGGCCGTCTCGGTGAGGGCTCCCACCGGACAGAGATCCACGGTGCACAGGGAGTAGGGGTTGTCGAGGTGCGCGCCCGGCGCGGTGGCGATGACCGTCTCCATGCCCCGCTCCTTGAGGTCGAGCTGATGCTCCCTGGCCACCTCGTCGCAGACCCTGATGCAGCGCCAGCACAGGATGCACCTCTCGGCGTCGTAGGTGATCCTCGGGCCTATGGGGTGGGCCTTGATCCCTGGCAACCTCGCAAGGTCGTGCCTCGTGGGCATGCAGTCATAGTCGAAGTAGAGGCGCTGCAGGTCGCACTCGCCCACCTGGTCGCAGATGGGGCAGTCCACCGGGTGGTTGAGCAGGGTGAACTCGAGCTGCTGGCGCTGGGCATCCCGAGCCCGTTCCGAGCTGGTCAGGACCTCCATACCCTCCTGGGCCAGGGTCTGGCAGCCCGGCACGAGCTTTGGCCAGCCCCTCACCTCCACGAGGCACTGACGGCACACGGCCACCACCTTCAGCCCTGGGTGGTAGCAGAAGTGCGGGATCTCGACGCCGATCGAGCGGGCGGCCTCGATGAGGTTCGTGCCCTGGGCCACCTGGGCCTCCCTGCCGTCGATGGTGAGCTTGATGGTCGGATCGGCGCTCATCGGTCGCACTCCCCGCCGATCATGTTCAGCGAGCCGAAGATGGGCACGATGTCCGCGACGCTGTGGCCCCGGATCATGTTCCCCATGTGGGAGATGATGATGAAGCAGGGGGGTCGGCAGCGCACCTTCACCGGGAGGCCCGTGCCGTCCGAGACGACGTAGAAACCGAGCTCTCCGTTGCCCCCCTCGATGAAGGCGTAGGCCTCGCCGGCGGGCACCCGGATGCCGTCTACGATGAGCTTGAAGTGCCGGATCATCCCCTCGATGGTGTTGTACACCTCCCGCTTCGGGGGCAGCACGACCCGGTGCTCCTCGCAGAGCACCGGCCCGGGCTGCATCTGCGCGAGGGCCTGATCGATGATCCGGAGGCTCTGGTGCATCTCCACGAGCCGCACGTAGAACCGCGCGTAGCAGTCCCCCGTGTCCATGACCGGCACGTCGAAGTCCAGCCGGCCATAGACTCCGTAGGGGTGGTCCTTCCTCACGTCGTAGTCCACGCCAGAGGCCCTGCCACAGGGGCCTGTCCACCCCCAGCTTATGGCATCCTCCCTGGAGACGACCCCCACTCCCTGGGTCCGGTCCATGAAGATCCGGTTTTTCAGAAGGAGCCTCTCGACGTCGTCGAGCGCCCCCCTTATCTCGTCGAAGTCACCGAGCACCCTCTCGGCCCAGCCCTCTGGAGTGTCCTCCTTGACCCCCCCGATCCGGCAGTAGGCGTGTGTGACTCTCGCGCCGGTGAGCTCCTCCAGCCGATCGTAGATCCTGTCCCTTGCCCGGATGCAGTAGAGGAACACGGTCATGGCGCCGAGCTCCATGCCCATGGCGGCGAGGCAGGTGAGATGATCCCCCACGCGGGCAAGCTCGCCCGCCACCACCCTGATGTACTCCGCCCTCTCCGGAACCTTCAGCCCGAGGAGCTTCTCCACGGCCATTGCGTAGCCGACGTTGTTCAGGATCGGCGAGACGTAGTTCAGGCGATCAGTGAAGGGAAAAACCTGAGCCCAGGTCACGTTCTCGCACTCTTTCTCGAAGCCCCGATGGAGATATCCGGGCTGCACGTCGGCGTCCACGATCCTCTCGCCGTCCAGGGCGGCGAGGATGCGCACCGTGCCGTGCATGGCGGGATGCACCGGACCGATGTTGATGATCATGGTCTCCGTTGGTAGCGCCACCCCCGTGGGGTCGAGATGCTCAGCGATCGAGGTCATAGGTCCCCTTGAAGTGGTCGCCGGCGGCGGGGCCACTCAGAATGTGCTTCTGCTCCCAGACGTCGCCCTGGCGCTCCGGTCTCCGGTACAGGGGCTGGCGCCTGGCCATTGGGTAGTCCTTTCGGAGGGGGTGCCCCTCGAACTCGGGGTAGAGCAGGATACGGCGCAGATCCGGGTGGCCTTCGAAGACGACGCCGTACATGTCGTAGGCCTCCCGCTCCATCCACGTGGCAGACTTCCATACCCCCACCACGCTCGGGACCTTCGGAGCCCCCTCCTCGAGGGGCACCTTCAGCCTGAGGCGGTGCTTCTTGGACGTGGATCGGAGGTGGAGCACCACCTCGAAGCGCGGAGTCCGGCCCTCGATGAGGTAGTCCACCACAGTGAGGTCCACCAGGACGTCGAAGGCCAGCTCCGCATCGTCCCTCGAGAACTCCGCGATCTGGACCAGCTTCTCTTTCTTGACGACGAGCGTCTCGTCGCCGTGCTGGGCATGCTCGGAGAGCAGCTCGGAGGAGAACTTCTTCTTGATGGCCTCGAGTGCAGCCTTGCTCATGCTCTCCTCCTAGCCCGCCTGGCGGCCTTGGGTGGCCCGCCCGCTCAGCTCCCGCTGGCTGTGGGTCTCGCCCCTCTGGATCATCTCCTGGAGGCGGACTATGCCGTCGATTATCTGCTCGGGCCTGGGGGGGCAGCCCGGGATGTACACGTCCACCGGGACGATCTGATCGATGCCCGGGACCACCGCATAGTTCTGGTAGAAGCCCCCAGAGGAGGCGCAGACCCCGAAGGCCACCACGAACTTGGGCTCTGCCATCTGGTCGTAGATCATGCGGAGCACCGGAGCCTGCTTCTCCGTGATAGTGCCGACCACGAACAGCAGGTCCGTGTGCCTGGGGGTGAACTGCACGAACTCGCAGCCGAACCTGGAGAGATCGTAGCGAGGCCCCATCAGAGGCATATACTCCATGCCGCAGCAGGCCGTGACGTATGGCTGCACGAACATGGAGTACTTGCGCGCCCAGGACAGTAGCTCCTGGAGATATTGCGACCTGTGAAGCTCAATGCCCATCTTCCCGCTTCTCTCTTTCGTCGTCCGCCAGGCCAGTGCCCCGGCCTGAAACCTTCCTGGCCACCGGAGCCTCGGAGCCGCCCTCAGGCTGACAGGCCGGCCTAGACAAAGCGAAGGACGCGCTTTTTCACAATGAAGAGCAGGGCTACCATGAGCACTGCCACGAAAACCCCCATCACTAGGATGCCTCTCCACCCGAGCTCACCAGAGAGCACCGCCCAGGGGTAAAGGAAAGCTATCTCCACATCGAAGACCAAGAATAGGATGGCCACCTGGTAGAAGCGAGGGTTGAAGGGAACCGTGGGCTCGCCGATTGGCTCATTGCCACATTCGAAAGGCTCCAGCTTGGGGTCGGTCTCCACCTTGGGGCCGAAGACGAGGGCGGGGACGTAGAACAGGGCGACAACCAGGAGCCCCATGAAAATGAAAATGATCAAGGGCAGAAAGCTGTCCGCTGGCATGCCTTGCCTCACCGGTTGATCGGGTGAAAACTGCGCGTACAATAGAGACCCACAATGGCTATGTCAAGTGGCCTGGCCCGTGGAGGACCCAACGCCAAGGTGTGCAGAGTGATCTACCCAACCAGCCGATATCATAGCTCGATTGTCCTTGCTCTCCTATTGCTGCTCCTGGCCGTCCTGCCCCATTGCACCAGGTTTCCCTCCTATGGATCCCTGGTGGCGAGCGAAGGCTCGGACGAGGTGCTCCGCGCCTTTGCCGAGGCCACCAGGAGAGGCCGCGCCGAGGACCTCCTCGGCCTCTTCACCACGGAGTGCTTGAATGAGTGCAATGGGTTTGGCCTGGTCGCCCTCGGTCCCAGAGGCGGGCTGCACCCCTACAGGTGGCAGGCCAGGACAGAGCCGGGCGGCCTGGGAGACGACCTCTACGGCCAGCTCTCTCTTTTCGAACGGGTGGACAGGGCCCGGCTCTCCTTTGTCCGCCTGGCCTTCGAAGGCCAGGGCAGAGCGAGCGCCCTCGCGGCCCTGGCGGTGGACGGCCGAATGCGGGGAGGCGCGAGAAGGAGCGACCGGGGAGTGCTCAGGCTGGGCCTAAGGAGGCAGGCCGACGACAGGTGGAAGATCGATGCGTTCGGCGTCGTGGCGGTTCACTCCGTCCTCTCCCGCGAGCCTCTCCTCACTCCCCCCAGGGTCCTCCTCGCCCCCGAATCATCGTCAGTTGCTCCTCCCAGAGGCGACCTGGCTGCCCTTGGCGCAGACCAGGGAGGAGGCATCTCGGTTGCAGACCTGGACGGAGATGGTCACCTGGACGTCTTCTTGCCGGGCCCGCGCCTGGGCAAGCTGCTCCTGAACGACGGCAAGGGAAACCTGACGCCCGCGCCCTCCTTGCCAGGCATCCCGGCCTCCCACAGAGGCGCGAGGGCTCTCTTCGGGGATCTGGATGGAGACGGAGACCCTGATCTCTTCGTCGTGGCGGCAGAGGGAGAAAGCCGCTGGCTGGAGAACCGCGAAGGGCGGCTCTACCCCGTGACGGGCCCGGGTTCCCGCCTGCCCGCGGTTCTCCTCGGCCCTGGCCTGGCCGCGGCCCTCCTGCCCGGCCAAGGAGAGGGCCGCCTGGAGCTCGTCTTCGCTCCGGCCCATGGCCCAGCCGCCGGGGGGAAAAGCCTGGGCCGCTCTCTTTCTGGGGACCCTTCACCCGAGCTGCGCCTCTTCCGCCTAAAGGACGGCAGGCTACAGGTGGCGCCGGGAGCCCTGCCGAGCGGGCTCTCCAACACAGCGGCCCTCTGCGCGGCGGACCTCGACGGGGATGGCCACGCGGACCTCGTGCATGTCTCGGCTCTCGGCCCCGTCACCATCCTCGGCCGCAGGGGAGATCGCTTCGAGCG
>JAVEWA010000517.1:0-5147 GCA_034004785.1 Polyangia bacterium
AGGGAGGGGCGATCTCCCTCGCCCGGCGCATCAGGCTTCTTACAGCGCCTCTGCCCGCCCCGCAATCACAATCGGACGAGCTCGATCGGCGCTCCGATTGTCTGCTCGAAGGCGTGGGGGCCGTGGGATTCGGTCTCCTCGTAGCGTCGTGCTCATCACCCAATTCGTCCGGGATGGCTGGGCGACCTCACGAGACTGGGCTCCCCCTTGGTCGCTCAGGAGCCGCGCAGATCGGCGAGCACCGCCTGGGCGTGGCCCGAGGCTTTGACCGCTGGGTACACCTTCAGGATCGCCTTGTCCGCGCCCACAACGAAGGTGGTGCGCAGGATGCCCTCGTATTCCTTGCCGCCCATCTTCTTCGGGCCCCAGGCCCCGAGCGCCCGGATGAAGGCCCCATCTGGATCCGAGAGCAGGGATACGCTCAATCCCTGCTTCTCGATGAAGCCGCAGTGGGACTTCACCGAGTCTCTCGAGAGCCCCACCACCTCCCAGCCTAGGCGCCTGAATGCAGGGAGCTGCTCGCTGAACTCCTGGGCCTCGAGGGTGCAGCCAGGAGTGCTGTCCTTGGGGTAGACGTAGATCACCAGGCCCTTTCTCCTCGCCAGGTCCTCGAAGCTTCGCTCCTTTCCCGTCTCGTCTGGTAGCTCGAGCTCGGGGAGCCGGTCTCCTTGCTTCAACATCTCGACCTCCTCGGAGGCCCAGGCCTCCATCGAGGCCAAGAAGCTGGATCCTCGAGAGGGGAGAGTCAATGGAGCGAGAGGAAAAGAGGGACGGAGGGCAGGACGGAAGGCAGAACTGAAAGCAGGACGGAGGGCAGGACGGAAGGCAGGACGGAAGGCAGGACGGAAGGCAGGACGGAAGGCAGGACGGAAGGCAGGACGGAGGGCAGGACGGAAGGCAGAAGTGAAAGCAGGACGGGCTTGCTTCGCTCGCGGGCGATGGGAGCCTCAGCCCGGGCGCCCACGCCCGGGCCCCCTGCGGCCCCATCCCAGGATGAAGAAGAGCAGCGCCAAGGCCCAAGGCCAGGATCCAGGGGATGCAGGGGCGTGGCAGCCGCAGCCGCCGCTCGCGGTGTCATCCCCTTCACCCCCGTCGCTCCCGGGGCCCGAATCCTCGGACGGGCCGCTGTCCCAGGAGACTCCCCCGTCCAGCCGGACGGCGACGCAGGCGCCGTTTTGGCAGCCCAGCCCTGGATCGCAGGGGTCGAAGCAGCCGCCGCAGTGGGCCGGATTGGACAGGATGTCCACGCAGTCCGGGCCGCAGGCGGTGAGGGGTGGAGCGCAGTCGGCCTGGCACTGGCCCCCGGCGCAGACGAGCTGCCCCGTGCAGGTCCCGCAAGAGCCTCCGCAGCCGTCGTCGCCGCACTCCTTGCCCGCGCAGGCGGGTACGCAGTCGCACCCCGAGCCCGCCGCGGGCCGCTCCGCGCTCCAGTCGTCCCCGCACCCGATGCCAAAGGAGCCGGTGTCCGGGAAGGTCACGGATTGATCCGAGACGTCCGTGAAGAGGAAGTAGTAGCGCAGGCAGCCTCCCTGGGCCGGCCCCGTGAAGAGATACGTCCCGTTCGAGGGGCTGCCCCGCTCGAGGAGCATGCCGTGACAGGCGCCGTCGAGGTTCACCCGGGCCGCCTTGGGCGCGGACGAGGCGTACCAGCTTGCCCGGAACTGGGTGGCTGCGTCCCCTGCCTCGGGGTAGTGGGCCCCTGCGGGGATGGGGTGAGCTCCGGCGCCGGCGTTGTGGAAGTCCTGCACTGTGAAGCCGCCGTGTCCCCCGACCCCCAGGTGGCTATAGTCCCCGAGGATGTTCCAGCGGTGGCCGTTCGACATGCGCCAGGCGCAGGAGGGGTCCGAGTCCGTCTCGAGGAGCCAGGCCTCGAACACGCTGAAGGGATCCCCGAGCCAGGCGATGTTCTCGGCCACGTAGCCCCCCACTCCGAACTTGGACAGGCGGGTCTGGAAGTTGTCCCCAGAGCCGCAGGTCACGGCTCCCGAGCAGGCGCAGGCCGCCTGGCCGTCGCAGGATCCTGGGTAGAGCGCGCCGATGTTCGAAACCAGCGTGCAGGGCGAGGTGTGGCTCATGCCGCAGCCCGTGGCGGTGAGGTTCTGGGCGTGGAACCGGGCCGCATGGGCCAGGTCCTCCCGCCACCACAGGGGAGTCTTGGGCGAGGAGAAGCACACCGCGTCGGCGCAGCAGCCCCCTGCCCCGCAGCCGGCGCAGGGCGCGAGGGCAGCGGCCGGGTCCGCGCGGGCCCGGTTCACGAGCACGTGGATCATGCGCTCGTACCAGCTCGGAAATCCCCCCTGGGGCTCCCCGTAGGCCCTCTGCACCTGGGCCGCAGGCAGGCCGCCTTGCCCGGAAGCGCCCTGTTCGGGGGCGCAGCAGGTGAGGAGCAAAAGCAGCCAGGGCACTGCCGACCTGAGCACGAAGTCCGTCATGGCTCACCCCTTGGGCCACGGATCGCCCTGGGGCGAGCAACCTGTCACGCGGGGGTGGGGCGCGGGGGTGGGGTGCCGGGGTGGGGAGCCGGGGAGGGGAGGCCAAGGAGCGGGGAGGCCAAGGAGCGGGGAGGCCAAGGAGTGGGGAGGCCAAGGAGCGACCTGGTAACAAAAGATCCAGCCCAGCGATCTCAGCAGAACTTATTTGGAATTACCGAAGGTCGATCGATAGGCTCCCAAGGGCTGTCCGAGAAGCGCAAAAGGGGCGACCAAGAAGCGCAAATGCTGGCTCCTGGAACCTTGGAAAAAGAGCGCCAGAGCGAGCTAGAAGCATTGACCAGGCTCCCATGGACACGTAAGGTCCGCTCGCCACTCACAGGCCATCCCAGGGTGCCCCATGCTCAAGTCCCTGATTCCGAGAGACGACCTGTTTTTCGACCAGTTCGAAAAGATGGGCAAGCTCATGGTCCAGGCCATGGAGGCCCTCATCTCCCTTTTGAAGTGCGAAGGTGACTACACCGAGCATGCCCGGCGGGTGAAGACCATCGAGAGCGAGTGCGACGAGGTGGTGCACAGCGCGATCGATCACCTCCACCGGACCTTTGTGACGCCTCTTGACCGGCAGGACATCCGGAAGCTGATGGTGAGGCTCGACGACATCGTGGACCTGACCGAGGCGGTCTCGAGCCGAATCGCCATCTACAAGCCGAAGGTCATGCGGCCCGAGGCCCTGAAGCTGGCCGAGGTCTCCCTCGAGAGCGTCAAGCAGGTGGCGGCCATGCTCGGAGAGCTCCGCCAGATGAGCAAACGTCACGAGAGGATCAAGGAGCTGGCCGTGGAGGTGAACCGCCTCGAGAACGCCGCGGACGACATCCGGCGGGAGGCCATGGCGCTGCTCTTCGCTGAGGGAGGGGACGTGCTCGAGGTGCTCAAGTGGAAGGACATCCTCGAGCACCTGGAGGCCGTGACGGATCGCTGCGAGGACGCCTCGGACATCCTCGAGGGCATCGCCCTCGAGAACACCTAGCCACACTGGACCCTGATGCTCGCCCTGGTCATCACAATAATCGTCCTGGCGCTGCTCTTCGACTTCCTGAACGGCATGAACGACGCGGCGAACTCCATCGCCACGGTCGTCTCGACCCGTGTGCTCTCCCCGCGAATGGCGGTGCTCTGGGCCGCGTTCTTCAACCTGGTGGCAGCCCTCATCTTCGGGGTCCACGTGGCCAACACCATCGGCAAGGGCGTTGTGGATCCATCAATAATCAGCGCGCCGATGCTCCTTGCTGTACTGATCGCGGCGATTGTCTGGACCTACCTCTGCACCAAGATCGGCCTGCCTATCAGCGTGTCCCACGCCCTGGTGGGAGGCCTGGTGGGCGGCGCCCTCGCCAAGGCCGGGACCTCCTCCCTGGTCTGGAGCGGCCTCCTGAAGATCGGCCTCTTCATCGTGCTCGCGCCCCTTATTGGCCTGTTCCTCGGGTTCTTCATCATGGTGGCGGTGCTCTGGATCTGCCGCAGAAGCTCGCCCCTGCGCGTGGATCGATGGTTCAGGCGGCTCCAGCTCGTCTCGGCGGCGGCCTACAGCCTGGGCCACGGCACGAACGACGCCCAAAAAACCATGGGCATCATCGCGGTCCTCCTCTTCAGCACCGGGTACCTGGGAGACGAGTTCTACGTCCCCCTCTGGGTGATGCTAACCTGCGGCCTCGCGATCTCCCTCGGCACCCTCATGGGCGGCTGGAAGGTCATCGAGACCCTGGGCATGAAGATGACCAAGCTGCGGCCCGTGCACGGCTTCAGCGCCGAGACCGCCGCCGCGGTGAGCATCCTGGTCTCCACGGCTGGAGGAGTCCCGGTGTCCACCACCCACACCATCACCGGCGCCATCATCGGCGTGGGCTCCACCATGACCCTCTCCGCCGTGAGGTGGGGCCTGGCCTTCCGCATCGTGCTCGCCTGGATCCTGACGATCCCCTCCACCGCCCTGGTGGCCGCCGGGACTTACTACCTGGTGCGCATCCTGCCCCTGCCCGGCCAGTGACCAGAGGGTATCGAGCCCAAGGACGTGAATTGAATAATAATATCATGTTACGTACGATTTGTCCTGCCGTGGGAGGGATCCAGGCTACCTGAAATCTTGCAGATCCGGACCTTTTTCGACCTTGACCGGACAGGGCGCTTCCGCCATGATGAGAAAGTGAGGCGAGTTATACAAGACGACGCAAAGCGTCATCTTCTATGACGGGATTCACCGAGGAGCTAATTCGGCACCTAACCCGGATACCAGCGTGAGGGCGTGGAAGGACGAGGAAGAAACCGGGGCGCCGACTAAAGGCGGCCTCCCCTTGATCCCGGGCATCAGGGCCCGGGGGGAGAAGCTTGGCGACCTGCTCCTTGTCCCCATTACGCCTCCAGGGGTTAGGCGTGACTCGAGACAACCGACCGATGGAGACAACCTCTGAACAGAACCTACCTGGCTCAGGAGGAAAAGCGGCGATGAATCGAAGAGGATTCCTTGCAACCACCGGACTAGGCAGCGCCGGGCTGCTTGCGGGCGTGTACGGGGTGGGGGTAGAGCCCAGCGTGGCCCGCGCCAAGGCCAAGCCCATCAAGACGGGCAAGCTGACGAGCACCATCTGTCCCTACTGCGGGGTGGGGTGCGGGATGCTCGTCACCACCTCCGGCAAGAAGGTGGTCACCATCGAGGGGGAT
>JAVEWA010000020.1:0-25010 GCA_034004785.1 Polyangia bacterium
GGTGCCCGCGCTGCACTCGCCGACGCTCGTTCCGCATGGTCGCGTCGTGCCCGGGCTACAGTCGCAGGGGTCGTCCACCGTGCCGTTGCAGTCGTTGTCGGCGCCGTCACAGGTCTCGGCGCTCGGGAGCACCTGGCCCGCACAGCTCCCCCAGGTACCCCCGACGCAGGTCTCGGTGCCGTCCTGACAAGCGCCCACCCCGCGGGTGGCGGCGCTGCCCGTGTAGCAGGGCCGGGTCTCGCCATTAACGCAGTTTCCCGTGCCTCCCTCGCAGTCAGCCCCGGCCTGATCCGCCGTGTAGATCCCGCACCCGCTCCCGAGCAGGTAGGACCCTGTGGTCGGGTAGGTGTAGCGGGTCCCCCCGGAGGAGGTGAAGAGGAAGTAGTAGGCGTGACACCCGCTCGTCACGCTGATGCTCGCGGCGTAGGTGGCGGAGGTGTTGTTGCCGTACTCCAGGGTCAGGTTGTGGCAAGCCCCGTCTATCACCACCGCCGTGCGCTCGGGAGGCCCGGTGGGGCTCGGGTCGTAGAAAGCCGCCCCGAAGGTAAGAGAGGCGCCCGAGCCCCAGTGGCTGCCCGAGGCCAGGCCCCCCGACAGGGCGTTCGAGCCGAAGTTCTGCACCCAGTAGGAGCCGTAGCAGTTGGACCCGCCGTAGTGACCCGTGCCGAGGGACCCTCGAGACGCCGTGCAGATGTTGTCGTGGTGACCAGAGGAGAAGTACCACTGGCAGATGGTGGCCTCCGCCGTGGAGTTCCCGGCCGCGATGTTCTCCGACACGGCGGAGCCGCCGAACATGGAGATCCTCGTGAAGGTCGGCGTTCCCGGGCAGTCGGGGGTGTAGTCGCAGGCCCCGCCCGGACAGGTGTAGCCCTGGGAGTCGCACTGCACCACGCCCCCTACGTTCTCGAGGAAGCAGCAGGTCTGGTGCTGGAAGCAGCGGGCGTCGTGCAGGTGCCTGGCGTAAAAGTGGGCGGCCCTGCCGAGGTTGTGCTCCCACTGCACAGGCCTCAGCGGCGCGCCGCCACAGACGAGCGAGGCGTCGCCGCAGTCCATGCCCGCCCTGATGCGGTTCGTCATGTGGAGCACGGTGCGCTCCTCGTAGGTGGGGATGCCGTCCACAACCTCGCCGGCGGCTCTCGTGGCCTGCTCGGTGGGGAGCCCCTCCCCGAGCCCCTCCGAAGGCTCTGGGACGCAGGCCGGGCCGAGGGCCAAGCCGAGGGCCAGGACGCAGCCCACGAGCAGGGCAGCGCCGAGGACGGCCTCGCGAGAGCCAGCCCGCCGGCTTACTCTGGGGAGGCCTTTCTTTCCGAGGTGCTGTCTCATGGCCATAAATGATATCCCAGGAGCCATGGGTGTGGGAAGCCATCCATAACCGGCAAGGCCCCACGAAGGCGGTTCCTTGCATGGCCCAAGGACAAGACGCCGTTACCCTGGAGGTGACCTCGATGCGAGCTGCCAGTATTCCCGGAGCCCTCACGCCGCCATGCCCCAACCAGCGCCCCTGGTTTCCTGGGAACCTGCCTTTTCGCCTCTCGGCGGCAATTCTCCTGATGGCCCCTCTCCTCCTCCTGTCTTGCGAGGGCGCGGGGCGGACCGGGGGGGTAGGCTCGAGGGGAGAGTCGAAAAGAGGGCAGGAGGCTTCGGCCGCACCCGCGCAGGGGGCACAGGCGCAGACTCGGGCGCAGGCGCAGGCGCAGACGCAGGCGCAGGCGCAGGCGCAGGCGCAGACTCGGGCGCAGGCGCAGGCGCAGGGAACCAGCCCCCAGACAGCGCGGGCCGATGGGACGGGGCCCATCCCCGACGCCCGGTGGAAGGCCCTCACCGGCGGCCGGGTGATAGACGTTCGAAAGGGCCGGGCCCTCGAGGGCCACACGGTGCTCATCGAGGGAGACAAGATCAAGGCCCTCGGCCCAGACTCCGAGATCAAGCCGCCTCCCGGCGCGCTCGTCATCCCCCTCGGAGGCCGCTCGGTGATCCCCGGGCTCGTGGACGGTCACATCCACCTCTTCCAGTCGGGGGGGCTCTACACCCGACCCGACGCCGTGGATCTCCGGCACCGCCGGCCCTACGCCGAGGAGGTGAAGCGCGTCCGCGCTGGCATGGGGGATCTCTTCCGCCGCTACCTCGCCTCGGGCGTCACCACCGTGGTGGACGAGGGCGGACCCATGTGGAACTTCGACGTGAGGGAGGAGGCCGAAAGGAGCGCGGCCGCGCCGCGGGTCCTCGTCGCGGGGCCCCTCATCGCCTCCTACGAGCCGGCGGCCCTCGCGGCGGAGGATCGGCCCATCCGGCGGGTGGCCTCCGTGACCGAGGCCCTCGCCCTGCTCAGGCAGCAGCTCGCCCGGCGGCCCGACCACGTCAAGGTCTGGTACGTGGCCTCGCCGGCCCTCGTAAAGCAGGGCCTGGCCCTCTCACCCGAGGCCTTCTTCCCCATAGTCAAGGCCGTGGCCGAGGAGACCCACCGGGCGGGCCTCACCCTGCATGTCCACGCCACCGAGCTGGCCACGGCCAAGCTGGCCCTTCGGGCGGGAGCGGACGTGCTGGTGCACAGCGTGGTGGACGAAGACCTCGACGCCGAGCTCCTCGAGCTGGCCCGGGGGCGGCGCGCGATCTACGTGCCTACCCTGCACGTCTTCGGATCCTACGCCGATACCTACCTCGGCCGCATGAGACCCACTCGGGCAGAGCATCTCCTCGGCAACCCCGAGATCATCGGGAGCCTCCTCGGCATGGTCCGGATAAGGCCCGAGGAGCACTCGGAGCGGGTGCGACAGGTCTTGAAGAGCCCGCCTCCCCCGGGCCCGCCTCCCAAGGCCCTCACGAACCTCGCAAAGGCGGCCCGGGCAGGCCTCACCGTGGCAGCGGGCACGGACGCGGGCAACATCGGCGTGCTCCACGGCCCGGGGATCTTTCGGGACCTGCACCTGATGGCAAAGGCCGGCATGAGCCCGGCCGAGGTGCTGCGGGCGGCCACCCTGGGCGGGGCGCTCCTCGCCCGGCGCGAGGCCCGGCAGGGCGCGGTGGAGCCTGGCCTGCTCGCGGATCTCGTCGTCTTGGAGGGCGACCCGCTCGTAGATCTCTCCTCGGTGGAGCGGCCCCACCTGGTGGTGAAGGGAGGCAAGGTGCTCAGGCCCGAAGACCTCCTCGACCCGAGCCCGGAGGCGCTGGCCCAGCGGCAGCTCAACGCCTACAACTCCCGGGACCTGGAGGCCTTCGTCTCGGTCTTCCACCCCGAGGTGGAGGTGCGCGACTTCCCCTCTGGCCTCCTGCGCCTCAAGGGCCGGGAGGCCTTTGCGAACGCCTACCGTTCCCTCTTCGCCTCGGCCCCGAGCCTCTACTGCCACCTCCTCTCCCGCATGGTCCAGGGCCGGATGGTCATTGACCAAGAGGAGGTCACCGGCATCCCCGGCAGGCCCCTGGTCCACGCCACGGCCATCTACGAGACCGAGGGGCGGCTCATCCGGAGGGTCTGGTTCCTCTAGGGCCATCCAGGATTAGCCCTTTGACATCCGGCGCCCGTTGGGGATCCTGGGGGACATGCTCTACCTCCTCGTACCCATCAGCTTCCTTGTGGGCGCAGCGGCTGGCGGCTATCTCGCCTGGACCTGGCGAGGGCGGCGGGAGCCCGATCCCGTCACCAGACGCCAGAAGCTGAAGCTCGTGATCGGCACGGCCCTCGCCACGATCCTGCTGATCGCCCTCACGGGCTACGGGGTCCTGCGCCTGGGAATGAAGGCGACGAAGATGTCCAAGGCCTCGACCGGCGAGGCGGTGGATGACTTCAGAAAGACCCACGGCGGGGCCAAGCAGCAGGCTGGCATGCCCCCCCCGGGGGTGTACACCTACCTGACCAAGGGCTACCTCAAGGCCGAGTCGAAGCTCCTCGGCAACGCCCACATGCCCCTGCCCGAGTCCATCCCGGCGGTGCTGGTGGCAAAGGCCGACTGCTTCGACCTGGAGCTGCGGCTCTTCAAGGAGAACCACCGCTCGGAGAAGTTCTGCCGCGAAGGCTCGAAGGGCTTCAAGATCGTGGAGCGCTGGGAGACCAACGAGATGTTCGGCATCAAGAACTTCGTGCGCCAGAAGAGCAGCCCCCACGGGCTGCTGGGCCCCGATGGAGATCCCAAGCCGGGCAGCACCTGGAAGATGAGCTGGACGGTCACGGAGAACACCTCCACCATGCCCCTGCCCGTTTCCAGGCCGGACATCCACCTCACGGTGACCTACGTGGGCCTCACCTCTCTCGACATCGGCGGAAAGAAGGTCCCGGCCCACCACCTCAGCCAGTCCGCGTCCTACACTGGGGGCGTGGCGGGCAAGCTGGACCGGGAGGTGTACTACTCCGCCGACAGCTTCATGATGCTCAAGCTCCACGAGAAGAGCGTGGCCGGCGGCCTGGCTACCATGAAGTTCGACCGGGAGTACGTCCTCGAGAGCCTGACCCCCAAGCAGTAACCGGGAGCCGAGAGTGGAGCCGATCGCGTAGGGCGAAGAGTGCGTGGGGTGGGGTGGGGTGGGGTGGGGCGACGCGCCAAGTCGCGCCGGCTGAGTCACGCCGTCTGAGTCGCGCCGGCCGAGTCGCGCCGAGCCGCGACGCGCCGCGCCGAGCCGCGCCGAGTCGCGCCGAGCTTCTCAGGGGGCGAGCTTGGCCGCAGCCGCGAGGAGCTCGAGAAGGCGGGGATCGGCGCGTGGATCAGGTGAAGTGGCAGCGCCCGGCCCAGGGTAGGCGCGCTCGATCCGGGCCGCGCCCCCGGCGATGTCCTCCACGAGGATCACGGGGTGTCCGAAGGTAGAGGAAGAAAGGGCGGTGAAGAAAGCGCCCAGGTAGAGAGGCTCATGGTCCACCACCACCACGAAGGGCAGGCCCTCCACTCCCACAGCGGGCAGCTGCGCGAGTAGATGGTCCCCGTACCATGGCTCGAAGCGGAGGGTGTGGGTGCCTGCCTCGTAGTAGTTCAGGTTGCCGAGAGTGAAGAGGGGCATTGGATCCAGGACCAGCTCCGCGAGGGGCACGGCCGCTGCCTCACGAGCGGTGAGGTCCGGAGCCTCGAGCCTGTGCAGGGCGAAGCGTTCCCACCAGTCCCAGGGCATCAGCGGAAGGCTGGGCACCCAGAGCCGCAGCCCTACGAGCTCATCGTCCTCGCCGCCGCCCACCGTCGCGGTGACGCAGATCGACATGGCCAGCGGCCCCGCATAGGGGTCCGCTCCTTCAAGACGCAGCCAGCCCTCGAGCCGCCTGGCCTCTGATGGGCCTCCTTCCGAGGCCACCAACCACACCCCGAGGCCCCCTTCGGGATCCAGGGCGGCGAGGTCAAACTGGCCCGGGCTCGGCCAGGCGCCCCAGGACTTGAGCATCACCACCGGATCGAAGCCCAGGCCCGGAAAGGAGGCCCCGTGGAAGTGGGCCGTGGCCCCGTCGCAGCAGTCCATGGCGATCCGCGCGGAGGTGACCGTCACCGGGCGCGGGGCCTGCCCGGTGCCAGCCGCCCAGGCCGGGCCCTCGCAGGCCTCGGGCAGGACCGCCGCGTCCAGGCGGGCGCTGACGGCTGCGTCGGGCAAGGGGAGCGCCGCGGCGTCGGTGGGCTGCGATGAGCCGAGGCTTCGGCCTCCGCAGGCGCTCGAAGGAAGCGAGAGCAGACCGAGCATAAGGACCATGGCCGTGGTCGGGTATGCGACATGCTCGACCGAGGTTCTACCTATCACCATGCCTATCACCGCCCTGCCTATCACAGCATAGGCGTAGCACACCTCAAGCATCGGGCGCATCTGGACTGCTTCACAGTGCGGATGAAAGGGTGCAGTCATTGCGCCGTGAGCCAGGTCTGCCCTGGCGATGAGGCCAAGGCGGCTGCCTGCGCTGCTGGGGCTCGAGAGCCATTGACGAGACGCTCGGTCACACGAGGAGGATCGACCCGCCGTAGGCCTCCAGCCGCCTATCATGGGTGACCAGCGTGAGCTGCTCCTCGACCGCCTGGGCGAGCAGGAGGCGATCGAAGGGATCCTGGTGCAGAGGCGGCAGGCGCCCGACCGCCAACGCGTGCTCGATTGTCACCTCGAGAGGCGTGAACCTGTGGCGGGCAAGCTCCTCGAGGAAGCCATCTGGCGCCCGGAGCTTGCCGAGCGCCTTCTTGATGGTGATCTCCCAGGCGCTCACCGCGCTCACGAACACGATGTTCCCCCCGTCCACGATTGCCTCGCGCGCCCCTCGGCCGAGACGCCGATCGTCCTCAAACGCCCACAAAAGGACGTGCGTATCGAGCAGCAGGTTCATCCGAGCTCTCCATCGAAGGCCTCCCCAATCTCCTCGGGCAGGTCGTCGAAGTCGGGCGCGACCTCGATCCGCCCCTTCCACCGCCCTGCGCCGAGCGTCCGGGGAGTGGTGTCCTGCTGGTAGGGCACCAGACGAGCGACGGGCTTCCCAGCCTTGCCGATGATCACCTCCTCACCCCGCCTCACACGCTCGATGAGCCTAGAGAGGTTGGCCTTCGCCTCGGCAATATTAGTGATAACCAATGGTGAAACCTCCACTTCTACTGCTGCATCGAATATGACCTGGTCTGGTCTGGTCTGCAAGACCTACACGGCGCCAGCCCGCGCTCGGCGGCTTCGCTCGACTGAGAGCCCAAAGAACATCCAGGTGATTCTTATGAAAAACGTCCGTCGCCATGCTGTGGCAGGACACGACTTGATGGACGCTGCAGGTGTGCGGAACGATAAGCCGGACAGGTCAATGGTCGAGAGGGAGGGGGGAGACGGTGCTTTTCAGCTAGCCCTTTCACTTCAAGAGGGCCGACGATTGAGCCCACTCTGCAAGATTCCTCCTGGGCCCGTGCACCGCGCACTGGAAAAACCCGGGGGACATATTTCATCTCACAAGGGTTTCTCCTGCCTCGACCCTACGCCCGCACTCACGCCGGTGCGTGCACTGGCATATCATCGCATGCACCTAGCGCAGGCGCAGCGCACCCAATGCATCGGGCACATCCGGACTCCTTCACGGTGCGGATGAAACGGTGCTGTCAATATGCCATGCGCCACGTCTGCCCTGGCAACGCGGCCAAGACGGCTGCCGGCGCTGCCAAAGCTCGAGAGCCATAGACAGGACACTGAGTCACACGCCGGTATGCTATAGTAGTCCCAGGGTTCCTCAGCGAGGGAACAGGATCATCGAGGCTCGGATGAGCACGAAGAGAATCATCGCGGAGGCTGTGGCGCTCCCCGTGGAGGAACGCGCCGTCATCGCAGACTGCCTCCTCAGAAGCTTGAATCCCACCGCTCAGGAGTTCGACGAGCGCTGGGCCTCCGAAGCCCGCAGACGTCTTGCGGAGCTCCGCAGCGGTGAGGCCAAGGCCATTCCAGGTGAGGAAGTATTCTCCCGGCTCTGGAAACGTTACCCTTGAGATCCTTCGGATTCCATTCCGAGGCTTAGGCAGAGCTCTTAGCGGCGGTGGACTATTACGAGTCCTGTCAGGAAGGTCTGGGTCTCGACTTTGCCCTCGAGGTCCACGCCACTGTCCGGCGAGTCGTCGAGCACCCCCAGGCCTGGCCAGTGCTCGACGAGCCGATCCGCCGTCGTATCACCAACCGGTTCCCCTACGGGGTGCTCTATGTCGAGGAGGCGGATGGCGACAGAATCCTCATCCTTGCTGTGATGCACCTCCACCGGAAGCCGGGTTACTGGAAGGACAGGGTCGGCGAACCCTGAGCGAGCCACTACCCTAGATCCTCATCTGGAGAACAACCTTCAGGCACTCCAGGCGCGGATGAAAGCGAAAAGTTATCGCCATCAGCCGATCCGATGCGTCCACTTCCTCAAGGCCCCGGGTGAGACGGACGCAGGATGGACCATGGGCACCGCGGGGCGTTGCCGCGGTCGGTTTCCCATGGCCGCCATACCATACCCATTGGCTTGACCTAGGCTTGACCTGGCCAGGATTGTCCTGGCTTGGCTTGACCTAGGATTGAACTGGCCAGGATTGAACTGGCCAGGCTTGACCCTGGCTTGACCTGGCTAGCCTGATGGACGAGGCTCTTCCCATGAGTCACCCTCATTCGCCGCCGGCCCGAAAGCTCTCCGCGCTGAACGTCACTGCCTTCGTGCTCTCGCTCCTATTCATCCTGCCGCTCGTACCCGCCATCGGCGCCATCTTGGGAATCGTGGGCGCGGTGCGCCATCGCCCGGATCTCCGCGGCAGGGGGCTGGCCATCGCCGCCATCCCGGTGGGCTTCGGAGTGGTGATCTTCGTGCAGGGCCTCCTCGCGGCCATCGCCATCCCCTCCTTCATGAGGTACACGCGCAAGGCCAAGGCAGTGGAGGCCCAGGAGTCCATCCAGAGGCTGCGTCGGTCGGCCGCGGAGCTCATCGGCGAGCAGGGCCGCTTCCCGGTCGGCCGCACCGAGTGGGTGCCAAAGACCCCCTGCTGCGAGCAGCCGGGCCGCCGGTGCTCCGGCGGGTCGGCCGAGTGGGACGCCGAGCCCTGGCGCAGGCTCGGCTTTGGGATGGCAGACCGCCACTACTTCCAGTACCGCTACCAGAGCGACGGCCAGACCTTGAGCATCGAGGCCCGGGGTGACCTCGACTGCGACGGCCAGTACTCGTCCTACCGCCTGGATGGCTCCATCCAGGACGGCCACCCTGCCTTCGGGCCCATCGAAATAGAGAACGAGCTCGAGTAAACGCCGCCAAGGCCTGCCTGGCCGCTCGCATGAGAACCCTGCCTGCACCTGGCCGCGTGCGCGCCCTGCTTTGTGTCACTGAATGAGCGGGCGTTACGCGGAGATCCTGCGAAACCGACTACCCGTTCCTTGCGCGATGCACCCCGCAGAAGCGGAAAAAAGACAATCAATGGACTGTGCTATTGATCGCAATTGCTCGAGTAGCTCCCGCAACAGGCATTGCAGTTCCTGGGGTTGATGTCCCAGGTCGCCCAGACCCCATTCTGGCAGACCTGGCTGATGGGAGCGTTCCAGTAGTAGTCGGACCAAACGCAGCGCCAAGTGTCTTGTGCGACTCCGGCACAGGAGTCCCCGTTATCGCCGCAGGTGTAGTGCCCCGGCGCAGTGCAGGAGGTGTTGGTTATGCAGACAGATGTGCCCCAGGTGCAGCTCGAGGTGCAGGTCTGGACATAGTTGGCGCTTCCTGGAATGCACGCGCTGGATGGGCAAGGGCTCGCGCAGCAAGAGCCACCAGTCTGCGTTGCCCCCGGCGTACACACCCCCTGGCCAGTGCAGGAGGACCAGGTGCCCCAGGTGCAAGAGGACGTGCAGGTCCGGCTCTGGGTGCCGCAGTTCCCGCAGGCCTGGGACTGCGTGGCTCCTGCGGCGCACACGCCTTCTCCTGTGCAGGAGGACCAGGTGCCCCAGGTGCAAGTGGACGTGCAGGTCCGGCTCTGGGTGCCGCAGTTCCCGCAGGCCTGGGACTGCGTTGCCCCTGTGGCGCACACACCCTCTCCTGTGCAGACCCATGCGCTCCATGCGCCCTGGGTGTCACAAGTGCGTTGGAGGGTGCCGCAACTCCCGCAGGTGCCTCCGGTCTCGGTGGCGCCCGGAGAGCAGGTGCCCTCGCCCTCGCAGGTCCACTCTCCCCAGGTGCAATCGGACTGACAGATGCGTTGCAAGTGCCCGCCCAGACCACAGGTGGCTCCGGTCTCCAGGGTGCCCACTGTGCAGACTCCCTCGTCCGTGCAGGCCCAGGTCCCCCAAACGCAGCTAGTGCTGCAGGTCCGCACGAGCGTGCCGCAAGCGCCGCAGGCCCCGCCCGCCTCCTCGGCGCTCACCGCGCAGGCGCCCTCCCCTTCGCAATTGCCCCAGGTGCCATCGGCGCCACAGAGCCTGGTGCCGCAGTTGCCGCAGGGCAAGGTCTCGCCCCCGTTGCAGCTAGGCAAGGCCTCGCAAGCCTGATCCTGGCAAACAGACGACGTGCTCGAGCAGTTCGCGCATTCCCCCCCCCCCGTGCCGCAGGCAGAATCCTCGGTTCCAGACACGCAGTTACCCTGCAGATCACAGCAGCCAGTGGGGCAAAGAGCCGGAGAGCAGGACTCGGACTGGCAGCTCGAGCTGCAACCATCGCCGCTAACGGTGTTGCCATCGTCGCACTGCTCACCGACCTCGATCAGGCTGTTGCCGCAGACCGGGTTGTTCGCTTCCCCGTCCGTGCCTCCGTCTCCTACCCGCTGCCCATGAGCGGCGGCGCAGCCCGCCAGAAGAACACACTGGATGCAGATTGGAATACGATTCATTGAAGTGCTCACTCTGTATAACCAAGTTCTATCATACCTCAACATGGACCATGGGATACAGGTGCTCATCCGGAAGGGGCAGACCGGCGGCCAACGACTAGCCGCCAAGGAAGGATGGGGCTACTTCGGGGCCTTCTCTTCGCGCAGGGCCTTTGCGGCGGCGTGATCCGCGGCCCCGAGGGTCTCGAAGGAGGTCTTGGAGAGGATTGCATCGCCCGACAGGGGATAGTCGCCTTCGTTCGTGCCCTTGTGGAAGAATACCTCGGCGCCGTCTTCGCCCTTCTTGAAGCCGCACTCTGCGTCAGCGCGTTCCCACTTGCCAAACTTGTCCTTCCACATGGAGCACTTCCCGGCCCCGTCCAGCACGAAGATCTCGCCGGACATGTCGCAGAAGAGGGCCTCCTTGCCCTTGCGATACCCAGCGCCCGAGGCCCTGAACTGCAGCTTGCCATTCACCACCGAGAACTCCCTCGGGAACTGCATCCCGTCCTTGGTGGCGAAGTAGGCCCTGCAGGGGGCGGCCAGCTTCAGGGTGTATGTCTTCTCCTCCTTGCCGTCCCAGGCCTGCACCTGATCGCCCGCGACGGTCCAGGCCTGCACCGTGCCGTTCTCCATGGTCACCCAGGAGCCCGCCCAGGCCTTCTTCTTGCCCTCCATGTCCCAGGGCCCGAAGTCGGGGCCGTCGGTGGGAGCAGCGGGCTTGGCCTCATCCTTCTTGTCCTTTCCTGCGCTGGAAGAGTCCTTCTTGCCGCAGCCCGAGAGGGCGAGGGAGGCGACCAGCAGGGGAATGCAGCAGTTCAGGTAGCGTCTCATCTCTCTTGCTCCTTGCCTAGAAATCGCAGTTTCTGGGCGTTCGGGGGAACGGGATCACGTCCCGGATGTTGGCCATGCCCGTGACGAACTGAACGGTGCGCTCGAAGCCGAGGCCGAAGCCCGAGTGGGGGGCCGAGCCGTAGCGCCGGGTGTCCAGGTACCACCAGTAGTGGGAGGCGTCGAGGCCCATCTCGGCGATGCGGCCCTCGAGGAGGTCCAGACGCTCCT
Organism: Polyangia bacterium; assembly: GCA_034004785.1. GTDB lineage: Bacteria > Myxococcota_A > Polyangia > HGW-17 > JAJRWW01 > JAVEWA01. The sequence continues at coordinate 11,280 of JAVEWA010000020.1, forward strand.
CGCGCTGGCTCCCGCCGATTATCTCGCCAAGGCGAGGAACCAGCACGTCCATGCCCCTCACGGTCTTGCCGTCGTCGTTCTGGCGCATGTAGAAGGCCTTGATGTCCTTCGGGTAGTCCGTGAGGATCACCGGGCGCTGGATCTTCTTCTCGCAGAGATATCGCTCGTGCTCGCTCTGGAGATCCATTCCCCAGCGCACCGGGAACTCGAAGGCCTCGCCAGATGACTCGAGGAGGCGCACCGCCTCGGTGTAGGTCAGGCGCTCGAAGGGAGAGGCGACTATGTGCTCGAGGGTCGTGACCACCGACTTGTCCACGAACTGGGCGAAGAAGGCCATGTCCTCTTCGCACTCGGAGAGCACCGTGGAGAAGAGGTGCCCGAGGAAGCTCTCGACGAGGTCCATGTTGCCGTGGATGTCGCAGAAGGCCATCTCCGGCTCCACCATCCAGAACTCGGCGAGGTGCCGGGAGGTGTTGGAGTTCTCCGCCCGGAAGGTGGGCCCGAAGGTGTAGACGTTCGAAAGGGCCAGGGCGAAGAGCTCGGCCTCGAGCTGTCCCGAGACGGTGAGGAAGGTCGCCTTGGCGAAGAAGTCCTGGTCGTAGTCAACCGAGCCGTCGGGCTTCCTCGGAGGCGCGGAGGGGTCGAGCGTGGTCACGCGGAAGAGCTGGCCCGCTCCCTCTGCGTCGGAGGCGGTGATGATGGGGGTGTGGATCCAGAGAAATCCCCGCTGCTGGAAGAAGTCGTGGATGGCCCGGGCGAGGACGTTCCGCACCCTGAACACGGCGCCGAAGGTCCGGGCCCTCGGGCGGAGGTGGGCCACCTCCTCCCTCAGAAACTCGAAGCTGGCGCGCTTCTTCTGCATGGGGTAAGTGGCGCCGTCGGCGCCGCCGTGCAGGGTCACCTCCCTGGCGATGACCTCGAAGCGCTGGCCCTTTCCAGCAGACTCGGCCAGGTCGCCCCTCACCGTGAGGGCCGAGCCCCCTTCGAGGGCTGTGAGGGCGGCGAAGTCGGGGTGGGTCTCGGGGATCACCACCTGGAGATCCGATAGACAGGTGCCGTCGTTCACCTGGACGAAGATGATCTGCTTCTGGGGCCGCACCGTGCGGGCCCAACCCATCACGGTCACCTCGCCGCCCGCAGAGGGGCGAGCCAGGACTTCCTTAATGAGATCACGGTTCATGTCGAGACTCTCCGGCTGCGATGGGTGCGCGCTTGCCCAAGGGGTACAAGAAAACTCGAGGAGGAGCTAGGGGCAAAGGGGGTACAGCTCGGACCTGTCCGCGCCGAGGCCGAGCCCCCAGGCCAGGATCGGCTCTCCCCCGGCGCTGGTCGCCCTGACCACCGCCGGCTTGGCGACGACGAAGGCGTCCTCGGTGACCGCCACCTGGTACTGGCCGAGGCGGAGGGGCTCCTGCAGCGGGACGAAGTCCTCCCCGCTCGGCGCCACCTCCACCTTGACGAGGGTCTCGGCGGCGAAGGGGCTTGCCAGGAGCAGGTGGAAGGCTCTCCCGATGGCGATGGGCAAGAAGAACTGCGAGCCCGCCGAGGCCTGCACCGGGCGAAGCAGGGAACATGCCGTGAGCCCCTTGCCGATGACCAGGGAGGAGGCGGTCAGGAGGGACTCGGGCCCGCCCCTCAGCTCCACGAGCCCTGGGAGGTTCGGGCCCACGAACCTCGCCAGGTTGTCGGACTTGGCGTCGTGCCGCGTGGTGACGCAGCCCCTTGGAAAGACGTCCAGGAAGCGCCTGCGGTGCGCCACCTCCCCCCTCGCGGTGAACACCGCCACCTCGACCTCGGTTGACGCCGAGCCGAGGTGGCCAAAGGCCAGGTCCACCCGCGTGGCGTGAGAGAAGGGGAAGAAGAACTGCTGCCCGAGGACAGACACGGCGCTATCTCTCCTTCTTGATGGCCCCGTAGAGCTCGTCGAAGCGGACGTTGAACCCGAGAGAGAAGACGGTGAAGGCCCCCTTCCAGGTGCCGCGGGAGATGTCGGAGCGCTGCAGGGTCTCGGACAGGGCGTATGGGTCGCAGCGCACCGGCGCCGGGGCGTCGAAGGCGCTGATGGGCTGGACGCAGGAGGCGTCCACGCGCCTCGTGGCCCTGAAGGTCCAGGGCTTCCAGGCATCGCCCGTGCCGTTCCAGATGTGGGCAAAGCCGAGGTGCAGGTCCACCCCGGCGATGCGGTAGGAGAGCCCGGTGAAGATCCCGGTCCGCGCCCAGGCGGCGTAGTTCATGCGGGTGTAGGCCTTGGGGGAGGCGTCCGAGCCAAAGTAGGTCCCGAGCCGCAGAGTGAGCCAGCCGCCCCCCAGGCGACGCGGGATGGTGAAGGACCCGCCAAGACGGAACTCGGTCACGTCCTGGTAGAAATGGTTCAGGGCGAAGACCTCCATGGGCTGATCGAGCAGGGATGCGTTCATCTTGGTGTCCATGGACACGATGGCCGACCAGCGCTCCCAGATGAGATCGAACTCCAGGTCCGCGAGGTCCGGGGCGCCGGGCGCGTTCGGCATCTTCCAGGCGTAGCGGATGCCCGAGCGCACGGCCAGGGGCAGATCGCTCGGCATCTCGGCTTTCTGCTTGCCATCCATCCACTGAAGCGGCGCGCCGAGGGCCGCCATGTAGGCGGGCAGCCGGAGCCAGGCGTCGCCCTTGGTCTGGAGCCTCGCGGGCAGCCGAGCCGAGAGCCCGATCCAGAGCCCCTTGACCGGGTTCATCAGCGTCGAGAGGATCCCGGTGGCGTTCACGCCCTTGGTGAGGATCTCGAACCGCACGTCGCTGTCGGGGTCCTGGCTCGCGGAAAGGGGCACCCAGGTGGCGTAGTTCATCTCGGCGTACACGATCTGCAGGGCGGCGCCGAAGCTGAGCCACGGAAGAGGCCGGTAGGCCGCGGCGAGGGTGTAGAACATCAGGATGATGTTCATGTCGTCGGTGTGATAGCGGGTGGGTCCAGGGGCCCTGATGTTGCGTCCCTCCGAATCCTGTACGGTGGCGGTCATTGGGAACTGCCGCCTGCCCACCGCGTGTGGGCCGTAGCCGCCCAGGGCGAAGGTCCAGTTCTTGAGCCCGAAGTCGGCGCTCGCGGCCACCATGGGGACGTAGAAGATGCCGTCCAGGCTGCGACAGATCTTCGGGTAGGGCTGCCCCGCGTAGGAGTAGGGCGCCGGCTGCCCCGGGTAGTTTCCGTCCCGTTTGAAGCAGAGGTCCTGCTTGGTCAGGTTGTTGTCGAAGAGGACGTTGTAGCCCTTGACCCAGCCTAACCCTGCGGGGTTGAGCACTATGGCCGTGGGGTCATCGGCCTTGGCCACGAAGGCCCCGGCGCGACCGAGGGCCTGGGTGCCGTTCTCTGGAAACTCCATGCCCCCAGCGCTGAGTGACGATGGAGCGGTGAGCAGGAAGAGGGTGAGGAGCGCGAGAAATGCAGTCCGTCGCTTCACGGAGTCTCTCCTTCCCGACGTCGGAGATGCACCATCAGCACAGAGAGGGCGGCCGGGGTCATCCCCGGGAGCCTCGCAGCCTGACCGAGGCTCACTGGCCTCGACCGCGTCAGCTTCTCCCGGACCTCGGCGCTCAGTCCGGAGAGCCGATGGTAATCCAGATCGCCTGGGATCTCCAGGGCCTCGTTCCGGGCGAAGCGCTCCGCCTCCTCCCTCTGCCGCGTGATGTAACCCTCGTACTTCACCCTGATCTCGACCCGCTCGGCCAGGGCCTGGGGCCACTCGTGGGAGAGCCAGCCCTCGGCTGCGAGGCTCTCGCAGGTCACCTCGGGACGACGGAGCAGCTCCTCGAGGGTGATGGGCTTGACGAGGACGGTCGTGCCGAGGGACTGGAGACGGGCCTGGGAGACGGGATCGGGGTTGATCCAGGTGCTCTGGAGGAGCTCCAGCAGGTCGCGCTCCCCTTCGCCCTCTCGCTGGCGTTGCCGCCAGGCGGCGTCGGGGAGGAGCCCGATGGCCCTCCCCCTCTCGCAGAGGCGCTCCGTGGCGTTGTCCTCCCTCAGAAGGAGCCTGAACTCGGCGCGGGAGGTAAACATGCGGTAGGGCTCCTTGGTCCCGAGCGTCACCAGATCGTCCACGAGGACCCCGATGTAGGCCTCGTCCCTGCGCAGGATGAAGGGGGCGGCGTCCGGGCCGAGGGTGATCCGGCGGGCGGCGTTCACGCCCGCCACGAGACCGAGGGCTGCGGCCTCCTCGTAGCCCGAGGTGCCGTTTATCTGCCCGGCGAGGTAGAGCCCGCAGACGCGCCGCGTCTCCAGGGTGGGCCGCAGCTCGCGGGGATCCACGAAGTCGTACTCCACGGCGTAGCCCGGCGCGGCGATGATGGCGCCCTGGAGCCCTGGGATCGTGTGGACGAAGGCCTCTTGCACGTCCTCGGGGAGGCTCGTGGAGATCCCGTTGGGGTAAACCAGTTCCGAATCGAGGCCCTCTGGCTCCACGAAGATCTGATGCCTGTGCCGCTCGGGGAAGCGCACCACCTTGTCCTCGAAGGACGGGCAGTAGCGGGGCCCGACCCCCTCGATTCGTCCGGTGTAGAGCGGCGAGCGGTCGAGGGCCCCGCGCACCACCCGCTCGGTCTCCTCGGTGGTCCAGGTGAGGTGGCAGGAGACCTGTCCTAGGGGCGGCGGCGGCCCCCAGAAGCTGAACTTGGGCGGGGGGTCGAGGGGGGGCTGCTCCTGCATGGCCGAGAGGTCGAGGCTCGACTTCACGAGGCGAGGCGGGGTGCCGGTCTTCAGCCGTCCGAGGGGAAACCCGAGGGACTCCAGGCTAGCCGAGAGCCCAATGGAGGCTCTCTCCCCGAGGCGGCCCCCGGGGAAGGACCGCTCCCCCACGTGGAGGAGCCCCCGGAGGAAGGTGCCAGTGGTGACCACCACGGCGGCGGCCAGGTGGGTCTCGCCCCGGGCGTCCCTGACCCCCGCCACCTCGACCGCGGCTGCCCTGTCAGAGCCGCGCCTCGTTTCCGAGGGCCGCACCAGGATCTCCGCCGCCTCTCCCTCGGCGAGCTGGAGCCGTGGCTCGGCCGCCAGCTCCGCCGTCATCTCCGAGACGTAGCGGACCCGATCCGCCTGGGCCCTGGTGGCCCTCACCGCGGGGCCCTTGCGGGTGTTCAGCCGCCGGTACTGTATCCCGGCCCGATCCGCCACGAGCCCCATCCTCCCCCCCAGGGCGTCTATCTCCCTCACCAGGTGGCCCTTGGCCAGCCCTCCGATGGCCGGGTTGCAGGACATGCGGCCCGCAGCCCGGGCATCGAGGGTCAAAAGGAGCACCCGGCATCCCAGGCGGGCCGCCGCGAGGGCCGCCTCGCAACCGGCGTGCCCCGCGCCAACGACTATCAGATCCCAGGGCTGGGTCACTCTCGTCATCCTCATGCATGCCTGGGCCGATGCCCACAGGGGGCTGCATGGTAGTCAGGTGTCCCTGGGCGCACAAGCCCGTCATCTTCGGAGGGCACATGGCGCGCTCCTTGCTCGCGGGTCGGCCCGTGCGCCGGCACCTGCCTCAGCGCGCTTTCGGCCAGGCCCTTGACAGGGGAGAGGCTCCCGGATGAAACAGGGCTGCATGTCTCCATTCTCCAGCCAGCGGTCGGAGCTGAAGCTGCGCAGGACCCAGCGTTTCCAAGACCTCATGCGGCACCGCGTCCGCGACGTCCTGCTAGTCTCCTCCCTCTACGACGCCTACATCCTGCAGGAGGACGGGCACCTCACCGAGAAGGTGTACGTGGAGTACCGAGAGCTGAAGCTCTCCACCGCGCCCCGCTTCTCCCACGCGGGCAGCGCCGAGGCCGCGCTCGCGGCCCTGGAGGCCCGGAGGTTCGATCTCGTCCTGGTGGTCAGCAGACTCCAGGGGATGTCGGTGCCCGAGTTCGCCGAGGAGGTGCGCCAGCGGCACCCATCCGTCGCGGTGGTCCTCTTGACCTTCGACTCCGGGGACCACGAGCCGCTCAGGCAGCTCAGGAACGACCCCGCCATCGACGGAGTCTTCGCCTGGAACGGAGACGCGAGGATCCTGCTCGCCCTGTCCAAGACGGTGGAGGACGCCCGGAACGTGGATCACGACATCGAGGTGGCGGGCGTCAGGGTCATCCTCCTAGTCGAGGACTCCATCCGCTTCTACTCGAGCTACCTCTCGACCCTGTATCCAGAGCTCATGATGCAGTCCCAGTCCCTCTTCTCGGAGGGCACGAACCGGCTGCAGAAGCTCCTCAGGATGCGCACCCGACCGAAGGTCCTGCTGGCCCAGGACTTCGAGCAGGCCTGTCTCCTGGTGGATCGGTACCGCGAGCACCTGCTCGCGATCATCAGCGACGTGGGCTTCCCGAAGGGGGGAGAGCTGGATCCCCAGGCAGGGCTCGAGTTCGTCGGGCGCGTGCGGCGCGTCATGCCCGACCTGCCGATCCTGCTCCAGTCGGCCGAGGCGGACTACAAGGACGCCGAGCAGCGCCTCCGCGTGCAGTTCGTGAACAAGAGCTCCCCTCGGCTCTTGCACCAGATCCGACGGTTCCTGAGGGACTACCTCGGGTTCGGCCCCTTCATCTTCCGGACCCCCGAGGGCCACGAGCTCCGCCGGGCGAGGGACATGGAGGAGCTGGCGACCTGCATCGAGCAGGTCCCGACCGAGTCGCTCGAGTACCACGGGCTCCGCAACCACTTCTCCACCTGGCTGATGGCACGCAGCGAGTTCGACCTCGCCGAGCTCATGCGCCCCCAGAAGGTGAGCGACTTCTCCTCCATCGAGGAGCTGCGTAGCTCCACAGTCGCCGCCATCAGGAGGCACGCGCGGGGCCTCCGCAGCGGAGTGATCACCGACTTCTCCACCCTGGGTTTCAGGGAGGACAGCGCGCTGCAGCGCGTGGGCAAGGGATCCCTCGGGGGCAAGGCCAGGAGCATCGCCTTCCTGGATCACCTCCTGTCCTTGAGGTCCGATCTGGTGGAGCGGGAGGGCCTCGCCGTGAGGATCCCGCAGTGCTTCGTGCTCGCCACCAACCTCTTCGACGAGTTCCTCCAGCAGAACGATCTCTACTCCCTGGCCTCCAGCGAGAGGCCCGATGGGGAGATCGCGGAGAGGTTCCTCGAAGCCTCCCTCCCCGACTCCCTGCTCGCCTCCCTCGGGACCATCTGCCGGCACGTCCGGAGCCCTCTGGCGGTGCGGCCCTCGACCCTGCTAGAAGACGACCTCCTGCACCCCTTCACCGGGATCTACGAGACCACCTTCCTCCCGAACCAGGATCCGGATCCCGCGCGGCGGGTGAGAGAGCTCGACCAAGCCGTCAAGCTGCTCTACGCCTCCACCTTCTTCCGGCGCGCCAGGCTGCACCTCGATGCCATGGGTAGGAGCATCGAGGAGGAGAAGATGGCCATCCTCGTGCAGCAGCTCGTCGGTCACGCCAGCGGCGACTTCTACGCGCCCTTCTGCTCCGGCCTGGCTCGGTCGCACAACTTCTACGCCCTGCCTCCACAGCGCCCGAGCGAGGGGCTCGTCCTTTTCGCCTACGGCCTGAGCTCTGCGGCGCCCGCGGACGAAGCCGCGGTCCTCGTCAGCCCGGCCCACGTCCACCTGCTGCCACAGTACCGCAGCCCCGCCGAGAGGGCTCGCCTGGGCTCGAGGAGCTTTCTAGCCCTCGACTTCCGAGGCCATTTTGCCCTTCAGGGAGCCCGCCAGGCGCCCGTCGTCCGCAGGCTCCCCTTGGAGGCGGCCCAGGCAGACCCTTTCATCCCGCTCGCGGTTGGCCGGCACTTCCCCGGGGCGCGCGCCCTGGTGTCGGGCTTCGATGGGCCAGGCCAACGCCTCGTGACGTTCGAAGGCTTGCTGCACAGACCGGAGCTGCCCATCGCCGAGTCCCTGCGCGCGCTCCTGTCCCTGGCTGCCGCGGGCATGGGCAGAGCGGTGGAGCTGGAGTTCGCCCTGGAGCTCGATGGCGACCCCGAGTCCGAGCTGACCGGCACCCTGTTCCCCCTGCGGCTCCGCCCCATAATGAAGCGCGGCTCCCAAGAGGAGGGCGACGAGGAGCCATGCGCTGGCGAGCTGCTGTGCCAGACCCCATTCGCCCTCGGCCACAGCCCCCCTGAGGCGCTGAGGGATCTGGTGGTCGTCAAACCAGGGGCCGCCGACAAGGACCCCGAAGGCGCCGCCAGGGAGATCGGCGAGCTGAACGAGCGCCTGACGAGGGAGGGGCGGCCCTATGTCCTCGTAGGCCCGGGCCGCTGGGGCGACAGGGAGCGGGGCGGCATCCCGGTGCGCTGGGACCAGATCAGCGGAGCCCTCCTCCTGGTGGAGATATGGCCCGCGGGCAGCGCCGAGCCGCCTATGGGCGCGGGCTTCTTCGACCAGGTGGCCCAGGGCGGCAGGGGCTACCTGGTGATCCCGCCCGGGGCCTCCAGGGAGGAAGTCCCGCGCGGACCCTTCTGGCGCTGGAAGCTCCTCGATGACCACCCGGCCCTCGTGGAGGGCGCCACCACTCGCCACCTCCGGCTGAGGGGCACGCTCACAGCCCGCATCAACGACCCAGCCAAGGGAGGAGAGCTGACCTTGACGAGTGGCCCCACAGGGCCCGATGCCCCCTGACCCTGGGCCCGAGAGCGGGAGGCGCCCCTTCGATTCCGGGCTCATTTCAACCATCGCTTGTGGCAGACTCTGGCGACCATGACGGTCCAGCTCCCCACTCCGAAGTTTCGCCGCTACCACACCCTCATGCCACATCGCATGCAGGAGGTGCTGCTCGTCTCCACCCTGTACCACTCCTATGTCTTGCAGGAGGACGGGGATCTCGAGGAGCAGGTCCTCACCGAGTACAAGGCCCTCTCCCTCTCCAGCGCACCCGCCTTCACCCACGTCACGACGGGCCAGGAGGCCCTCGAGGCCATCCAGTCCAGGCGCTTCGACCTTGTGCTGGTCGCGGACCACCTCCCCGACATGGACATCCGGTCCTTCGGCCAGCAGGTGCGAGCGGTCCTGCCCAGGCAGCCCCTGGTGATCCTCGCCTTCCACAACAGGGGCCTCGAACGCCTCAGGTCCCTGGTTGGGCCAGAGGGATACAACGCGCTGTTCGTGTGGAACGGAGACGCCCGGATGCTCCTCGCGGTCATCAAGACCATCGAGGACAGGGCCAACGTGGACTCGGACATCGCCGAGGCGGACGTGGGGGTCATTCTGCTCATGGAGGACTCTCCCTCCCGCGCCTCCAACCTCCTGTCCGCCCTCTACCCCGCGCTGATGCGCCAGTCCCAGTCCCTCTTCTCCGAGGGTCTGAACCGCGTCCAGAAGCTGATCCGGATGCGGACCAGGCCGAAGGTGCTCCACGCCTCGTCCTTCGAGGACGCCAAGGCCCTTTTCGAACGCTACGAGGAGAACGTCCTGGCGCTGATCGGCGAGGTGGGCTTCGAGTCCGGCGGCGCCCATGACCCGGAGGCCGGCATCCGCCTGACTCGCCTCGCGAGGGCGAGGCGCGAAGACCTCCCGGTGCTGCTGCAGTCGAGCGAGGACGCGCAGCTCCAGAGGTCGCGCGAGGTGGCCACCGTGACGGTGGACCGCCGCTCGTCGCGCCACATGGCGGAGATCCGCAAGTTCCTCATAGACTACCTTGGGTTTGGCGACTTCGTGTTCAGGCTGCCCGACGGCCGGGAGGTGGGGCGCGCAAGGGACGTGAGCGAGCTCCGCGCCATACTGGGGGCCATCCCCGACGAGTCCCTTGCCTTCCACGCCTCGAGGAACCACATCTCCATCTGGCTGATGGCCCGCTCCGAGTTCTCCCTGGCCCGGCGCCTCAAGCGGGTGGCGGTCAGCGACTTCTCCGACATCGATGGGGTCCGGGCCTTCTTGATGAAGGAGCTGGACGCCCTGCAGCGGCGGCAGCGCGTCGGCGTGATCCGGGACGCCGATCCCGACTCCCTGGATCCAGACAGCCTCTTCCAACGCATCGGCAGCGGCTCCCTCGGGGGAAAGGCGCGCGGAATCGCCTTCCTGGACCAGCTCCTGTCGGGCGACGACGTGGAGCCCTCGCTGCACGGCCTCCCGCTCCGCATCCCCCAGAGCTTCGCCATCACAGTCGAAGCCTTCCAGGAGTTCGTGGAGGCCAATCACCTCGAGGAGGTGCTCTCCCGAAGCTGTCCGGATGAGGAGGTCCTCGCCCGGTTCACCGAGGGACGCCTGCCCGACTGGGTGATGAGGAGCCTCAAGGGAGTGCTCACGAGGGCCCGCTATCCCCTCGCCGTAAGGTCCTCGAGCCTCCTCGAGGACAACCTGCTCCACCCCTTTGCCGGCATCTACGGCACCGCCATGCTCCCGAACAGCGCTCCGGACGACCAGACGCGACTCGATGAGCTGGAGCTCGCGGTAAAGTACGTCTTCGCCACCACCTACTTCCAGAACGCCCGGGCCTACATTGCCAACACCTCCCGGCCCATCGAGGAGGAGGCCATGGGTGTGCTCATCCAGCAGCTCGTGGGCCAGAGGTATGGGGATCGCTTCTACCCGCACTTCGCAGGCGTGGCGCAGTCCTTCAACTACTACCCCATACCGCCCCAGATGGACGCCGACGGCGTCGCGCAGCTCGTGCTGGGCTTTGGCGTCATGGTGGTGCAGGGAGGCAAGTCGCTCCGGTTCTCGCCGCGGTACCCGAACCAGATCCCTGGTTTTGGCAAGCCCAAGCAGATGCTGGAGGCCTCCCAGGATTCATTCTACGCCCTGGATCTGACGCGTCGCCTCGATCCGCGCTCGCCCGCCTTCGATGGCAACCCGGTCCGCCTTCCCCTCCAGGTGGCCCGCGAAGACGGCACCCTGAAGGCGGTCGGCAGCGTGTACGACGCCGCCAACGACCGGATAGTGGAGGAGGCGGGCAGGGACGGCCCCTGGCTGGTGACCTTCAACAATCTCCTCGTACACAACGCCCTGCCCCTGGCCCCTGCTCTCGTCTCGCTCCTGGACATCTGCAAGGACGCGATGGGCACACATGTGGAGATCGAGCTCGCCTGCGACATGGGCGACTGGGGCCGCCGCCGCCCTAGAGGGACCCCGGCCGCGGCTCTCCGCGGGGCCACCCTGTATCTCCTGCAGGTTCGCCCCTCCGTCGTGAGAGACGTCGTGGAGGACCCCAGGATGCGCCAGGTGGATCCGGCCCGGATCTTCTGCCGCTCCACCATGGCTCTCGGCCATGGAAGCTACGACGACCTGCAAGACATCGTCTATGTGCGACGAGACCGTTTCGACCCGTCCCGCACTCCCCGCATCGCCGTGGAGGTTGGGGAGCTAAACAAGCAGCTCGGCCTGGAGGGGCGGCGGTTCATGCTCCTCGGGCCTGGCCGATGGGGCTCGTCGGATTCATGGCTCGGAGTGCCGGTGCAGTGGGCCCAGATCGCCCACGCCGCCATCATCGTGGAGGCGTCTCCCGCGAGCTACCACGTGGACCCATCTCAGGGCGCGCACTTCTTCCACAACATCACCGCCCTCGGCATCGGCTACCTGACCGTGCCCCCGGGAGCCACGGCCGCGGCGCCAATCGACGGCAGCTTCGTGGACTGGGGCTGGCTGGACGGGCAGCCGGCGCACCTGGAGACAGAGCACCTACGCCTCCTGCGGCTCCCAAGACCCATGGAGGCCTTCGTGAACGGCCGCGAGGGAGTCGGCCTCGTCGCGTGGAGCTAGGGCTCTGGTCATCGGCGGGAAACCCATTATACTCGGGTGGCAAGCGAGGAGAAACGGAGCATGAGCCTGCAAGAAGACGCAAGAAAGCACCAAAGAACGCAGCTCGAGGTCACGGTTGACTGGCAGCTCATCGGAACCGAGGACGTCATGTGGAGCGCGACTGACGACCTCGGAGAGGGTGGCGTCCGCATCCGGACCCTGACGCCGCCCGAGCAGGGCAGTCAGGTCGTCGTCGTGCTCAACGCCGTGGAGCTGGGGCTGGGTGTCATGCGGATCCCGGCCCGGGTGGCCTGGACCCGGGTGGATGACGACTTCTGCGGCATGGGGGTCGCATTCGAGCCGAGCACCGATGAGGAGCGGTCAGCCATCAAGGAGCTCCTCGCGCAGGTCCTGGCCAGGAAAAAGGCCTGACGGCGTCTGCTGCCCTCCATGGTGAGGCGCTCGAGCGCTCCTTGCCTCCACTTCACCAAACCCATGCAGGCGGGGAGCGTCCTTGGCGCGGCCACGGCTATCCGCTGACGTCGGCGTAGAATCCGTTGTGCTCGCCGTCGTTGTAGGCGGCGTAGTCGATGGGCCAGGCCTCGATGCGCGTCGGGCCGTCCAGCCCTCCCTCGTGGTGAATGGTGAGGGCCATGGGACGCACCTTTCGATAGGAGCTCCTCTCGGGAAGATCGAGGTTGGTCTTTCCGCCCGCCGAGAAGAGCGTGATGAGCAGAATGTGCGAATCCTCGAACTTGCGGACAAAGCCCTCCTCGACTTTCTCGTGACCCCGGATCAGCGTGTGACAACCAAGGCGCTGCATGAAAGCCTGCGCCTGAAGCCTCCCGTAACCGAACCGGTAGGACTCCGCCTGCATGGACCTCGGGATCACGTCGGCCACGCTGGGATCGCTCCAGCGCATCTGGAAGGCCGTGAGCGCATGATTGAGGCTGGCGAGCGTGCGCTCGCTGGTCTCGATCACCCCGTCGGCCGGCAGGCCTCCGTGGGTGAACAGGATCCTCCCGAAGAGAAGCGCGTGCGGAAGGGCCCTGAAGGTCTCCGCGTAGCTCCTGAGCAGTGAGAAGGGCGCCACCGGACGGAATGCCTCGATTGACTCCGCCGGCCGGACGGCGCTGTCGATCAGGGCGCCCGAGTCGTCCTCGCTGAAGTCCTCGTGGTTTCCCCGGAGGACGAAGACGTGATCGGGAGCCGCGCAGAAGAGCCGAAATGCAGTGCGCACGACTCCTTCGAAGCCTAGATGTCCCCTGTCGAGGTAGTCACCGAGGAGCACCAGCTTCGGCTCTGGCGCCTTGTGCGGGTTACGCCTGAAGGCCTCCAGGCGCTCGAAGAAAGCCGACTGAACAAGGGCAGCCTTCAGACAACTGTAGCAGCCGTGCAGGTCGCCGAGCACCGTCAGCTCGTAGCGCCTCTCCGGATGCGCCGGCTGCCACCACAGGTGCCCGTCGAGGAAAGGCGGCTCATCCTGCAGCTCGTCCACCCGCACCCTGTCACCAAGACGGCCCTTGCCGAGCAGACGCTGCTGCCCGAGGATCGACTGGACTGCGTGTACGGCCACCTGCTCCTCGTCGAGCACCACGCCGAGGTCCTCTCCGTCCTCGGGGTAGTGCTGTTCCATGTTCGTCAAGAACGGGTGTCCCCCTGCCTCGCGGGGCAGGGACTGGAGGACCTCCACCTCGGTGTTGCGCGGGTAGGGGACCCGCTCCGAGGCGTCTTCCAGCTCCTCCTCCAGCAAGGCTATCAGCCCGTGTCTGAGCTCTAGCTCGGCCGGATGCGCCTCCCCGTCGCTCCACAGGAGCCCGTCCACGGCGTCCAGGAGCTCCCGCTGCTGGGCCGGCTGGAAGGTCTGGAAGACCTCGAAGCAGCGTTGCTTGAGCCGGCTGATCACGAAACGTTGGCGAGACTCCGCCTCGCTCACTGCCTCGGTCATGAGCTCGGCCACCTCCTTTTGTACCCGGTCGAGCATCTTGTCGAAGTAGCCGGAATACAGGTCGAGCTCTGCCTGCCTGTCCTTGATCTGCGCCCCCGGGGGGGGGTTGTCCACCCGGTGCTCGATCACCTGCCGGACCACGCGATGGATGAAGTCCATCTCCGAAGTAGAGAG
>JAVEWA010000518.1:0-5136 GCA_034004785.1 Polyangia bacterium
ATCAACGCCATCGGGAACCTGCCGGTGGCCAAGCTCGGCTCCTCCGACGATCTCATGACGGGCGAGACGGTGGTGGCCATAGGCAACCCCTTCGGGCTCTCCAACACCGTCTCCAGGGGCGTGATCTCGGCCCTCGACCGCACGGTAAAGATCAAGGGCCGCGAGTACACCAACTTCATCCAGACCGACGCGGCCATCAACCCTGGGAACTCGGGCGGACCCCTGGTGAACATCCTCGGCGAGGTCATCGGCATCAACACCGCCATCCACCGCGGCGGCCCTGGCATCAGCTTCGCCATCCCGGTGGACAGGGTGAAGAGCGTGGTGGCGGACCTCTTGCGCTACGGCCAGGTGCGGGGCGCCTACGTGGGGCTCTCGGTCTACAACTACAACGGCCCCGGGGTGGCGGTGAGCGAGGTGGAGCCCACGGGCCCGGCCGCCCAGGCCGGGATCCGCAAGGGCGACGTGATCCTCGAGGTGCGCGGCAAGGGGGTCGTGGACGTGCACAAGTTCCGGGAGGTGCTCGGAGAGCTGGTGCCTGGCGAGGGCGTGTGGTTCAAGCTCGGGCGCACCACGGTGAAGGTGAAGGTCGGGAGTCTCAGCCCGGAGCGGGCGCGCCGGGTCTTCGAGCGCAAGCTCGGCTTGACCGTGGACAGCGCCGCCTACTACGGCCGCCAGATGGGGCTCCAGACCCGGGACGGCGCAGTGATCAGGACCGTTGCCCAGAACGGCACCGCCCACCGGGTGGGCCTCCGCGTGGGCGACGTGATCAAGCAGCTCGATCGCCACTCCATCCGGGATCTCGCCGACCTCGACAACGTGGTGACGCGCCTCCGCCCGGGCGGGTCCATCATGCTGGTGGTCCAGCGGGGCGCGAACTCCTACTATGTCAGCTTGCCGTTCTGATGGCTCCGAGAGGGTCTCCGCCCCCCTTTTCAGGACATGAGAGGCTGAAGCAGCCGCTGCTCCTGACAGCGACGCCCAAGGGTTCTCGTTGACCCTGTCTGGGAGTGGATGATAATCTTCTCAATCATCATGTGATTTGACGGCGAGGCTGGCACGGACATCTAGAGAGCCGGCCCACTGAGAGCACCTTACCCAATCCAAGTGAAGGATGCCGCAGATGAGCTGCGAGAAGTCGCTCGAGAGATTTGGGATGTCTTTCTTGCTTTGCCTCGGGATGCTGCTTGGTGGCTGCGGAGACGACGAGGGGGGCGGGAACAACGCCAATGGGAACAACAACAATGTCGCCGGGGTTTGCGGCGACGGCAGGGTGGATCCTGGCGAGCAGTGCGACGATGGAACGGAAAACAGCGACTCCATGCCGGACGCCTGCCGTTCGAACTGCCGCTTCGCCACCTGCGGCGACCTGGTGGTGGACACCGGCGAGGTCTGTGACGACGGGGACGACGGCACGAACCGAGCCGATTCCTGCCCGAACGATTGCCAGACGCCGGTTTGCGGAGACAGACACCTTCACCTGGGCGCAGAGGTCTGCGACGATGGGAACACAGCGGATGGGGATGACTGCCGGGGGGACTGCCTGCAAGACATGACGCTCTGCGGAAACGGGATCGTGGATTCCGGCGAGGAGTGCGACAGTGCCTCTGCCAACTCGGACACGGAGCCGAACCGGTGCCGCACTAATTGCCAGCTGCCCTGGTGCTCAGACGGCGTGTTGGATCTTGGAGAGGCTTGTGACGATGGCTCGTCGAACTCGGACACCGAGCCCGATGCATGCCGGACCGACTGTACGGCGGCAGGATGTGGTGACGGGGTGATGGATTCGGGTGAGCAGTGCGACGGAACCGATCTCGGCAGCGCGACCTGTGCGAGCCTGGTATCGTCTACGGGCACACTCGGCTGCAATTCTGGCTGCACCTTCGACGTCGGCGAATGCGACTTCATCGACTGGGTAGCGCTCTCTGGCGGCAGCTTTGAAATGGGGAGTACGAGCTGGTCGTTCACTCAGCCCGTTCACAATGTGACCGTGTCCGGTTTCGAGCTGACTCGAGCGGAGGTGACAGTGCGGCAATACGGTTACTGCGTGACCGCTGGGTCCTGCACGCCGCCAAACACCGGAGATCTATGCAACTGGCGAGCTTCCGGATACGAGGAGCACCCGGTGAACTGCCTGGACTGGAGCCAGGCGAGGGAGTTCTGCGCCTGGGTAGGGGGACGGCTGCCTAGCGAGTCCGAGTGGGAGTACGCTGCTCGATCTGGCGGCCAGGCGATAGACTATCCATGGGGGAACTCGACTGCGACCTGCGATTATGCGGTGATGAACGATGGAGGCAATGGTTGCGGCACCGACCGGACCTTTGCGGTATGCAGCAAGACCGCTGGGAACACCACGCAGGGTCTTTGCGACATGTCGGGAAACTTGTGGGAGTGGGTTGAGGACGACTTGCACAACGATTACACAGGGGCTCCCACTGATGGGAGCGCGTGGGTTGACAACCCACGGGGCGCCGAACGGGTCGTACGGGGGGGGAGCTATGCCTTTGGCGCGGACGCCCTGCGAACCGCGATCCGCGACTACGGTAGTCCGTCCATCCAGTACTCCGACGTCGGCTTCCGCTGTGCCAGATGAAGCGCCGTTAAGAGTCGGCGGAGAGGGGCGTATGAGTGAGCCGTACGGCGAGGGAGAAGCGAACCACGCTGGTCCCGAGCTGCGCCGGGCAGCGCCGGGCGCCTACCGTGGACGGTAGCGTCGCTTCACCCTCTGAGATGGGCGTGTGTGGCCGTGTTGTCGGAGAGAGTCATTGGGACACTCTCCCCCGCAGCGGGTCGGTCGCACCGAGTCAGAGGCCGATTCGGCGGGATATGACCATGCGCTGGACCTCGGAGGTCCCCTCGCCGATCTCCAGGAGACGCTGGTCGCGGTAGAAGCGCTCCACGTCGTACTCCTTCATGAGGCCGTAGCCGCCGTGGATCTGCACCGCGGCGTGGGCGCAGCGCTTGGACACCTCGGAGCAGTAGAGCTTGGACATGGCGGCCAGGGTCTCGTAGGGCCGGTGGTTCTCCTTGAGCCAGCAGGCCTTGTAGAGCATGTTGCGGGCGGCCTCGATCTCCATGGCCATGTCGGCGAGCTTGAAGGCCACGGCCTGGAACTTGCCGATGGGCTTGCCGAACTGCTGGCGCTCCTGGGCGTAGCGCAGGGCGGCCTCGTAGGCGCCCTGGGCGCAGCCGAGGCCCATGGCGGCGATGGAGAGGCGACCGCCATCCAGGGTGGAGAGCATCTGGTGGAAGCCTGCGCCTCGCTCCCCGAGGAGGTTGGCCTCTGGCACGCGGCAGTCCTCGAAGTAGAGCTCTCCGGTGTCCGAGGCCCGCCACATGAGCTTCTTGTGCATGGTCACGGGCTTGAAGCCCGGGGTGCCCTTGGGCACGATGATGCAGGAGTACTCCTTCTTGCCGCCGTCCCGCTTGCCCGTGATCGCCTGCACGATGGTGAGGCCGGAGATGTCGTTAGTGGAGTTGGTGATGAAGATCTTGGAGCCGTTTATGACCCAGTTGCCGCCTTCCAGGTGGGCGTTGGTCTTGGAGCCGCCAGCGTCGGAGCCGGCGTTGGGCTCGGTGAGGCCGAAGGCGCTCAAGCGGAACTCCTTGGGATCCGTGGAGCAGAGCTTCGGGAGCCACTCCCGCTTCTGGGCTTCGGAGCCGAAGTAGTAGATGGGGCCGATGCCCAGGGAGTTGCCAGCGGCCACCGTGGCGGCGTGGGAGCCGTCCACCCTGGCGAGCTCCTCCACCGCTATGATGTAGGCGACGTAGCCAGCCTCCGAGCCCCCGTACTCCTCGGACACGAACATGCCGAAGAGGCCGAGCTCGGCCATCTGCTGGGTGAGCTCCACGGAGAACTGCTCTTTCTCGTCCAGCTCGTGGGCCTTGGGCCGGATCACCTGCTCGGCGAAGTCCCGGACGTTCTTTCGAAGGATCTCCTGTTCGTCGGTGAGGTCATAGCTCAGCACCGGGGGCCTCCTTTTCTGCTGCGACCAACCAAGCGGTCCTGTTGACCGCTTCCTAGCAAATGCCGGGGCTCGGCGCCATACAGAAATTCCACCCGCGCCCGTCTCGGCCAACTCTGGTACCCTGTTTTCCATGCCGCCGGCATTTCGACAAAGCTTCTCCATGGCGCTCCCACCGCGCTTTTGCCTGCGGGCCGTGGCCCGCTCCCACGGCTGGTACGAGATCCCGCCCTTCTCATGGGACGACGAGGCCCGGACACTGGCTCTGGCAATCCAAGGGCCGAGGGGCTCGGTCCGGAGGCTGGAGATGAGGCAGGGCTCAGGCAGGCAAGGGTCGTCCTCTCGGCTCAGCCTGGCCTGGATCAGTCGCGGCCAGCCGCCAGGGGAGGCCTCGGCGAGGCGGGCAAGGGAGGAGGAGGGCAGGGCGCTCGCTCGCCGCGTGCTGAATTTGGACTGGGCTCTCGGCCCGTTCTTCGAGCTCTGCGTCCGCACCCCGCCCCTCGCCTGGGTGCCAGGGGCCGGGGCCGGCTGGATCCTCAGGGGGCCTGGCCTCTTCTCTGACCTGGTCTCGAGCATCTGCGGCACGAACATCGCATGGAAGCAGGCGGTGCGGATGGTGCACCGGCTCTGCGACATCGCGCCGAAGGATCCGCTGGGAGCGCTGCCCCGCTACCCGACCCCTGCGGAGCTCCTCGGCGCCGGGAGCGAGCACCTGCGGGGCCACGCCCGCCTGGGCTACCGGGCCGACTCGGTGCTCCGGCTCTGCGAGATGGTCATGGAGGGCCGGCTCGACCTGGGCCCGGCCGAGCGCGGCGAGCTGGACGGCCCGGCCCTGCGGGGCTTCTTCCAGTCCGTACCTGGCATCGGCCCCGTGACAGCGCGCTATCTCGGGGCCCTTTATGGCCGCTTCGACGCCCTGGCGGTGGACTCCCTGGTGCTCACTTTTCTGGCCGACACCCGTTTCGGTGGCCGAAAACCGAGCGAGGCCGAGGTCCAGGCCCTCTTCGAACCCTTTGGCGACCTCCGGGCTCTGGCGTACTGGTTCGAGTTCCTGGGAGCGGTGGACCCAGTCACCTGGCGGGGCTGGGAGAGCGAAGAGAAGGTCGAGAAGGCCAGGCGGGTGGGGAGGGCTGTGCGGCTGGAGCGGAACGGGCAGGCCTCGGAGCAGGCG
>JAVEWA010000519.1:0-5094 GCA_034004785.1 Polyangia bacterium
TGCTCCCCGGGCGGGGCCAGGTGCTCCTGGTGGGCAGGGACCCCTCTGGCGCGTCTGCGCCCGTCGCCTATCGCCTGCGCCTCGAGGAGGGCGCCTGGAGCGGCCCCCATGCCCTAGCGGGGCTCGGTAACCGGCAAGGCTTCTCCATCGTGCGAGACGCCTTTGGCGACCGCCTCATCGTCTTCGGCGGCAGGCTGCTAGGCGGCCCCGTCACGGGCGGCCCCGTCACGGGCGACCCCGGCACGGGCGACCCTGATACGGGCGACCCATCCTCGGGCGTCGCCGACTCGGCAGACCTCTTCGCCCTGGACCCGGACACCCTGATCGCCCGTCGCCTGCCCTTCGACGCGCTCGAAGGCGCGGCCCGGAGCCGGGCTGGCCTCTACCTGCACGGCGAGGGCCGGCAGCTCTTCGTGGTTGGAGGGGAGCGTAGCGGCACACCGCTCGCGACCGGCTTCGTCATCGACCTCCTCCGCAGGAGCGCCGCGGCCCTCGATCTCGCGGCCGGGCCGGGGGCCCTGGCAGATCCCTTCGTGTACTTCGACGACCGCGAGGGCCGGCTCTGGGTGGCCGACCTCGTTGGCGCGAGCATCTCGGACGGCCTCACCCTCTGGGCCCTCGACGAAGAGGGCCTCTGGCAGGCGGCGCGCACCTCCGTGGGCGTCGAAGCCTCGTCCTTCCCGGCGCAGGGCTCCTACCTCGCGGGCAGGGCCTCCGTGTACTTCGTGGAGGCCGCGGCCTCGGCGGACTGGCCTGGTCAGGTCTTTGTCGCCTCGCTCGTGAGCTCCGGGGCCCAGCTCCGGCTGTCCGCCCAGTCGGCAACCGCGGATCTGCTCTGTGAGTCTACCGGCCAGGACACTGACCTGGAGCAGGCAGCATTCTTGTGTCCGCCCGGAAGCTCCTGCCGCCTCGCCCTCTCCCTGGGCGCAACTGACGAGTGGACGGGCGCTGCCGTGCCCTTCACCCTCGACGTCCGCGAGGCCGCTCTCGGGCCCGCCGAGAGCCGGCTCCTGCCGGTGCCCGCCACGGACCTGAGCCTCTTCGAGGACTCCCTCGTGGTGACGAGCCCCCTGGGCCTCGGCCTCATGGACGCGGCCACTCTGGATTGGACCGGCCTCGCCACCGGTCCGGAAATGGTGGCAGCCCAGGCTGTCTCGACCTGCGGCTCCTACCACTGCGTGGCAAGGCTCGGGCCCCAGGGCCTCAAGGTCCTCGACCTCTCCGACCCTGCCAGCCCCGAGGTGAAGGGCGGCGCCCTCACCCTCGGCCTCGGCTGGGACGTGGCCGCGAGCGGCGCCAGGGTCTTCGTGGCTCACGGGGTCCTCGGCGTGGGGATCTATGAGCTCGGTCCGGGTGGCCAGGTCTTCTGGCAGCAGACCCTCTTTGGAGGCGGCATCGTGAAATCCGTCGCGGCAAGGGGCAAGGTCCTCGCCGCCGCCCGCCAGGACGGGAAGATCCAGCTCTACCGCCTGGGTGAGGGAGTCACGGCCGCGGCCAGCTTGCGGGCGCCCGGCCCCATCGAACGGGTGCGCTTCGTTGGGGGCCTGCTCTGGGTGCTCTCCAAGAAGCATGACCGAGTGGATGTCTATCTCGTCGAGGATGCCGACACGCCGACCCACCTCGGCAGCTTCACCCGAGACGCGGCGCTCGCCTTCCGAAGGGTCTGGCGCGGTCCGCGGGCCTACTCCTTCTCCGGCCCGACCCTGGAGGTACGACGGGCTGAGCCGGTGCTCCCATGAGGCATCCACGACCGAGCCTTCTCTTCCCCTTCGCCCTGCTAGCGGCCAGCGCTGGTTCCTGCCGATGCGAGGAGCCGCATGCAGGTGCGGATGCCGGCCCCGACGCCTCGGACGGAGCCCTGCCCGACGCCCGCCTGCAAGACGCCCGCCCGGACGCCCGGACTGACGCGAGGACCGACGCCCAGGTCCTGCCCGACGCGACCCAGCACTACTTCTGCGACGAGCCTTTCTTCAAGCTGCCCATCGACGGGGTCAACGAGCGAACAGGCGGAATCGCAATGCAGGGTGGCCGGGTCGTCTGGAGCAAGCAGAAGCAACCCTCAGATCATCTTCTAGGAGAAGTGTACCTCCTTGATCTGGAAACGTGCGTCGAGCATCAGCTCACAGTGGACACTCAGGCGGGTTGGGTGCACATACACGGTAACGACGTCGTGTGGGACGATCGCAAAGATGACCGTCAGGTCTGGTGCTCGGAGATTCGACACCATGATCTCGCCACTGGTATCGAAGAAAGGCTCACCGAGACCTCCCAGTGCGAGCTAGAGCCGAAGACGAATGGTAGGCATGTAGCCTACCGACGCCTCGAAACCATCACCGACGCGCCGAGCCTACGCCTCCTGGACCGCCAGACCGGCATCGACATCGAGCTTTCGCCCGACTGGACCAACATCGAGTCCTTCGACCTGAACGACCGATACGTGGTCTGGGTGGCCTACACCCAGGACCCGCTCTCCGTGGGCAGGGATGTCTTCTACCACGACCTCGCGACGAGCGAGACGCACCACATCGACGCTACCTATCAGCGCTACCAGTACTGGGTCTTCCTATGGGAGGACTGGGTCACCATCCGTGGCAATGATGCCCACCTGAGCGGACCGAAGCACCTGGCCCTCTATAGCCTGGTGACCAACGAGGAGCGTACAATCATTGAGGATGACTTCTCCGTCGGGAGCGGACCCATCCAGGATGGGAAAGTGCTGTTCAGCACCTCGATGTACAGCGGTTCCACACTGCTATTTCCTTCGGACATCGAGATCTATTCCCTGGCAAATGACACGTACCGACGGCTAACTACGAGCGATGGGATGATCGCTCCTATAGCGATCTCGCCACCATACCTGCTGATGATCCGTTTCCTCGGCCTCCCCGACCGCTTCCAGAACGACTACTACATCGCAAACCTGGAGACTCTCGGCGTGCTCGACGCTTCGGGCATGCTCCTGCCCGGCGACCCGGTGATCGTCCCGCCATAGCAAGAAGCCTCGCCAAACCATAGGATGCGCCAAGGATACTCGATCACAGTCGGGATCCGCGGTCAATCCCTGTCCGTGGACTGGCCTACTTTGCGAACATCCTAGAGTTGGCTTCCCAACAGCTCGCGGCAGTTGTGATATGCTGGAGCAAGACTTTGGATACGGCGGTGTCATGAAGCGCATCACCCCACGCCGGGAATACGACGGCGAAGCCGGCTATCCGGCAGCCAGCGAGGACCGTCTCTCGAGGCGCGCCTTTTTCGGCAGGGCCGGGGCCCTGGCGGCTGCCGCGGCGGCAGCGGTGACGGGCGTCTCGGTGGCCGGGAAGCGGGGTGAGGCCGCCCGGGCGCAGAGGGGGGCAGGACCAGCTTCGACGGGCGCCGCGCCCACCAGCATCCGATTGGACCTGCCGTACCAGCAGGTCATCCCGGGGACCGACCTGAGACCTGAGCGGGTGGAGATCTTCGTGAGTGACAAGGCCATCGCGCGCTTCCTCCAGAAGTACGATGAACGAGGCGGGCTGCAGGAGGCGGTCACCAAGGTGACCGCCAAGGCCAAGGCGGAGGACTTCTACGAGGGCGCTCGCCTCTATCAGCTCGAGCAGCGGATAGCGAGGTCGCTGGAGTCGAGGATACGCAAGCGCACCGGCCAGAGGGTGCCCGCGCTGGACGTCATGCTCCACGCGGGCCACGGCATGCACATTCGAACCGCGGGAGTCATGATTCGGCCGTCGCGCCCGATATACCCGCCCCACAGGAGCCCCTAGCCCCGTCAGCACCTGGCCCCCGGGCTCGAACCTGGGCCTGGATGTCGCCTGTCGAGCTATCTGGCGGTGGGGCGCATGCCCCGGTGCTCGGGTGGGGGTCATGGATTAGGGCGGGCGCCTGGTCGGGGAATCGGGTCGGGGAATCGGGTCGGGGTTTCCAGGTCGGGTTTCCAGGTCGGGTTTCCAGGTCGGGGTTTCCGAGCGTTGGGCTTTGGGATATTCTCGGAGCCCTCCGAGGCGATGCCGCCCGACGAATCACGGGCCTTGGGGAGCGGAGCCCATGAAGAAGAGACCCTGGATCGTCCTTTTGTTCTCGGCCGCGTGCGCCCTGTTCCCCCTGTACCTGCTCCTTCAGACGAAGCTGCTGAAGGCGGCGCCCCTAGGCGAGGCGGCGCGCGATATGCTCTGGCCTTCGGCGCCGATCGTCTTCGCAGGGGAGAACCTCTTTGCCATCGCGCTGGTGTGGTTCGTGGCCTACGCGGTGTACCGGGTGCGGTCCTGGAGCTGGTATCTGGCCCTGGTGACCTTCGCTGGGCTCTCGGCCCAGGCCGCCTACATGTTCCTGAACAGGGCCCAGGGCGTGCCGGACGCCAGCCTCTGGCTCTTCACCCTCCTGACCGCGACCCCGGCAGTCGCCCTCGTGGTGCTGGTGCAGCGGGAGATCCGCGCGCCCTACTTCAACCCGAGGATCCGCTGGTGGGAGGCCGAGCCTCGCTTCCCCATAGAGGCCACGCTGACGGACGGTGGCAAGGTCCGGGACATCTCGCGCCTCGGGCTCTTCGTGCAGCAGGACCCGCCGCCCGCCGTGGGCACCCAGGGAGAATGGCAGCTCCAGATCGAGGGCAAGACGCTGCCCATCAAGGGAGAGGTGGCCTGGGTGTCGGAGGTGGGCTCGGCACACCCGCCAGGCTTCGGTCTTCGGTTCGGCGCCCTGGAGGAGGGCACCAAGCTGGCCATCGATCAGATCCTGGAGGAGAGGAGGCGCCTCGGGAGGAAGGAGTGGGGGGAGCGGGGAGTGCGCTATCCCACCGACATTCGCTGTGGCGACGACGCGGTGGTCCTGGACATCTCACCCGGCGGGATGTTCGTGCACACCGAGGAGCAGCGGCGCCTTGGCGAGCAGGTGGAATACCCCCTCAGGCACGGCCGTCACGAGTTCAAGATCACCGGCAAGGTCGTGTGGCTCTCCCGCGGGAGCGGGGCCTACCCCCCAGGCTTCGGGGTGCGCTTCGTGAAGCTGGACCCGGACACCCGCGCCATGCTCTCGCTCCTGATCCACGACCTCTGGCGCGCCCACTCGGAGCCCATCCCGCGGCAGTCCTAGCGTAGGCGTGTC
>JAVEWA010000021.1:0-24767 GCA_034004785.1 Polyangia bacterium
AAACTACGGTTGGCGCCTTCCCAAGCGAGATGAAGTGGTCCTGCATATGGTGTCCATCAGCCCGGTTGGCCTGTCGCTCGCAAGGGCACATCGTGAGGATCTGGACACAGTGGGGCCACAAACCGTGGAGTGGGAGCCAATAGGCGGCGAGGATACTTCAACGAAGGGCGCGTTCATCCCGGTGGAGACGAAAGGCCTCGATACATCGATCGGAGAAGGTAAGGACGCAGGGCCCGTGGTGGGACCTGGCTGTAAAAACGACGCCCTGCACGAAGCGGAGCGATTGTTGTCCCTGGGGCGGCTCAACGAGGCGTTGCAAGGGTATGACGCGCATCTTGCGCTTGAACCGTCCGACTTTAAAGTCAGGCTGCGCCGCATCGAGATACTCTCATGTTCCCCACGGAGCATTCCCGAGGCTCGCCGTCTTGCCAGGCGGTTGCTCGTGGAGGTGAGCCCTTCTCTGGATGGCGCTTCGTCCACGCTGCGATCAGAGGACTCGCAAGGCAGTCCTGACGGAGCGGTCGTAGCAGTCGCTCGAGCACGCATCTACCCACTGGATGGCTTCCAGGGTTTGACCCGGCAGAGGGAATCGGACGGGAGAGGTGTGGATTGGCAAGCTGAGGCGCGTGACCTGGCTGTATCTGCTCTTTCCATATTGGCGGCAACCGCAGAGGAGCTGGGCGAGCCAGTGGAGGCGGCCTCAAGGTATTCGATTCTTTCCTTCCTTGCTGAGCGTGCAGGCGACCTTAGTGGCGCGATGCTTGCTTCCTTGGCATGTGGACGTGTGCTTGCTGGACCAGAGCCAGATCAGGCAATAGCCTGGTACGAGAGGGCGCTCGGACTGGAGCCTGGGCAGTCGGGGGCGCTGGCAGCCTTGATCGGCCTCTACCGTCGTCAGGGACGGATATCGGATCTGCTTCTCCTCGTGCGCAGGAACCTGGCGCATACGACGGATCGGCGCGAGAGGTTGCGTGGGCATCTTACCCTTGGAAGCCTGTATATTTCTCCACTCGGCGATGCTTTTCGCGCTCGTGCTGAGTTCGAGCGTGCGGTGAGGTTGGATGATGTAAACCTCGCCGCCTGGGATGGTCTCGCGGAGGCTCATCGGCTTTCAGGTGATCACCACAGAGAACGGAGGGCTTTGGAGCGGGTCATCGCGCTTTCAGTCGATAGGGGTGATATCGAGGCGGTAAGCCGCGTGAAGCTCCGAATGGCTCGGTCATGGGCAGAGGCCGGAGAGCTCGCTAGGGCTCTCGGGGTCACAGGCGCGCTCCTGGCAGCGCAACCAGACGACCTGGAGGCGCTCGAGCTTCATGGCGATGTAAGCGCAAGGGCAGGTCTCTGGGACGGGGCCGCGGAGACCCTGGAGCGCCTGCTTGCCCAAGAGAGCTTGACTCCTAACCACCGGAGCGACGTGGCCTTGAAGTTGGCGCGTATCAGGCTCGATGGTCTGGGCGATGCGGCTGGAGCCAGGATATTTCTCGATGCGTCCTTGGCCAGTGGGGATCGCGTTGATTCCCTCCGCTTTGCGCTCCAACTTGCGGAGGCAGAGGCATTTCCTGGAGAACGTGCAGAGCTCCTCGGACGCCTTGCCGAGCTTCGCTCCATGGAAGCAGAACGCGCAGGACTGGAAGGACGGCGCGAGGAGCAAGTGGCCGCGGAGGAAGAGGCTGTCAATGCCAGGTTGGAAAGGGCCGCTATTCTGGGGGGGGATCTGGGGCGTGTAGATGAGGCTCTGTCGGCGCTTGAACCAATTCTGGAGCGGATATCGCGGCCAGAGATCCAAACCAGGCCGCAAGGAATACGGGAGGCGTTGCGGCTCAAGGTGAGGTTGCTGAGAGCTTGCGGGCGGAATGAGGAGGGCAACGAGGCCATAGCCAGACTTGGAGATTGGATTTTGGGCATCGGAGCGAGCCCCGAGGAAGTAGAGGTACTTCACCTCGTGGACTATGCAGAGACCGTATCTCGCCGCTTTGAAGGGAGTGAGAGCAAGGCACAAAATGAAGGCAGAGCGGAGGCTCTCCGTTTGCTGAGGCGCCTTCACGCCTTGGTTCCACAGGATTCGAGACCGCTGGTGGCGCTTACCAGTCTGTTAGGCGGTGTCGAAGAGCAGGCAGAACGTGAGGGGCTACTGGAGAGGCTCGCATCTCTGACCGAACGAAAGGGGGACGCTGGCCGCCAGGCAGCGGCATTGAGAGAGCTTGGGCGCCTCCGCCGAATGCAGGGGCGGTCCGAGGAATCACTGGACGCTCTGCGAGCCGCCGCCATCTTGGCACCTGGAGACAGTGAGCTCCAGGCAGAACTCGGAGAGGCAGCTTTTGCCGCTGAGGCATGGGACGAGGCAGAGACGGCCTTCAGGGCGGCTGTGGCAGGAATCCCTGCACCCGCGGAGTCGGTGAGAATCGTATTGCGGCTTGGACAGATCGCGCTCCGTAAGGGAATGGCCGAGGAGGGACTGCGTCTCCTCAAGGAGTCGCTTGTTGCGGAGCCAAGACCTGTCGGCGAATTGGCGAAGGAGTGCCATCAGGCCCTGATTGAGAGCTTGTCCGTGTCTGGTTTTTGGCGCGAGGCAGCAAGAGCGCTCGAGGCAATGGCCACAGATGAGCGCACCCTCGAACCACAGAGCTCTCGAACGGCGGCTCTTTTCGCCGCTGCCGAGATCCTGCGCCGAAGAGTAGGAGATGCTATCGAAGCAGAGCGTCTCTACCGTGTTGTCATCACTTTCGATCCAGCACACCTGGGCGCGCTCAACGGACTGACGGTGCTTCTGTCGGGCGCGGAGCAATGGGACCATGTAGCCGTGCTGTTGGAACGCAAAGCCTCGCTCTTGGCTAAGTCTGGAGAGGCGATACCCATACTGTACGAGCTTGCCACTCTCTATAGCGTTCGCCTCCAGAGGCCACAGGCCTCAAGAGCGGTATTCGAGCGGATTCTCGAGATGGACCCCGCTCACCTGGAGGCCCTTCGTTTCGTTGCCGAGGATGCTCTTGCCTGCGGTGATCTGGGAGTAGCCAGCCGGCACTATCGACGCATGCTCGAATATCTTGGTCGAGATGATATCGAGAAGCCAGAGACAGCGCTCCGTGAGATGATCGCAATTCACAGGTCTCTTGCATCCATCGCTCATCGGAGCGGGGACCCGGATGCTTCGATATTTGAACTGTCTGAGATAATCCGTCTGGCTCCCACGGACTCGATGGCTCTCCAGACGCTGGATGAGCTGCTCGCATCACAGGGGCGTTGGAGGGACCTGACAGACGTATTACGGCGCCGAGCAGATCAGTCGGATCACACAGGCGAGGCCGTTAGCCTGCTGATGCGCTTGGCTACGGTGTTGGGGGAGCGATTGGGGAGATTGGATGAGGCCGTTGCGGTCTGCAGAGAGGTTCTACGGAGAGAGCCAGACAGACTCGATGCCTTGGCACTCCAAGCCTCGTACATGAAGCAAACAGGCGGGGATGCAGTGGAGCGCCGGCGCGTCTTGGAGCGGCTCATCGTGGGGATGAGAGCCGCTCGAGAGATGGCAGGCGGGCTTGCTGCACATGACGAAATACAGCTCCCGACGCATCGGAACCTGTGTCTTGAGCTCGGTTTGCTGCTACGGCGGGAGTTGGGGGAGCCTCAGGCAGGAGCACGCTATCTGAGAGAGGCGTTGGAGTCCGGTTGTAACGAGGCAACGCTTCATCGTGAACTCTGCTCAATAGCCAGGGAGGAGCGGCAGAAGGATGAGCTTGCGCTCTCACTTTACCGTCTTTCGGAGGCATGCGACGACGGGGACGAGCGGGAAGCGGTTCTGCTGGAGTTAGCCGAAGTACGGCTGTGCGACCTTACGGATGCTGCAGGCGCCATGCAGGTTCTGGACTCACTGCATCAAAATGAAAGAACCGAGCTGGCGTTGTCATTGGAGGCGCGCTGCCTTGAGGCTCAGATGCAGTGGGAGGAGGCGTTGTGTGCTTACCGGGTCTTGGAACAGCGAGCCCAAAATCGTAATGAGAAGGCATCGGAGATCTTCGCATTGGAACGTATGCTCGAGATCTCCTTGAGAAAGATGGAAGACCTGTCAGCCGCTCGGGAGATCGCCAAACGGCTACTGGATGTCTCCCCGGGGCACATGGCAGCGCTTGAATCCATGGACAGCGTGGCAAGGAGGCTCAGGCTTGTACCGGATCTGATGTGGGCCATCGAGCGGCAAGCGGAGGTGCTCGGAGAAGGATCCGATGGTGTGGAGGCCGCCGCAGGTAAGCTCTGCGAGGCTGCGCAGCTTCTCCTGTACGTTGGCGACATCGATGGTGCAAACAGTCGTGCTAGCGAAGCCCTAGGTAGGCATCCGGATAGCCTGGAGGCGCGCCTGCTGCTTGCACAGACGCAATCCGCAAGGAAAGAGTTCCATGAGGCTTCTCAGACTCTGAACGGCCTGGCTCGTAGGCTCTCTGCAAGAAAGCCACAGGATGAAGAGCAGAGGGGCTACCTTGGTGGTGTGCTTCTGGAGATTGCGGCGCTTTGTGTCGATGCGCTTGCAGACGGAGAGCTGGCGAGAAATGCTTGGCGTAGCGCCTCGGCGTTGCTGTCGGGGCCTGCGCTCATTGGAGCGCTTCAGGGATGGGCGGAGTGCGCCGCTAGCGACGAGCGGTGGGGCGAAGCGGCAGAGGTGCTCGAGCGTCTCGGGTCCATGCGGAGCGAGACGCTGGATTCTCTGAAACTTTCCGAGGCGTACGAGCGTCTTGGACGGCTGGACGAAGCTCTGAGGGTGCTGCGAGATGCACCTGCTCCGCGCGGTCACGTCGATGAGCTGGATGAGCTGTCAAGTCGTCTTAGGGACAGTATTCGAAACTTGCTCGGGGCCATGGGGCGTTATGGAGAGCTGGCCAGGACCTTGGAGGAGGACGCCCTTGGATCTCGCGAGTTGCCACGAAGGCAGAGCTTGTTTCTCCAGGCTGCTGAACACTATCTGAACAGAGCGGGAGAGGGGGGGCGCGCAGAGCGGTGCCTGATGGCGGTCCTTCAGGAAGAGCCGCTTTGCGTGGAAGCAGCTCTGAAGCTCCTTGCTCGTGCGGATAGAAGTGAGCGAAAAGCGGAAGTAGAGGCTGTGTTGCTGCTTTCCGCCCAAGCCTCAGTAGAACGAGTCTCCAAGCGGTTACGTGAAGGGGAGCCGGCAGCTGAGATGATGGACGTCCTCTCTCGTATCGCGAATCACCGTTTGGAGATAAATCCGGAGGATGAGCATGCTCAAGGATGGCTCGGGGTGCTTCTTTCCGCAGCACCGGACCGGTTGTCCGACTTGGAGCGTCACGGTGAGTACCTTCTCAAGAAAGGAGAAGCTGAACGATACTTGTCGCATCTCGAGGCAGCTATTTTTTCACCTGCGATAGACCCTAAGGAACGCCAGAAGCTGCTGATGCGAGCGGCCAGGTTGTGTGTACACACCATCGACGACCCAGAGCGAGCGCTGAAACTGCTTCGCCGTGAGGCTAACGCCGGATCAATGCCAATGAGCGGTGATGCCCTCGCATTGGAGGCGGAGTTGAGCGAGCGCCTGGGTCACTTGGAACAGGCAGAGGATGCCCTCTTGCGACTGGCAAAGGAGAGCGCGTCACCAGAGCAGCTGTTGTTGAGAGCCGTACAAATCGCTGATCGAAGGGGAGATCAGGCATCGGCAATCAGGACCCTATGGCGTCTGATTTCAAACTTGGAGCGCCCGGATGACAAGTGGTCTCGCCTTGTCGAGGTGGAGAGACGATGTCGTGAAGCGAACGACTTGGATGGAAGAGCGTGTGCTCTGGAGGAGCTGGCGCGCTTGACCAAGAACGATCAGGAACGTTCTGTCACCCTTGTCGAGCTAGGTCAGTTGCGGATGGAGCTGAATCAGTGGGATGCAGCTACTTCAGCTCTTTTGGATGCTGTTAGAGCTGCGCCTGGCTTGGTGATGGCGCAACAAAAGCTGGGACGAGTGGCCTGGCACCGTAGTGACCTGGAAGCTGCGCGCATGGCTTTTGCAACGGCTCACGACCTCCTCCCAGAATCCGCTCGTGAGGAGAGGGCTTCGGTGTCCATGGAGAGGAGCACAGTAGAGGAAGAGCTGAATGGAGACGTAGCCCTGGCCAGGCGCTTCGCAAGGCAGGCCGCAGAAGAGACCCAGATGGCTGATTACAAGGCGCAGGCTCTGCGGCGTGCGGCGCGCCTCTCTGCTGTGACAGATGAAAAGAGCCAAGAAGAAGAGGCGCTGAGGGCCATCCTGGATCTGGGAGTTGCAGATGCAGCGGAGCTGAGGCGTTTGGCGGTGTTGTGCGAGGTCCGTGGAGCATTTGCAGAAGCCCTGAAGGTATATGAGCATCTGCGTGCCCGCGAGCCGCAGTCTCCAGAGATTCGCCAGCAGCTTGCGGCGGCCCTTCTTGCTACGGGACAGCGGCGGCGCGCCGTGGACGAACTCGCCGCAGCTGCGGAGCGTTACGCTGCCAGAGGCGATACTTCTCTCGCGGCAGAAGCCTACGTTGAAGCAGCATCGCGACGATTGGCAGAGGATGCTGCCGATCCCGAGGCGCGTTCTCTGTTGCTGGCGGCCGTCTCTGTTGAACCAAGAAACGACGCTGCATTTTGCCAGTCAATGCGACTCTACAGGCAGGGTCGTGATTACGAGGGCGTGATTGAGGTTCTAAAGAGACGGTTGCCAGTGCTCGATGTATCCGGGCAGCAGGCTGCATTCCGGGAGATGGCTTCCGTTGCGCGAGATGACCTGGAGGATTCGGACAGAGCCGCGAGCTATCTAGCGTTGGGACTCGCAAGCTGTGGCGATGATCCATCGATGTTGGCTGCACTTGTCGAGTATCATGCAGCACGCTCGGAGTGGCCCATGGTAAACGACTATGGGCGTAGATTGGATAGCTTGGGCGGACCGACGCAGGAGCGCGCCTTTGAGGTGAATTGCTGCCTTGCGGATGGCGCCATATCGGTTGGTGAGAAGGGAGTAGCCCGGACCTGTCTCAGGCGCGCCATTTCGGTAAGACCGAAAGATCTTCTAACTCGCAAACGTCTGGAAGACCTTCTGCTGGAGGAGGAAGCGTTCAGCGAGGTTCTCGATTTGTGGAAAGAGAGAGCGGCGCAGGAAGAAGGCGCGGACCGAGCAGTGACCTTGACGAAGGCGGCGGAGATTTGCGAGCAACGGCTCAATGACCCTGGGCTCGCCGAGTCGCTGTTCAAAGAGTCAATTGATGCATCACCCGGGGATGACTCCATCAGGTGGCGCCTGGTCGCCCTTCTGAGGCGACATGAACGCTGGCGGCCCCTGTTCGAGGAGCTGAAAACTGTACACAGGACCACGGTCGGACCGCGAAGGGCCGAGGTCGCCGACGAGTTAGCGACGATCGCAGAGTTGAAACTCGAGGAGCCCGAGACGGCGTTGTTCTATCGTCGTGTTGCTCTTCGTGATGCTCCTGCAGACGTGGGACGACTGCGCGCACTTGTTGATTTCCTTGCTGCCTCGAGGAACTGGGGCGAGTTAGTAGCGGTTCTGGAAGAGGCGCTTCACACAATGGTTCTGGACGCTGATTCAGCCTCTGGCTTCTACTCCCTCCTCGGGAGAGCCTACATGGAGAAGTTGGAGCGGCCGGATCTCGCTTTGGCAACCTTCGAGCGGGCACGTGCAAGGGGCGCCCTCACGATCCGCAGCGGCGAGCGTCTGGCGGAGCTTATGGAGTCGAGTGGCCGCTTCGCTGAGTTGGCTAGTCTATTGGATGAGTTGGCCGATCGTCAGGAGGATTCTGCAGCTCGGCAGAGATTGGTAGTCAAACGGGCGCGGGTGCTGGCCGATCATCTTGGTCAGCCGGGCGAGGCCGCTGGGAACATCCTCGCTCTGTTTCGCCTTTCACCAAGAAAAAGACGCAAGCTTGGCGCTCTGGCAAGGAAGCTGTTCGTACAGGCTCGCATGATGGAAGACGCCTTGAGAGTTCTGGAAGAGGAACTGAACACAGCTGAGGGGCATGAGCAGATCGAGCTATTGATGGAGCAGGGCTCGCTGTACGAGGGACCAATGCAGAGACAGGCTGATGCCCTGGTCTCATATCGACGCGTTGTCGAACTGTCGCCAAGTCACCCATTGGCCCACTATCGACTTGCATTCCTGCTCTTCGGAATGGGGGAGTGCGAGGATGCGCTTTGGCACGTAGCATCGGCCTTGAAGGCGGATTCTCAGGAAATACGCGCGTCTGCACACAAGCTCGCCGCGAACATCTGTAGCCAGCTCGATCGAGACGATGATGCAGTATCCCACCTCGAGGCTTCGCTCAGGCATGAGCCAACGGATCTGGAGGCAATCAGGGAGCTTGGCCACCTATATACTGCCTCTGGGAACTGGGACCGGCTTGCTGAGAACATGGGTCGGGAGCTGGCTCTTACGGTGGATCCTTCCAGTAGGGCTCGACTGTGGTTCAGGCGAGGGCTCGTATATCGAGACATGCTGGACAGATCGGGGGAGGCGCTCAGGTGCCTCAAGGAGGCTGCAGGCGCAGACCCGAAAAACGCCGAAGTGATGGCAGCGCTGCGCGAATTCGCCCTGGAACGAGGAGATTGGGAAACTTCACTGGACTTGTTGGATAGGCAGCTGCAGCTGGAGGGAACCACCGACGCAAGAGCGCAGCTGCTTTTGAGGCGAGCAGATCTGCTAGAACTGCATTTCGGGAGGATGGAGGAAGCGGCCGAGTCGCTGGATGAGGCGCTTTCAATCAAGGGAGGGAACGACGACGTTCTGCTGCGGAGATTGATACGACTGAACATACATCGGAAGGATTGGAGCAGGGCTGCTCGTCTTGAAGTACAACTATGTAATCATATCAAGGATGAAGCAGCCAGATGCGACACGATGTTGAGAGCTGCTGCACTTCATCTGAAAGCTGAAGACCGCGATGCCGCCTGGCTGGCGGCCATGAGTGTTCTTGATGGTGGCGGCGTAGAGAAGGCGCTGATAGCTGCCGAGAGACTTGCTGAAATGGCAGTGAGCAAGGAGAAGCAAGCAGAGCTCTTAAATGCATTAGACAAGCGTCGCATTGGCATGGAGGAACCGCTGGCGCAATCCAGAGCCTTGCGAATGATGTTGAGGCTTGCTGACGCGCTCGGAGCAGAAGCTCGAGGAGATGAGTTCGCAGAAGAGCTCTGTAGGATTGATCCATCTGATCGTGTGGCCTTCGCACACCATCGCCGTCGGCTGGAGATCGAAGAGAGGTTCGATGAGCTGGAGAGGCTCATCGTTCATCGGTTGTCGATTGCGAGCAGGGAGGAGGAACTAGATCTCTTGACAGCGCTGGCGCTCTTGCAGCGTGACAGGCTTGCCAAGCTGGAAGAGGCCGCGAACACTCTCGATAGACTTCTCGTGCTGCGACCCGACGATCTGGCCGCGCTCGATGCCAGAGCCGATATCGCTTTCAGGCAGGGAGAGTTCAAGGTCGCTCAGGAGTTGTACGGACGCATGGGCACCCACAAGGGCTCCCTCGATGATGGAGAGCACAGCTTCAGGCGTGGACGGATTGCCGAGGCTCTTGGTGACGATGGTGCCGCTGTGGCCGAGTATTCAATTGCCGTGGCGTCCAGGCCAGACCACCAGGGAGCCCTGGAGGCAATTACCAGGCTGCATCTGCTCCACGGACGGGTAGGGGAGGCCATGCCCTGTCTGGCGACATTGTGCGAGATACTCCCTCCGTCCGAGAGAGCCCTGGCCTGCGGGCTGCAGCTCGCCAGGCTGCGGTTGGCTCAGGGGCAGGGAGATCAGGCAGAGAGCGGGCTTCTTGCGCTTGCCAAGCAGTACCCGGATAAGAGGACGGTGTTGGAGCGCTTAGCGGAGACACAACGAGCGCTTGGCCGCTGGGATGCCCTGGCGGGTACCCTTGCAGAGCTGGCAGTCCGCGCTCCTGGACCAGAGAGACGCGCGAGGCTTCTGTATGAGGAGGGGGAGGTCTTTCTTTATCATCTGCATGAGCCAGAGGCCGCCGCTCGTCTCTTTCTGCAGGCGGCTGACCTGGCGCCGCATGATCCAGATATTCTCAGGCGACTCGCTGACCACTACTCGCAGCTTGGTCGCTGGGAGGATTCACGGCGCGCATTCGCACAGCTCCTCGAGGTATTGTCGGTGGAGGATCAGACCGGAGCCGATCCGCGTATTGGATCGGCGATGCTCGGCCTTGCTCTGACAGCTCTGTTGTGCGGCGGTGATTCAGCCAAGGAATCGCCCGCCCTGATTCGCCAGCCCTTGGTGGGAGAAGTCGAACCTACCCAGGCGATCGAGGTGCTCGCCCCGATTGCGCAGGGGCTCTACGTATCCGATATGGACTCCTCTGGGATCCGTCGCATCTTCGATCTGGCGGACTCGGCGCTAGGACGAGCCTGCCTGCCGAGGTGGACCGAGGCCGCCGAGCGGCTCGCTGATGAGCGCCCTGCAGACCTTGGCATTCGACGGCTGCTGATACGACTCATCTCCAGGGTGGGTGAGGCTGGAGTAGCGGAC
The DNA here is from genome assembly GCA_034004785.1 of Polyangia bacterium. Taxonomy (GTDB): domain Bacteria; phylum Myxococcota_A; class Polyangia; order HGW-17; family JAJRWW01; genus JAVEWA01. The sequence continues at coordinate 10,487 of JAVEWA010000021.1, forward strand.
CTGCATGAGGCGGCCACCCGGTTCCTCGACCCGGCAAGCGCCGCAGGGTTCACCGTCCCAAACGAGACAACAAGAGCGGCGCCGCAGCGGTCCGTGGCGATCTTCGGACCCGCGGTTACCGAGGCAGCCAGGGTGCCGCTGCGCACCTTGCTCTCTGGCCTGCACCCACAGCTCGGACGCATCGCCAAGCCGCTCGATCCTTCAGCTCTGGGTCCGGAGGTTGACGAGCTGAGGAGCCCGGAGCTGGTGACACTGTGCGACGAGTTGCGCGGTGCGTTGGAGGCAGGCCCAGTGGGGGTCGTCTTTGCCAGGGATCCGCGGCGCCCAGTGGAGCTGATCTACTCTCACCCCCCTGTCATGTTGCTTGATCCCGACATCATGGTCCTGCCAACAGGCCAGGTGCGTTTCCTCATCGGCCGGGCACTGGAGTTGGTGAGATCAGGGGCGCTGCTTCTCGAGAGCGAACCAATCGAGAGGGCACAGGAGATCTTGGATTCGGTCGCCATGCTGTTCGGAATACCGTTGCCCGAGGGAGCGCGCGCAGAAAGCTCCATGGTTTCACGATTGCAGGACAGAGGATTCTGTCCCGATCTATTCGACAACCAAACCATGGAGGCGCTGCAGGTGGCCTTCTTCAACCACTACCGTGCTCCCGTTGCCCTGGAAGGCTATCTAGTGGAGGAACGTCGTGTTGCCAACCGTGTGGGCCTCCTCGTGGGAGGAGATCTGTGCGCTGGGCTCGAGGCTCTTGCGCAAGAGGCGCATGCCAGGAGTGGAAGCGATGCCCCGCTTGACGCTGCCGCACGTCGGCGCCTCGTTCACATGGAATCAGAGATGAGAGAGATGCTTCGGTTCGGCACATCCGCGCTTTTCAACCAGCTGCGGCGGCAACGAACCACATTGCCTCGGATGTAGGCCTGCTCATGACAGTAGACCCCATTGCCACTCTCCTCGCGGCGCAGCCCGTGGTCATCCTGGATGGGGGCCTCGGTTCAGAGCTGGGTTTTCGTGGGCATGATCTGAGGGACCATCTGTGGTCTGCGCGGCTCTTGGTGGACGATCCCGGGGCCATCAAGCAGCTGCACATCGACTACCTGGAGGCTGGCGCGGACGTAGTCACGACGGCGAGCTACCAGGTGTCCTACGAAGGTTTTCAGTCCCGTGGATTGGCTCGATCCGCGGTTGACCACCTGCTAAGGCGCAGCGTGTCCCTTGCCCGCGATGCCTGTGATGCCATTTGGGAGGAATGCGAGTCCCCCGCCAGTGGCAAGGCGGGAAATGAACGGATTTCGAGTTTGCGGTCAGCGACAGTTGATTCGAGCGCCTCAGGAGGTCGTGTGCGGCCGCTGGTGGCAGCATCGGTCGGGCCCTACGGGGCGGCGAAAGGTGATGGCTCGGAGTATGTGGGTCGCTATGGACTTTCTTCTAAGAATCTGGCCGATTGGCACCGCCAACGCATGGAAACCTTGGCTCAGGCAGGGGCGGACTTGTTGGCTTGCGAGACCATACCGTGCATCGAGGAGGCAGAGGCGCTTCTCGGCCTCTTGGCTGAGGAGCCAAGGCTGAAGGCTTGGATGAGCTTCTCTTGCCGCGACGGAGAACATATCTCCCAGGGAGAGCTCTTCGAAGAGGCGGTGGCCCTCTGTGCCGACTCTCCCCAGGTGATCGCGGTGGGGTTGAATTGCGTCAAACCGCGTTTCGTATCGTCGCTCCTGAGGGCCGCGCGGGGTGTTGCCAAAGGGAAACCGTTGATTGCATACCCGAACAGCGCAGAGACCTGGGATCCTGGCGTGCGGGCTTTCGTCCCAGGGGACGTGAATGATAGCGACATATCCCAATATGCTCCCATGTGGCGTGATGAGGGAGCACTGCTCCTGGGAGGCTGTTGCCGGATCCGGCCCGCGGATATTCGGCGTCTCCGTCAGACAATGCTCGGTGATGGGCCCATGAGGGGTGATTAGGGTGATGGGGTGGCTCGACTGGCGGCTTAGTAGGGCTATTCATAGTTGATGGCGAACCCATGAAAAACTCAATGCCAAGGAAATATTCCTGCATCTTCGGCCCAGTACCCTCTCGCCGTCTTGGGAGATCGCTGGGAATTGACCTTGTGCCACACAAGGTTTGCAGCCTGGACTGCCGCTACTGCGAATGTGGCCAAACTACTGTACTTACTGTGGAGCGGAGCGACTGGGTGCCAACGACGGACGTGCTAGCCGAGCTCGATGCTTGGCTGGAGTCGGAGGGTGACGGCGGCAAGAGCGCGGCGGACTTCCTGACCTTCTCTGGAAGCGGCGAGCCGACCCTTCACAGGGATCTGGGGGCGGTGGCAGCCTGGCTGGCGGCTCACTCTCCAGTTCCCATCGCCCTCCTGACCAACGGCACCATGCTCCGAGATCCTGTCCTGCGGGCGGAGCTGGCCCCGCTTTCCGTGATTTGCCCCTCCCTCGACACAGCCAGGGAGGAGACATTCCGTTCTTTCAACCGTCCACATCCATCGCTGTCGGTAGCTGGGTTGGTCGAGGGCCTGGTCAAGCTCCGGAGGGAGGTGAGCGCCGAGATCTGGCTAGAGGTTCTCCTGGCCGAGGGGGTGAACGACTCAGACGAGGAGCTCGACGCTTTGGCAGAGGCAATCGAGAGGATTGATCCGCATCGGGTTCAGCTCAACACCGCTGTACGTCCAGGCACGGATCGCCGCCTTGGTCCTGCCTCGGCCGAAACTCTCTCGCGGGCTCTTGTCCGCTTCGGGTCTCGTGCCCAGGCTGTTGCAGGCTTCCGACAAGGACCGCCTCGCCCCGCCCGACGCCCACTTGTTGATGATTCCATTCGAGCCAGGCTCATGTCCGTGCTGGAACGCAGGCCGGAGACAGTCGAGTCCTTGGCTGCTTCGCTGGCGGTGCCACGGGATTGTCTGGACGCCGAGGTGAAACGCCTCGTAGAGGCAGGGGAGCTAGTGGAAGAGCACCGAGGTGGGGCAGTGTACTTCCTCACCCCGAGAACCGGTTGGCGCGATGGGTGCTAGCGGGTGACTCACTGGCGTCGAGACGAGGATTGGGTACATCCGATAGGCGCCATCGCAGAGAGGAGCAGACTATAGCTCCACTGCCATCGGGCGATACCGCGCCGGGTCGAGTGCCTCCGGCAGGAGCGGATCCCGCTCGGGAGGACGCCGGTCCGAGCTGCCCCGCTTGGGGGCCCCCGCGTCGGGATCATTTTCGAAACGTCGTTTGGTGTCGTCGTATTCACGCTGCATTCGATCGACCCACTCGTTCCTTGCGCCTATGCGCTCCGCCGTTACGAGCCCCTTGCGGTATACGGTCAACGCGTGCTGAAGGAGGATGCGGGTCTTCTGGCGCAGCTGGGCGTAGTACTCCTCGCGCTGCTCCGCGCTCCGGATCATCTCGTATCGCCCCAGGGTCTTGTCGAAGTAGCGGACGTCGTGAAACTGTGGCTGGGGCGCGTGGAGGAGAGCATCACGGAACTCGGCGTAGAGCGAGCCCACCTGGAAGACCGCTGCCATGGACCAGAAGTGGTTCTTGTGCTTCACGACGTCCCAGTAGCCTCGCTGTGCCTTGTACATCCAGGTGGCCATCTCCTCCACGTCCTGTTGCATCTGGGGTACAGGCATCCTCAATGGGGTCTCCTTGAACTTCTCGTGGTAGATGGCCGCCAGGTGATAGGCTGACATTGCGACGTAGAAGAGCGTTGGCAGTCGCTCTTCGGTTCGGTTTTCACGGTATATCCGCAGTGCGTTGCGGAAGGCCTCCGAGGCCTGGGAGAAGCTCCGGAGCTTGAACCATGCGAAGCCGTAGCGCGTCTGGGCTTCGATGCGCTGGGCCGTGGAAAGGTCTTTCCGGTTACGAAGGACATCGAATGCCCGTAGAGAGTCCCGCCACCTGCCCGCGTCCGCATAGTTGACCCCCGCCGCCCCAAGGGCCAGGATCTGCTCCGAGGGCTTGTCCACGGCCTTGGCTGCCGCCTCGAAGTGAGCGCCAGCCGCTTGGTTGTCTCCCAGATGCTGCAGGCACAGACCCAAGTTGTAGTGGGCGGCAGCTCCGTAGGGCGAGGAGGGGAAGAAGCCGAGGAGCCTCCGATAGGACCGAACGGCAGAGGCGCAGTCCTTCCTCCGCTGCGCTCCGAAGCCGCTGTGAAAAAGATCCTCCGCCGAGAAGGCCTCGGTGCGGAAGCGCTCCCCCTCTCTTGTTGCCACGATCTGGATTGGGTCCATGGTGATGCGAACCTCCCCCGAGGCCGCCCTGGTCTTGGGTGCCGTTCCATGACCGGGAACAGGCTTGGGGCAGCCACCGAGGAGCGTCATGGCACAGAGCATAAAGACCGCAAAAAGATGAAATAAGGCATAGCGGGTTCGGGACATCGAACGCTCCTTGGGCCAAGGATAGCGCAGTCTGGGCCGATGAGCACCTCGACACCAGACCTGACAACCCTTGGCCAGTCAGGTTCCCTTCCGGCCGGAAAACCGCCGCGGTAGACCGAGACTGGAACATGACGCGGGCCAGTGCCCGATCCCGGCTCTTTCAAGCCAGAACCCCGAGGCCAGGACGCCCAGCTCACGGCACGCGACGCACGGTCCTGATGATCACTGGGGTGGCGGGGAGGTGCTGGAACATCATGCCCCTGGCTTGCACGTTGACCTGGCGGATCTTGTCCACGACCTCCATGCCCTCCACGACCTTGCCGAACACAGCGTAGCCGAAGCCGGGACCCGGGCCGCGGTGGTCGAGCGCCGGGTTGTCCTTCACGTTGATAAAGAACTGCGCCGTGGCCGAGTCAACCACCTGGGTCCGTGCCATTGCGACGGTTCCACGGAGGTTCTTGAGGCCGTTGTCAGCTTCGTTCTTGATTGGTTCGTGGGTCTGCTTCTGTTGCAGGTCTTCACCGAAACCGCCGCCCTGGATCATGAAGTCCACCATCACGCGGTGAAAGATGGTACCGTCGTAGAACTTCTCGTCCACGTAGCGCAGGAAGTTCTTGACCGTCACGGGGGCGCTCTTCGGGTCGAGCTCGAGAAGAAAGTCGCCCGCCGAGGTGCGGATGGCCACCTTCGGGTTCTGCCCCGTGGTGGAAACCGGGCCAGGGCCGGCGGCGGCCATGGACTCGGGTCCATCAGAGCCAGCAGGCCTAGTGGTGTCGCTGCTCGTGTGTCCCTCGGCCCGCGCCGTATCCATGGGTTCCTGGCCGGCCATGCCTTCCTGCAGAGCCTTGGTGTCAGCAGTTTTGGAGCTCCCGGTGGCCGACCCCGTCCAGTGCTCGTCATGGTCCTTCTTCTTGCAGCCTGCCCCGGTTAAGATGCCAAGGCCGAGGAGCGCGACGAATAGGATCCTCGCACGGCGTATCATTGCACTGACCTCCTTATGATTGGTATTGGCCGTTGGGCCCATGGCTACGGCGTCCTTGGGGCGGAGCCCCGAGGACCCGATTGGAGAGTGTCCCTGAAGATAGCTAGGGGGTTGGTCTGTCGCGAGGTGGGGGCGCCCCAGCCGCGTCACCCGAACCCTTTGCCGGCGCGGCAGGGGTCTTGTTCTCAGGGCACTTCGGGCACTGACAGGCTGGGCACTTGCACTCGGGGCACTTGCACTCGGGACACTTGGAGGCGTCCGGCTTGCAGGAGAGGCGCGGCACCCAGGCGTCCTTGAGCTCTGCGCCGAGCTCCTTGATGGAAGCCTCGCTCTTCTCGACCGCCTCCAGCGTCTCTGCCACCATCGTCTTGCGCTCGGCCGACTGCCGCACATAGTCGCTCTTCTTGATGTCCTTGGCCTGCTCGTGACCCGCAGCCACCATCGTCATGGCAACGGACTCGAAGTACTGCGCCCTCAGGGAGTGGTAGTCCATGAAGAAGTGCTCCACCCGCTTCTCGAAGAGCTCGGACAGGAGCTTGCGGTACTTGAGGTTCTTCTTGGCGAGGTCCAAGTCATTGGTGGCCTCTTCCAGAGCCCCCGCGGAGATCCCCATGGGTACGCCCTTGTTTTCGAGCGCCACTTTCTCCTTCACTGACTGTAGCTGGTACTCGGCTGCCTCGGCGAAGCGCTTGGCCGCCTCGAAGTCGGCCTCAACGAGCTTCTGCTTGAGCTTGGCTACCTCCCACTTCTGCTTGGCGGCGTCCACCTTCTCTTTGATACCCCTCGCCTCCTGGAGCTTGTCCACGGGCAGGGAGTTGATGTGTTTCTCCTCGACCCGATACTTGAGGGGATCGGAGCTGCATCCAGCCAAGCTAGACAGAATGATCAAGGCCGATAGAAGCTGGGTACGCATAGGGCAGACCTCCTTGAAAAAAGTGGGTCAAGGATACGGGAAAGGCGGGGGCGTGTCACGGGGGAAGTAGAAGCGGGCTGGATCCCGGCCGCAGGCGCGAGTGGAGTCGAGAGATGTGCGCCCGGGCAGGGGGCGGGCAGGGTAGAACAGTGTGAGTAATTACCAGTTGTTCGTGGGCTGAGGTGAGGAGGCGCGAGGGCGTGGCAGCTACCAGCGATAGGAGAAGTTCAGCACTGGCATGGGGATGTTGGCCTCGCCGCCCATGGTGAGCACTCCGAGGCCCAGGTCGGCGGCGAAGTTCGAGCCGTGGAAGCGAACGCCTGGGACGATGGAGGCCATGCCGGGGAGACCAGGGCCACCTGCGGCCAGCCCCTCCAGGAAGAACTTCCCGTGGCGCCAGAACCGAACTTCCAAGCCGAGGGAGGCGTGTGCGATTGGGAGCACCGCGCGCGAGTCGTCATGACTGGAAGCGCAGCCGCCGTAGGTCTCCTGGTAGTCCCCAGACTCTTGGTCGTAGCTCGTCGGCCCCATGCAGGTGTCTTTCTGCATGGTGGGCCCGATGATGAGCAGGGTGCCCACGCTCGCGTGGAAGGCCACCCTGTCGCCGCCGATCTTCATGGACAGCCCGGGCCTTACGCCGTGGAAGCCCGCAACGTGGAAGTAGGAGAACTCTGCAGTGAGGTGGAAGAGGGGGCTCCGCCAGATCTGTGCCTTTATCTCGGCCGCCCAAAGGGCGTCCTTGAACCTCAGATCGGGAAGGAACCAGGTCACCGGGCTCGTCTTCACCCCCAGCTCGAACCTGTTGCCAAGGCCTACGGAGAGCTCCAGCAAGGCCGCGAGGCCCCTCGTGTTGACCTGCCATTGTCCATGGCCCAGCACCTCTGCCGTGCCCATTATTCCCAGGCGGGTGTTGGCGGGGTCGAGGAGATGTGGTCGATCTCTTCCGGCGGGATGCGCCACCTGGGGAACCACTTGCGGCGCCATCGCGGGGAACGGATAGGGAGCAGGAGCGGGAGCCATATCGTCCTTTGGAGCCGCCGGTGGCGGGGGAGGGGGTGCAGGTGGAGGCGGTGGGGCCACTTGGGCGGGAGGCGGAGCCGGTGGCGCTGCCGCCGGGGCCCTCTGGCCGGGGCATAGCTGCACGGTCAGGCAGCCTGGTTGCTCACCCACCTCTACCAGGACCCCGTTACGATCCACTCGCACTCTCGCGCTTCCCCCTGGGGCAGCCTGAACCTGTCCATGACCCTGGCCAGTGGGAGGCGCGACCTGTGCGTGGGCAGCCGTGCAAAGAGTCAGACTTGAGATTAGTGCGAGACTGAAGCTTCTCATGGTGGCCTCCTTTGGCCGTGGGCAGTCGCCGCTTGGTCTCCAGCATTGCAACGGGCTTGCCAGACGAGGGCGTTGCGAGTTAACCAATTGTAAAAACAGCATATTTGTCGCCAAATCGGGTCTGAGCTGGAGGGAAACCCCCAGGTGCGGATCAGCGCCTCGGCCAGCAATCCTGACAGGCATGTCAGGATCGGGATCCTCGGGAAGGGAAGGCTCTGGGGCTCCACTTCGCAAAAGGTGATTGGCCGACCTTGCGGCGGCGAGAATTGGCCGGCCAGCGCAGGGCTGGGCTGAGGCCCTGACAAGCAGCGGGGAATCGCCTATACTGCCGGAACAATGAGACGTTCTGCTTGGATAATCACACTCTTTTTGTTGGCTCCAGGTTTTGCGGCGTCGTGCTCCAAGAAGGGCGATGGCCCGAAGGGCTCGTCGAGCGCCTCGGACGCCAGGCCTTCCGCGAGCCAGAGCGGCGAGGGAGACGGGCGGCCCAGGGATCACGTGAGCCGGAGGCCCCCGAGGAAATGCCAGCCGGATCCGCCCGAGGCCGACGAGCCGGATCCGCCCGACGCTCCCAATGTGAGAGATATCCTTCCCAAGTGGGCCCGCACCCTCAAGGCGACCAAGAAGCTGGTGGTTCGGCGCAAGCCGAACAAGGACGCCGACCCTGAGGGTGAAATCAAGCTGGATTCTCGCCTTCCACTCAGGGCCTACGTGACTGGCCGAGACGGTTGCCAGAAGTACTGGATGCGAGTGGCGCCCAGGGGCTGGGTTTGCGGCGATTTTCTGGAACCTGACCGGAGGGCGTCGCTTCTCCGGCAGCAACCGATAATGCCGGCTGGGGCCATATTGCCAAGCCGGTACGGCTGGGTGCGCAAGGGAGGGGCCGAGGAGTACCCCAACCGCAAGGCGGTGGAGAACAACCAGCCCTCCGGCAAGATCGAGGCTGGCTACATAGTTCGCTGGCAGAAGAACGTAACCATCGGGGGCAAGCTCTACTGGCAGAACTCCAAGAACTACCTCATCCCAGCGGAGAAGCTCTTCCGGCACACTCCATCACCCTATGGCGGCGTGGATCTGCGTAAGGCAGATTTCGACGTCCCGGTGGCGATAGTTCGCGCCAAGAGCCAGGGTGGTCCTGTGTACGACGCACCCGAGGGGAAGGAGGTGGGGCGGGTTCCACACCACTCCATCCACGAGATCCTCGAGTCCAAGCGGGTGGACAAGGCGCTCTACTATCGAATTGGTCCCGGCCGCTGGATCCCTGGTAGGCGAGTGATCTCTGCTTGGCCTACCGAGCCTCCGCCTGGCATCAAGCCCTGTGAGAAGTGGATCGAGATCATCATTGATCACCAGTCCCTGGTGGCCTGGGAGGGGACCGAAGCGGTCTATGCCACGATGGTCTCCACTGGCGACAAGAAGTATCCTACGAAGTACGGCATCTTCCGTCTCTGGTGGAAGAAGGCCCAGACAGACATGACGGCTTCCATGGCGGGAAGCGAGCGATACCGCGTGGACGACGTGCCCTGGGCCCAGTTCTTCTACCTCGGACAGGCGCTGCATGGAGCCTACTGGCACTCTGACTGGGGCAACCGCCGCAGCCACGGTTGCATCAACCTGTCCCCCAAGGACGCCAAGTGGCTTTACGACTGGACAGCGCCCCACGTGCCCGATGGTTGGGTGAGCCGTTACGCTGACGAGCAGTTCCCTGGGACCATCTTGAGGGTCCGGCACAAGGTGGACCACGAGGTGCCCTTCTTGCGCTACGCACGCAAGCTGGCGCCTCCTGCGGAGGTCAAGCGCCTGGACGAGGCCTACAAGGAGCGAATGCGGCAGAAAACCCTGGATCTACTGGAGAGGAAAGACGGCCCCGAGGGGAAGGACGATAGGCAGGATGGTCCAGGGGGCGCAGCCGCAGACAAGCCTGCCATGGAGTGACCCGATGGATCTCGAACTCACCGGGAGAAACGTGCTGGTGGCCGCTGGCAGCCGCGGTATTGGGCTGGCCGCAGCGAGGCTCTTCGCGGCGGAGGGGGCCCGGGTGGCCCTCTGCGGTCGCAGCCAGTCGGACCTGGATGCGGCATCAAGGGAAATAGGAGCGGTCGCCATCCGGGCAGATGTCTCCACAGCCGAGGGGTGCGAGGGTTTTGTCGCCGAGGCCACGGAACGCCTCGGGCCTCCGGACACCCTCGTCGTGAACGCGGGCGGTCCCCCCTCTCTGCCCTTCGATTCTGTCAGCGACCGACAGTGGCAGGCTGCCTTCGAGCTGACCCTGCTCTCGGCGGTGAGGCTCTCACGAGCGGTCTTGCCTGGGATGAGGGCGCGCAAGTTCGGCCGCATCGTCTTTGTCACCTCGCTGTCGGTGAAGCAGCCACTCGAGCGCATGGTGCTGTCGAACAGCCTCAGGAGCGCGGTAACCGCGCTCTGCCGGACCATAGTCCTGGAGTCGGCGGCGGACGGGATCACAGCCAACTGCGTGGCGCCTGGCTTCACCGCCACCGAGCGGCTCGGTGAGCTAGCCCAGAGTCTGGCCTTCGCCAGGGGCGTCGGGGTTGATGAAGTGCGCTCGGGCTGGACCGCCAGCATTCCCGCGGGCCGCCTGGGGGCGCCAGAGGAGGTTGCCCGCGCCGTGGTCTTCCTCGGCTCGCCCCTGTCTGGATATGTAAACGGCGTCACCCTGGCGGTGGATGGAGGCTGGACTCGGGGGTTAGTGTAGAGAATCCATGGCGGCAACCGGTAACTCCCATCTATACTAGGCGACTCTCTTCCAGGCGAGGGTGTAAAATGCGTTCCCCTCTGCTGATCCCGGTTCTGTTTCTAGCCCAGCACTCGGGCCCGGCCTTGGGCAAGGAGGCTGCTGCTCCACTCAGTGCGCAAGACGCCCTTGCGTCCCAGGCCTCTGCAGTAGCCCCCAGTGACCCGCCCGCGAGCGCGCTCGGCCCGGAGGCGATCATCCCCGAGGACGCCCCTCGCCGTCTGCGAGGGGGAGGGATGGTTTCCTATCCGAGCAAGTGGAACGGAAAGGTGCACGTCAAGCAGCGGGGCCGGGTGCGGTCCCTATACCTTGGTCGCAGGATGGACATAGTGCATACCCGCCTGGACCTCGATAGACCTGCTCGCCTGATTTCACCCTACCAGAAGTGCTTGCTCGCTGGTTTCGGCCTGCTTGGACGGGGAGGCCAGGAGATCCGGCGCGTGGCCATGATCGGTCTCGGCGGTGGCGCCATTACACGCTTCTTCCATGAGAAGCGACCGAATTGGGTGTTCCACTCGGTGGAGATCGACCCCGTGGTGGTGGCCGTGGCCCGGGCTTTTTTCGGTGTGAAAGACACCCCTGGCTATAGGAGCTATGCCATGGATGGCCGCCGCTTCATCGAGCAGGCCGTGGTGCCCTACGATCTCGTCATCATCGACGCTTTCAACGCCGACGCCGCCGTTCCCAAGACCCTTGCGTCACAGGAGTTCTTCAGGATTGTCAGGCAGAAGCTCGCTCCTGGTGGTCTGCTGGCCGTGAACGTCCTCGTCCACAGTCGCAGGGTCTATGCCTCGCTCGTGAAGACCCTGTCGACCGCATTTCCAACCGTGCTGCGGATGCCGCTACATAGTTTCGGCTCGAGGAACTCGCTGCTCCTTGCCTCTGCAAGGACGGATTTGAAGCTCGATCGGGAGACCTTGCGGGCGAGAGCCAGGCGGGTGGAGGCAGACTTCGGAGTCAGGTTCGGATTGGATCGATGTGTTGCCGTGATAGGGGCAGATCGTCTCCCAATGGGAGGGGCGTCCCTCATCCTGGACCCTGTTGGAGGCCCCGGGAAACCCTGAGCCGTCGGTGTGGAGGAGGCCTTGGATGTGCCGGGCCCCAGCGCTTGACCCTCTTCTAGGTTGGGCTATCCTCGCGGCATGAGTGACGACGGCAGCAAGGTTACTGGGTCCGTGCCGGGAGAAAAGGTCTCATCGGACCGGGTCGCGGGTCGAAGCGCTCCCGAGCGACCTGGGTCACTTGAAGTCAGCCGAGGGACCACTGATGCCGAGAAGCGCTCGGAGGAGAGCATTGCCCGGGGGCAGGGCTCCAAGAGACGCGAGGCAGGGTTTCGGCTCGGGAGGGAGAGTCGCCCCAAGGCAGCTATCGGCCCTGGTTCGAGAAAGAAAGACAGCGCGCCACCAGACCCTGTGGCAGCCAAGGCCGCCGAGATAGCCAAGCGGTCGGGCTTGCCCCTGGACATGGCCAAGGAGGTTGCTTCGGGGGCTTGCACCATCAACGAAGCGCTGCATCGGCTGATGAGGGGCGACAAGGCGGATCGGCTCACGCGGGCCCACGGCCTGTCCAGGTCGGCGGCCATGGCGATCGTGGACGGCAAGAGCACCCTTGATGAAGCCCTCCTGATGAAGGGAATGCACGAGTGTGAGTACTGGCAGCCCGATCGGAGCGTCCTGCTGGACCTACGCGCCTCTGGGCAGCAGGCGTGCTTCTTCGTGTTCGGCGAAGAGCCCTGGCCGGCGCGAGTAACTGCCATCGAGAAGTACGAGGTGGTGCTCGCCCCGGAGGGAGCCCTGGAGGAGCGCAGGCTCCTAAAGCACGATCTACGCCTGGTTTCCCCAGAACTAGTCGCCCCAGAGGTCGTTCGGCTCATGGGGATGGATGCTGGTGTCGCGGGCCTTGGGCTGGGCCCGTCCACGTCTTACCGGGATCGTTTCCGCTCCTCCAAGAGGATCCTCTTTGCCCACCACCGGGATCGCATCCCCACGCGGGTAGTGCTGCGTGACGGCGCGGTGCTTACTGGTTTCGTGGGCTGGTTCGGCAAGTACGAGTTCGAGCTGCAGCTGATAGATCCTCGCAAGGCCAAGCCCGGCAAGGCGAAGCCAGTGGGCCCTGTGGTGGTTTTTCGCCACGCCATGCACGGGCTGGGGCCGATTGGCTAGCCAATAGGGTAGAGCAGCACTTTTTATAGCAGAGGTCCGAGACGAGCCTGGCCGGCCCATTCACCCGCCGAGCGCTGTTGCGAGCCGCTCGGCAAGCTGGCGTCCGATGTAGGCCAGTGCGTTAACCTCTTCGGCGAGGTAGGGGCCTTCCGGCAGGCGGTTCACAAGCTCGATCACACCCCAAAATCGCCCCTCGAACTGGATTGGAGCCCCCAGGATGCTGTGAACGGAGAGCCCGTAGGGCCCGGACAGGGCGGACTGGAGCCGCTGGTCTTGATCCATGTAGGAAAGAGCCAGCGGCAATCCCTCCATGGCACAGAAGCCAGCGAGGCCTTCGTGGACTGGCAGCCTGTGGCCGATGGGGCTCGCGTCTCCAGGCCCCCGCGCCGCAGCCAGGTAGAGCTCTCGTGGGGCCGGGTCGTAGAGCAGGATTGCGCCTGCCTGGGAGGGGATCAAGCCGAGGGCTGTGTCCAAGCAGAAGGCCAAGGCATAGCCTCTATCGGTCATGTAGAAGAGCGCCTGCATTCGCTCGAAGGTGTGCGCTGCCAGGTCGTGGCCAGCGGCGGGTTGAGAAGCGAGCGGTGCATTAGACGCGGGGGTTCCCTGCCGACAGGCCTGGGACGGCGCAGCCTGGACCGGCACTGAGGCTTGCGGGGCCTGGCTTCCCCAGTGGGGATCCAGATACGAGGGAGGTGGCGCTGGAGGTGGCGCTGGAGGGTTACCCTGATACACAGGGATCCTGAGCTCGGGCGGATAGGCAACCGGTGATGGCGCTGGGAAGGTCTGCCCAGGTGTGTCGGGAGCAAGCTGGCGCTGGATAACCGCGCCGGTCTCGGGAGACGGATGGTTGGCAGCTTGAGGCGGCACAGGAATGGAAGAGGGTCCCGCACCTTGATGGGCAGGCTGCGGTGCGCCTGGAAGATCTCCGGATTGCTTGACCGTGACAGCACCAGAGTTTTTCCCAAGGGGCAGCACTCGCTGGGTGTCCTCGGCCCAGCTCCTCGTGAGCTCGGGGCCAGGGATGGACACGATGGCAGTGCGAGCGGGGTCCTTGCTTCCGGAGGCGGCGGGCTGCACGGAGCTCATCGTCAGCCAGGCCCTGCTCGCGTCCTCGCCGAGTAGGCAGATGGGCGCGGGATCCTGGCCGCCCTCCGTGGCCCAGGTGCAAAGACCTATGGGGGGACGATCAGGGAGCCCGTCGAAGGCGTGATCAAAGGCGATGATCACCACTCGTCTGGTCCCTGAGAACCCGGCAAGCTCGGTCTGCACCTGCCCGAGCTGGAGGAGGAGGACCTCCTTCAGAGCTTCATCGGGTGGGTTTGGCCAGACCGACACGTAGCGACGCCGCACTGCCTGGGGCCAGGGACCATCCGGGGCCTCCGCCATGACCTTGAAGACCTTGTGAGGGAGGGGTCTGCCCGGGGGGGGGCGCATCGCCTCCTCCCTGGTGCGGCGAAGGGACTCCAGCTCCTCTATCTCGGCGGCCAGATCAGCATCGATGATGATCGCCGGTTCGGTGATGGGCTTCCGAATGACCGCTCTCGGCCTCAGCTCTCCAGCAGAGACCGAGCCGTGTGACAGCTTGCTGGGAGCCTCGCCATCGCTCAGCAAGGGAGGTGACTTCTTCTCGAAGAAATCCGACGCCATGGCGACCATCTCGGCGGTCCGCCTTTTGGCGGACGGCTCAAGGGGTCTCTCGATGGCCGCGTTTCGCGCCGCGGTAACCCTGCGCTGCGGCGCGGGAGGCTCCTCCTCATTTAGGGGGGTCGTG
>JAVEWA010000520.1:0-5080 GCA_034004785.1 Polyangia bacterium
CGCCCAAGGCACATGGGCCTGCCCACGCGCACCCCAGCCAAGGAACCTGTCTTCATGGCATCCTCCTTATGATGACGACCGAATGATGATGACCGACTCCCGGCATAAGCCAGTCCAACCTAGTACTGTTCTGGCTCCCAAATGTTCTACAGACCATCCGTTGGCTCCCGCATTATCCCGGCCTCCACCTGGCGCCACCTGGCGATCTGCTGCCGGTACCAGATCCTCGGCCGCCTGAGCGCCAGGATCATGCCCATGCCATCGGTCGGGGCGAAGTCCCCCTCCGGCCCGGGGGTGATCATGGGGATGAGGTTCGTGATGGCGTCCACAGTGGCGGCGATGGCCAGGCTCTGCACCAGGATCACCCCCACGCTGTCCGAGGAGGTTATCAGGTCGTCCCAGCCCACCAGCAGGATCACCGCGCCGAGCACCAGCAGGGCCGATGCAGGCCCGGCAAAGTACACGAGGAGATGCTTGGTGCGCGGGAGGCGCTCGCTCCGCGGATAGACCACGGTGAAGCCGAGCACGGGCGCCAGCCTGATCTCCACGTCCACCTCCCTTACCCGGCCCTTGTGCAGGGGCCGGCCGAACCCGATCACTACCCGCCGCACGCCCCAGCCGAGCCAGCGGGCGGCCAGGGCGTGGGCCGCCTCGTGGAGCGCCAGGAGCGGTACGTGCCAGATGGCCACGAAAAGGATGCTCAGCTTTACCGGGTGGAAGTCCCGCAGGATCTCGGCTGCGAAAAGGAGAAGGATGAGGAGCATGAACCCGATTGCGGTCCACTTCTCTCCTAATGTCAGCTCGCGTTTGGGACCGGGTGCGTACATGGGGATAGCCCTCGGGCGCTGTGGATGTTGACACGATGAGGCTCACCTGACCAGCCATTGGGCGGTTCCACCCGCAAATCCTCCTCGGCTGCGAAGCCGGGATCCAACTTTGCCGCCACCAGCAAATCCTCCTTGTTTAGCGACAGGCAACCGAATAGATTCGCAGGCCTGGAGCACTACCAATGGGTATCGCAGATCTTTTCAGACCAAACTGGAAGCACAGCAACAAGCGGGTGCGCGCCGCCGCCGTCAAGGCGATGGACTCGACCCAGGCTGGCACCCTCTCCGAGGTGGCCGGGCAGGATCCGGACCCGGAGATCAGGGCCCTCGCCCTGGGGCGGATCGAGGATCCCGAGATCCTGGAGGGCCTGGCCGCGCAGCTCCCCGACAAAGCGACGGCGGCCCTGGCCCGCTCCCGGGCCGACAGCCTGTGGATGCTCGGGGCTACCCAGGCCCAGGACGAGACGCGGGCGGAGAAGGCCCTCGTCCGGGTCGCCGGCAGCGAGGCCCTCATGGAGGTGGTGCGCAGGAGCTCCCTGCCCCAAATCCAGCGCCTGGCCCTCGAGCGCCTCGAGGACCAACGTTGCCTCTGCGAGGTGGTCAAGTCGGCCAAGAGCCGGGAGATCGCCCTGGCCGCTCTCGAGAAGCTCTCCGACGTCGCCATCCTGCGAGGGCTCGTGCTGGAGGAGCCCCGCAAGGAGATCGCCCAGGCTGCCCTCGACCGCATCGAGGACGCCGAGAGCCTCAAGCTCATCGCCCAACGGGCTAAGGTCAAGGCCATCCGGACCAGGGCCAGGCGACAGCTCGACGGCGCGCAGGAGGCCGCAGGCAGCGAAGGCTCCACTGCCATCGCCCAGAAGAAGCTGCACGCTCAGCTCGCGCAGCTCTGCCGCGAGGCCGAGGCCCTGGCCAACTCCACGGACTGGGACGGCACCGCCGCCCATCTCGCCGAGGCGGAGTCGAGGTGGAACGAGCTGGCCGCGGGCCTCGACGAGCCCGACGCGAAGCTCAGGGAGCGCTTCGACACCGCGTGCAAGGGCTTCGGCCTCAGGCGGGAACACGCGGTTGCGGCCCGCTCCCAGCGGCAGGCGGACCTCGCCCGCCGCGAGACCGAGCGGGAGGGCGAGCGCGCGGATCGCGAGAAGCGGGAGGGAATCCTCGCGCGCATCCTCGAGCTGCCCGCCGATGCCTCGGACGAGGCCCTCTCGGCGCTGGTCTCGGAGTGGGACTCCCTGGGACCCCCTCCAGAGACGAGGCAGGGCGAGCTAGCGAAGAAGCTCGAGGCGGCGATCAAGCGCTGGTCCTCCAAGCGGGAGGCGGCCGCCTCGGCCGAGGAGCGGAGCGCTGCCTTCGAAGCCGTGCTCGCGGCTGCGGAGCTCTCTCTCCAGAAGGACAGGCTCTCCGAGATCCAGCGGGACCTCCAGGGGCACCGCAGGGCCATCGCTCGCCTGGAGAAGTCCTTTGGCAAGGATCCGGCCATCTCGGCGCGCTTCAAGGCAATCGAGGCCCGCTTCGAGGAGCTGGAGGCCAACGAACGGCTGGCGAGGGAGGAGGAGCGCAGGCGGAACCTCCAGAGGATCGAGCGCCTGGCCTCCAAGGCAGAGGGGGCCTTGCAGGACGGCAGCCTGGCTCAGGTGGATCGCCTCCTCAAGGACGTCAAGGACACCTTGAAGAAGCCAGGGGCCCTGCCTGGCAAGGAGGAGTGGAACGCCCTGAGGCCACGCCTGGAGACCGCGAGGGAGGCGCTGGCCACCCGGCTGCGGGAGCTGCGCGAGCAGGAGGATTGGAAGCGCTGGAACGCCGGCTCCCAGCAGGAGAAGCTCGTCGCCGAGGCGGAGGCCCTCAAGGAAGTGGAGGCTCTCCCGGAGGTGGCGAGCCGTCTGCGCCGCGTCCAGGCGGAGTGGAAGAAGTCAGGCCCCGCCTCCAGGGAGCGCCAAGAGGAGCTCTGGACCCGCTTCAAGGCGGCCTGCGACGAGGCCCACGCCCGCTGCGAGCCCTTCTTCCAGGCGCAGGACGCCGAACGGCAGGCCTGCCTCGAGCAGAAGCTGGCCCTCTGCGCCGAGGTCGAGACCCTCAAGGACAGCGAGGAGTTCGTCGCCACGACGGATCGCATCAAGGCCCTGCAAGAGCAGTGGAAGGCCATCGGTCCCGTCCCGAGAAAGGAGTCCGACGCCATCTGGAGGCGCTTCCGCACCGCCTGCGATCACTTCTTCGACCGCCGCAAGGCCTGGCAGAAGCAGGAGGACGCAAAGCGGGGCGAGAACCTGAAGGCCAAGGAGGCGCTATGCGCGCGGGCGGAGGAGCTCTCCAGCTCCACCGACTGGGAGGCCACCTCCAACGCCATGAAGGCCCTGCAGTCCGAGTGGAAGGCCATCGGCCCGGTGCCCCGGAGCAAGGCCGACGCCATCTGGGCCCGCTTCCGCGGCGCCTGCGACAAGTTCTTCGAGCAGCGCAAGGAGCACCTGGACGAGGGACGCACCGGCAACCTCGAGAAGCGCCGCGCCTTGCTCGACGAGCTCACGAGGCTCCTCGACCTGCCACCCGAGGGCGGCTCTGGAGAGGTGGCGGCGAAGTTCGTGGAGGCCTGGGACGGCTGGAAGGCCCTCTCCCCTGTGCCCACTTCCGAGGACGCCCCCACCCGCGCCCGCTTCGACGCCCTGGTGCTGCGGGCCATCGAGGGCCATCGGGCCGGGTTCCTGGGCACGATGCTGGACCCCATGCTCACGGCGCAGAAGATGGAGGGCCTCTGCGTGAAGGCGGAGGCCCTGGCCGCCGAGGTCGCCTCGCTCCGCTCGAGCAAGCAGGCCGGCGACATCGACCCGGGCGACGCCGAGGCCATGGCCGCCGCCCTGAAGGAAGCCCTCGCCGCCTCAGCCTTCCGCAAGGACTTCCAGCAGGAAGACGCCGCCCGCATGTACGAGCAGTCGAGCAGCCTGAGGCGCTCTTTCGAAAGGCTGGGGCCGCTGCCAGGTGAGGAGGGCGCCGCCCTCGCCGCGCGCTTCGAGAAGGCCTTCTCCGTCCTCGGGACCCTCAAGCCTCCCCGCGACTAGCTCGGCAGCGCGCCTTGGCGGCCTCGCACGCCCGCTCCGAGCCGCGCCCATGAGCCCCTGCCTCCATCCCGCGCCAGAAGGACCCGACCATCGCCCCTCAAAGGGGATATACTCCCTGAGATGAGCGGCCAGATCCCGGCCACGAACTGCCTGCCCGTGGGCGCCCTCGTGGGCGCCTACCAGATCACCGGCATGCTCCGGCAGGGCCCGCTGGCCACGGTGTACTCAGCCAGGGGTCCCGGGCAGGCATCGGAGGTCGCCATCGAGGTCCTGAACGACTCGCACCCCGACCCTGCGCGCCTCTCTCGCTGCCAGCGGGAGGCCCTGGCCGCCGGCGGGGTTGGCCACCCCGCCATCCTGGCCCCGTCGGCACAGGGCCTCCTTCCGGACGGCCGGGCCTATGCGATCCTGGAGCGGCTGGAAGGTGAGAGCCTCCAGGCCCGGCTGGACCGGCGAGGCGCCCTGCCCCTCGGGGAGGCGGCGCCCTGGCTGGACGCCGTCATGGAGGCCCTCGGCGCGGCTCACGCCGCGGGCCTCGTGCACCGCAGCCTCACGCCGGCCACCCTGTTCTTGCAGACCGGCCCCCAGGGCCAGGTGCATGTCCGGGTGCTGGACTTCGGCGTCTCCCAGCTCATCGGTGGAGACTCCCAGCTTGGGCCGCAGATCAGCAGGGACGGCCAGGTCCTCGGCTCCCCTCGCTACCTGGCCCCTGAGCAGGCCAGCGCCTCCTACGGCGGCGTGGGGCCCTGGACCGACGTCTACTCCCTCGGTGCCATCGCTTTTCACGTCCTGGCGGGCAGGCCGCCATACCTGGCTCCTACCGCAGGTGAGATCCTGATCGCCCACTTGCAGGCCAAGGTCCCCTCCCTGCGCGAGCACCGCCAGGGCCTGCCTGCGGCCCTCGATGCGGTCCTCAGGCAGGCCCTCGCCAAACGGCCGGAGGAGCGCTTCTCCACCATGGAGGCCTTCCGCCGGGCCTTCAGGGGCTCCCTCAGGGGCTCGGTGGTCCTGCCCATCGGCCCCGACCTGGATGCAGACCAGGCCGGGCCCGGCCTCGGAGCCCGCCCCGCGCAGCCCTCTCCCCAGCGACCGGTATCGGGACAAGACCTCGGCTTGGAGCGCACCCTGCCCCCTGGAGAGGCCCTCGCGATGGGTGACACCATGACGCCCTTTGCCCCTCCATCGGCTGCCTCTCCAGTGCCA
>JAVEWA010000521.1:0-5078 GCA_034004785.1 Polyangia bacterium
CCTTCTTGCCAGTCCCGCCGGTCGCGACCTTCTTGCCAGAAACCCCCTTCTTGCCGCTCGCGCTCTTCTTGCTCTTAGCCCCGCCGCCGCAGCTCGAGCCGGCCCTTGCTCCCTTGGCCTCGGCCCCTGGCTTGGTTCGCCCCGGCTTCGTCATCTCAGGCGTCGGAGGCCCTGGACCGGTCCATGTCCCGCTCCAGGCGGCGAACGCGCCGGCGCAGGGACAGGGCGAGGAGCACCACCCCGATGGAGGCAGCCAGGCCGAAGAGCAGGCCGAGGAGCCCGAGCAGCCGCGCCAGGGTGTCCATCTTGATGGCCCGCTTGAGCTGCACGAGGTCTCGCTGGCGCACGGGGTTGTCGGCCTCGATGGCGTCGCTCACGCTGCGCGGCTCCATGGCGCCGTCCCCGGCCGCGGGCTGGGGCGCTGCCCCCATGGCAGGCTCCGATGGTCTGGAGGGCTCGGGCCGCGGCGCCTCCATGCCCGGCCCTGCCGGCGGCACCCTGGGCGGGCCGTCGGCGCTTGGGCCACTGCCCGCGCCACCGCCGGCGCTCACCTCACAGGTGGGTCGGGAGGCGATCTGGTTCCCCTTCATCAGACGGAAGGCCAGGATGCGGGCCTTCTGGAAGTCGCTCGGGCAGAGCACCAGATCCGTGCGGGCCACGTTGATCATGCGCTGGAAAGGCTTGGCCACCGCGCCCACCGCCCGGGCCCGGAACATGTAGCGGCCGAGGGTCGGGTTGTCGTCCCTCGAGAACATGAGCTTGTCCACGGCCCCGGGGGCCTCCACCTTCAGGCCTCTTGGAATGCCGCAACCCTGGATGGCCTCGCCCGCCTCGGGCGCGATCCAGGTGCAGGTCACCTTGGGCGCGGGGCCGGCCTCCCCCTGGGCCAGGGCGTCAATCGGAGCGCCCACCCAGAGCGCCGCGACGATCACTGTGGAGCAGAGCCGCAATCCAGTCATGTGACCTCCGACAAAGGGGCGGATTACGAGGGCGCCGCCCTTCCTCTTCGGGCTGCCACGTGGCCGCCCCTCGAGGGCGCAGTTTACCCCGAGCCTCATTCTGATACCAGCGGGCCCGGGCCGAGCTTCCCCCGGGCCCGGCCTGGGCTTCCCCAGGACCCGGGCTGGGTTTCCTCCGGGCCTGGGCCGAGCTTCCCCCGGGCCCGGCCTGGGCTTCCCCCGGGCCCGGGCCGGACTTCCCCCGGGCCCGGGCCGAGCTTCCCCCGGGCCCGGCCTGGCTTCCCAGGTGGGCTCACCCAGCAGTTCACCGGAAACGGGTACGAGCCTGGCTTCCCGAGGGAGGCTCACTCAGCCCACCTGCGCCGGGACGCGGACTCCCTCAGGGGGAGCCGCGAGCTGCCTCTCCCTTTGTGCTTCCGCCGGTCGGCGGTGTCTGCGGTAGAGGTAGTGGGCGAGCAGGGCGAGGAGCGCGATGCCGCCGCAGACGAGGAGGGCGGGCCGCATGCTGCCCGCGCTCGGCCCGCCGGCCTTCTCTCCCCCCTCGGTCAGCCGGAAGATGAGCCCGATCACCGGCGTCACTCCGAGCATCACCAGGCGCTTGATGGCGCTCTCCGCCGAGAGCACCGTGGCGCGTACGCCAGAGTCGGTCACCTGCTGGTTGATGAGGGTCTTCATCACCGGGGAATAGACCCCGGTCACCATGAAGTGCGGCACCATCAGGGCCACCGCCATGAAGGGCCCGAACAGGCTCACGAAGACATAGGTCGTGGCCAGGAGCAGGGGCAGGGACCACAGGATGGGCGCCTCCCAGCGCTCCCATGACAGGCGGCCGAGCCGCAGCGCCGCCGCCGCCGCCACGAAGCTGAGCCCGGCAAAGGCGAAGCCCACCCCCACCTCGTTGAAGCCCTGGTTCTTCAGCACGGGCTGGAACAGGGTGTCGGCCAGACGGACGAGCACGAAGATGAGGGACGAGAAGAGGATCACGTACCAGATGGAGCGGTTCGTGCGCACGGTCCGCACCGCCTCGGCGATCCTCACGCCGACGCTCGCGCTCCTCGCATCGCCGGCCCGGAACCCCGGCTCCCGCGCCCCGGGGAACAGGAGGGTCGTCGCGAAGGCCCCGAGGCTCGCCGCAGCGGTCACCAGGAAGGTGGCCTGCATGGACACCAGGTGCACGATGACCCCGCCCGCCGCCGCCGCCACCCCTAGACCTACGTACTTGGCGGCGGAGGCGTTGGCCTCCCGCTGCAGGTACTCGCCCTCCCGGTTGGCGGCCTGGAGCTGATCGTAGAGGAAGGCCGAGTCGGCCCCGGAGGTCAGGGTGAGCCCCGCGGCGAAGCAGAACTCACAGGCCGCGATGGCGGCGAAGCCCGGCGCGAAGAAGTAACCCACGCTCGCGAGGGCCATGAGCAGGGCGCCGAGCCCCATGGAGAGCCGCCTCCCCAGCCGGTCGGCCCAGGCGCCGGTCGGCACCTCGAGGGTGATCACCGCCGCGCTGAAGATCATGTGCAGGAGCACGATCTGGCTCATGGTGAGCCCGCGCTCCAGGAAGACGAAGACGTAGAATGGCCTGTGCAGGTGCGCCGTGCAGAGCGCCCGGTAGAGGTTGTAGAGCCAGAGGGTGCGGGCCATGGCTACCGCGCCTCCCCTGGGGCGGCCTCGATGGCGGCCTCGCCGGCCAGCACGCGAAGGGCCGCCGCGCCGGCAAGCACGCCGAGCGCGGCCGCGCCGGCAAAAGCGCTAAGGGCGCCGGCCGCCCCCAGCGCACGCAATGCACCGGCCGCCCCCAGCGCCCGAAGGGACAGGGCTCGGTCCTGGGCTCTCACTACCGCTCTCCTCGCGCTGACTCGCAAGGCGACCGCGCCGTCCGGCTCACGCGGGGCGCCGGCAGGGGCCCGATGGCGCGCCTTCGCGCTTGGCGAGCGCCCTTGCATCATGGGAACACCATCGTCCTTTCCCAGCCGTAGCGCGCCACCACCGCGTTTACGTGCTGGATGATGAAGCGGCGCCTGTCGAGCACCGCCTTGATCTCCTCGTCCGTGAGGAGCGGCCACGGGCAGCCTGCCTCCTCGTCGAGACCCGCCCGCAGCTTCTTCTCGTCCAGGCTCTTCAGCCGCGCAAAGAAGCTCCTCGAGAAGCGCTGCACCCGCTCGAGGTTGCCCCTCGCCACCTTCCCTCCCCTCGGCAAGAGGTGGAAGGAGTAGGCGTTGTCCATGAAGTAGAGGAACTTCCCGTCCATGGTGCTCATGGTGTTGTGCCCGCTGAAGCGGTCGGGGTTGTTGATGAGGAAGTCGAAGATGAGCATCACCGAGAGCTGCGCCGTGCGCGAGACCCACCTCGCGGGGAGTTTCTTGTAGGCCTTCAGCCACTGGTGCCAGTTCTCCCGGTAGCTCCACCTGTCTATGGGCATGTAGCGGATCTGGGGGATCCAGTAGGACACCTCCCCCGCCAGGTTGCCCGCCTGCAAGAACCTCGCCTCCTTCTGGATGCGGAAGAACAGGTGCCGCTGCTCCGGATCCATGTAGGTGTAGAGGTCCCGAAGGGTGAGCGTCCGGCAAGTGGCGGGCGGCACCCTCGACAGGCCCAGCAGCCGGTTGATCCGGTAGGCTGCCACCTCCTTGCGAGGCACGGTCTGCTCGTGGATCTGCTCGGGCTTGAAGGCCGCCGCCATCCTGCCCGAGAGCTCGATCTTGAAAGACAGGCTGCTCCCGCCCCGGTTGAAGGAGATCTTCCGGATGGAGCTCTTTCGGAGCTTCCCAAGGATCTCCGAGTCCGGCGTGCCGGCCCAGTAGCCCGCCCGATCCTTTAACTGCGCGCTCGTCCACTGCTCGGTTGGCTCCTGGTCGGGCTCCTCGTACAGAGAGGCGAGCTGAGCCTCCCTGGGCGGGCCCGGCTCCGCGCCCTGGGCCGTGCGGGTCTTGCCCCCGGTGGCGCCGACGAGGGTCAAAAGGCCTGCCACGCCCAGGCCAATCAGCAGGGCGCGCAGATATCGAAGTCGCAAAAACAGGAAAAGCGGCACTGTCTCGTCCCATCGAGGCTGGCTTGCTCTCCGTTGTAAGCATGCATAATCGCATGCTTAATTTGGAAGACCACCCGCCTGGCAGGTCCGGGCCCGTATGCTCCGGCCTACCATGCCAGCCTGGAGCCACGTTATCACACATGGCGTACACTGGGCCACTTTTCCTCACTTTTGAATACCTGTACCTTCATTGACATACATAGGCATACACTTTCGGGCGCGTCCCCCAAGCTGACCTCCCGAGCGCGGGCGGCTCACGTCCGGCCTAGCCATGTCCCTGATACCCTTAGACCTGTTCACCCCTCCCCTGCCCTTCGCCACACTCTTCGCCACAATGAATTGACCTGACGCCTCCCTGAATGGAATCATGGGGGAACCGTCGAACCAACTAGATCGCCTGGAGACCCCGATGGCTGCGCGTCGCTTCCCAGCCCTGCTCTTCGTCCTCGTGGCCCTCTCCTCGGCCAGCTGTGACCCAACGCGCTACGTGCTCAGACGGAGCGGACCGACGCTCGACCGGGCCGTGGGGGTGCTGGCCTCCTACGAAGACCCGGGCTTCGCCCGCCAGGCCGCCCCTGCCCTGCTCGCCCTCCTCGAGGGGCTCCTCGCCTCGGATCCGGGGAATCCCGCGCTCCTGGCGACCCTCTGCCGCGGCCTCTACGAGTACGCCTTCGGCTTTCTCCAGCAGGACGCCGAGCGACTGGCGACCGGCGACCCCGCGGCCGCGACCCGCGCCCGCCAAAGGGCGCGTCACCACTACGTGCGGGTTTACGAGCTGGGCCTGCGCCTCCTGCGGACCCGCGGCGTGTCCCTCACCCTCCAGCGCACGCCGCCCGCCGAGCTCCGCAAGCTCGTGGCCCGGCTGGATCGCCGGGCGGTCCCCGCCCTGGTCTGGACCGCGGTGGGTGCCGGGGGCGCCTTGCAGCTCGGGATAGGCGAGCCCTGGCTCATGCAGATGCGCACGGGGGTGGGGATCCTGCTCGAGCGGGCCCACGCCCTGGACCCTGGCTACGCAAGCTCCCTGCCCTCGGGCGCCCTGGGCATGTACC
This sequence comes from Polyangia bacterium, assembly GCA_034004785.1. Classification (GTDB taxonomy): domain Bacteria; phylum Myxococcota_A; class Polyangia; order HGW-17; family JAJRWW01; genus JAVEWA01. Next base: position 5,028 of record JAVEWA010000521.1, read on the forward strand.
ACGCGGTGGACGCCGACTCGGGCGGCAGCGCCCTCGAGTCCAAGCGTTACT
>JAVEWA010000522.1:0-5074 GCA_034004785.1 Polyangia bacterium
ACGGCTACGGCCCTTGCCAGGGGGACTGCGACGACACCGACCCCAACGTGCGGCCGAATCGTCCCGAGATCCCGGGCGACGGCATAGACAACAACTGCGACAACCTGGTGGACGAGGACATCGACGGAGACGGCTGGACCGTCGCGAACGGCGACTGCGACGACGACAACCCGGCCATACACCCTGCGGCTCTCGAGATCTGCGACGACTCAATCGACAACAACTGCGACGGAGTGGTGGACACGGATTGCCTGGGCCCCTGCGACGTCGCCGCCCTGACCCAATCCTACCTCGGCTGCGAGTTCTGGGCCGTGGATCTGCCCCAGTACGATCTGACCAAGATGTACGGGATCATCGTCTCGAATCCATCGGACACGGAGTCCGCCAACGTCATCATTCAGACCGTGGGTGGAACGGTGGCAACCTGGGTCATCCCGCCGAACGGCCTGCAGACCTACCAGGTCAGCTCCAGAACCCAGAACGTTGGAACAGTGGGCGTTTCGAACAAGGCCTACAGGATTTCGAGCGACCTGCCAGTGGCCGCGTACCAGTTCAACTCCATTGACACCATAGGGGCGGCCTCCACTGACGCGTCGCTCCTCTTCGCCACCCACTCCTTGGCCCGGCGCTACTACGCCATGACCTACACCGCAAGGGCCGCGGGGGATGGTTTCGTAGCGGTGGTGGGCACCGCTGCCTCCACGCAGGTGACCATCTATCCGACAGCCGCGGTGAACGGAGCCACCACTGCGACGCTCAATGCCCACGACGTGATGCTCGTCACCGCCACCACCGCCAACACGAACCTCACGGGGACCCGCGTGGAGGCAGACAAGCCGGTGGCCGTATTTGGAGGCAACGCCTGCACTAACGTGCCCTACGGCATGTCTTACTGCGACCACGTGGAGCAGCAGATTTTTCCGAGACAGGCAATAGGCAGCTACTATGTCGTCGGCAAGCTCGCGCCGCGGACTTACTGCAACCCGCCAGACTACATCCGTGTAATGGCCGACGCCGACGGCACGGTGGTCACCTTCAGCCCGGCCGTGGCCGGTCCCTGGACCCTCAACGCTGGACAGTGGCAGGAGACGAGCATTTCCCAGTCCGTGGAGATCAGCGCAACCCATCCTGTGCTGGTGGGGCAGTTCATGCGATCCTCGAACGACTCGGAGTGCTCGCACGAGGGGGATCCGGCCTTCATGCTCCAGGTGCCCGTGGCCCAGTTCAGGCCTGACTACGTCTTTCTGACTCCAACGACCTATGACAGGGATTTCGCCGCGATCGTAGCGCCGCCATCTGCCCAGGTTTCCCTGGATGGGGCTCCGGTGTCGCTGTCATCGGCGTTGATTGGGGCAAGCGGGTATTCCCTGACCAACATCTCCCTTGCCGATGGTCCCCATGTGATCGACGCAAACGTCCCCATCGGCGTGATGGTGTACGCCTATGGCGGGCCGGACCCCCCCAACAGCTCCACTCGCAACGTCTCCTATGCCTATCCAGCCGGGTTGGATCTCGAGGCGATAAATCCAGTGGAGTAACGCGGAGCGGGGTGGACCGGGCGTGGGCTCGTGCGATCGATGACTCCGATGCCTTGACTCGAATCGAGGCAGGGAAAGAGGAGTAGACTGCGAGGCTGGTGGCCAAATGAAACCAGAGCCGATGCAGAGCTGGATCGAGACATGGGGGGCCATGGGAGTCCTTTGGGGTATCAACCGATCCATGGCCAGGGTGAACGCCCTGCTGATCGCCTCTGACGAGCCGCTCGCCCTGGACGACATCGCCAAGCGGTTGGGGATGAGCCGGGGCAACGCGAGCATGTGCCTCAAGGAGCTCAGGGGGTGGCGCGTGATCCACCGGGTCCACTTGCCCGGAGACCGGCGGGATTTCTACGTGGCCGAGGGAGACGTGTGGCGCATGTTCTTCAGGATAGTGTCCGAGCGGAAGCGCCGAGAGTTCGATCCAGCCCTGGCTGCAGTGCGAGAGGCTCTTGGAGGCGCTCGGGGAACTCTCTCGGACCAGGTGCGCCGGCGCCTGGAGGACATGGAACAGCTCCTCGGGCTGCTGGATCGCCTTGGTGACAGGTTTCTCCAGGGCGAGGACTCGGTGCGGCCTCTGCTGAAGCTCTTCCTGGAGAAGCTCATACCTTCTCGCTAAATCGCTCGCTGAGGTGCCCGAGGTCGGGGTCTGTCCGCACTGGCGGTCCACCTCGCGCTGGCATGGGTTTCCTATCGACCTCGGGTGGACGTGGGCGTATCATCCACCCTCATCCACTCAAGGAGGAAAACTACGATGCGCAAGGCACTGATTACTGTTTCGTTGATGGGGTTTTCGTTGTCGCTCATTGCGTGCGGCAAGAAGGACGAGAAGAAGGCCGAAGACAAGGGGGCCAAGGCTGGATCTTCGGGCTTCAGCTGCGAGAACGTGGCGAAGAAGAACGAGGAGTGCTCCGCCGACTTGGTCAGCGCCTTCATGGCCAACTTGGGGGAGAACATCCCGCAGGAGATGAAGGACAGGATCGCCACCCGCACCAAGGAGCGCTTCTCGGGCGATCGCTGGATCAAGGGCTGTGAGAGGCGTTGGGACTCCGATCGGGAGAGTCACAAGGAGCAGAAGGCAGCCATGGAGAAGTGCTTCGCCATCGCTGACTGCAAGGAGTACGCCAAGTGCTTTGCGGAGATTGGGGGCATGGGCAGGGGCCGCGGGAGGATGGGCCGGTTTGGCCGTGGCGGTGGCAGGGGCGGCGATGACCCCATGGTGGGAGAGGGCATGGACGCCATGGGCGAGGAGGCTCCCATGGACGCCATGGGCGAGGCTCCCATGGACGCCATGGGCGAGGCTCCCATGGACGCCATGGGCGAGGCTCCCATGGACGCCATGGAGTAGAGACGGAGCTCGAACCACTCGCCTTCACGGCTGCTTGGGGAGGGGCTCAGTCCCCCAGGCAGCTCCCGGCTTCTCCACCGCAATTCTGGTAGATGCAGGTCTGGCAGCCTGGCGCGCTGCTTCCGCTCGCGCAAACGGTGCCGCAACTGGCGGCGATGCAGCTCATGAGGGCCTCGTAGAGGGTGGAAGCCTGGGTATCGCCCTGGGCCCAGCATCCGTTCCGGCATTGGACGCCGAGGTCCCCGGGGCAGGTCAGGCTGTTGCCTCCGGTGCCGACCTCGGCGCAGCCGCCGGTGCAGGTGACCAAGGAGTTGCAGCCCTCCTGTCCCGCGGCGCCGAAGCCGCAGATGCCGGTGCAGCTCACCCTCGCGCAGAGCAGGCAGTCATAGTTCATGGCCCCGCCGGTGCAGACCGACGCACAGAGGTTCTGGGCGCAGGCGCGGTACTGGGTGTACTCGTTTCGCGCCTGTGTGCTTCCCGCCGTGCGACAGGCCGTCCGGCACTCGGGGTCGCTTGCGCTGCAGCAGAGCATGCAAAGCGAGATCCCCTGACACGACAGAGTGCTCGAGGTTTGGCAGTCCTGAGGGCACCAGGTCTCTTCTCCTTGGGCGCACTGGCCGTCACCGCAGGTGCCACAGTCCTCGGGACAGCTAGCGGGGCTCTCTACGGGCTCGCAGATGCCGTTGCCGCAGAGGTTTGGGCAGTCCTCGATGCACCACTGCCACTCCCCCTCCTCGCAGACGCCGTTGCCGCAGGTCTGGCAGTCGGCGGGGCACCAGGAGGCCTCTCCAAGGTCGCAGATGCTGTCGCCGCACCAGCCCCGGCAGTCCTCCGGGCAGGTGAGCGCCTGCTCCCCCTGGTCGCAGAGGCCGTTGCCGCAGAATGATTCGCAGTCCTCGGGGCACCACTCCTGCTCACCCGGTTCGCAGATCTCGTTTCCGCACCAGCCCTGGCAGTCCTCGGGGCACCACTCCTCCTCACCCTGCTGGCAGATGCCGTCGCCGCACAGGTCCTCACAGTCCCATGGGCACTCCCACCACTCTCCTTCATCGCAGACCCCATCGCCGCAGATCCAACAGCGGGAAGGATCCAGGGTGCAGCTACGTGAGCAGGCCAGCTCACCGCCATCGTAGCCGAGGGTGTAACAGTCATTTTCGCCAAGGAGCCAGCCGTCGCAGGGCTCGGAGGGGTCCAGGACTCCGTTTCCGCAATCGAGAGGGACGTTGCTGTTCGAGTTACCGTTTCCGTTCTGGTTGTTCTGATTGGAGAGTGTCCACCAGAGGCTGGGAGCGCTGCGGCCTCCGCAGGCGGCGATGCCCAGGACTGCGACGACGAGGGACGCCCTTGCGATCCTGTCCATGGGGATCCTCCTTGCAGGGCTCGCAGCCCATTCCCACGATGGTCTCATACTACCCAAGATCGCCACCGGGCCACAAGGTCGCGGAGTCAGAGCCTGCCCGGGCGTCCAGTGGGGCCATGAACCATGAGTCGAGGCGCAGAAAGTGGGCCGAGCGCTGGGACATCATCTCCTGTTCTTCTGTATGAGCGCCATGAGCTCCTCCCTCGTCACTCCCAGGCGGGCGGCGGTCTGGGCAGCCAGGGAGGTGATGGCCACGCCCTGGCCGACGCCGTAGGTGGGGCGCTGGGACTCGTCGAGCTCCACCTGGAGGTAGGCGAGGTTCAGTGGGGAGCTCTCCTTGGACAGGCGGCGGGTGAACTCCAGGAAGTGGGTCGAGATGAATACCTCTGGCCGCAGCTCTCCAAGGAGCGTCAGCACCAGGTAGAAGATCTCCTCCCCCTCGGAAGGGTTGGTGCCGGAGCAGAACTCGTCCAGGATGACGAGGGCTTCGGGTTTCGAGGTCTCGAACATCCTCCTGATCCTGATCAGCTCCGTGCCGAGGCGGCCCTCGCCCAGCTCGGGCCTGGGCTCGCTAATTCCCACCAGCGAGACGAAGAGCCCCGAAGCGGGGCGCAGCCGGGCCTCGGCCGCGGGCACGAAGAAACCGCCCTGGGCGAGGAGCTGAGTGATACCAATGGTCTGCAAGAGGCGCGTCTTGCCGCCGGAGTTCGGGCCGGTCAGGATGTGGATGGTGTCGAAACGATCTCCCTCCAGATCGCAGGGCACCGGCTTCGTGCCCTCGGCGATGAGCAGGGGGTTGAAGAGGCCCCGCATGCGCCGGCCACCTTCCTC
>JAVEWA010000523.1:0-5070 GCA_034004785.1 Polyangia bacterium
GCCCGCGGGCCAGTAAGCCTCGGCTGGCTCGGTCCAGCCGTTCACGCCCCAGTGCACGGCGCCTGGGCCGTCCCCGACCACGGTGATCGCGTCGTTCTTCGTGGGGCTCGATGGATAGCTGTACAGCCCGGAGACGCCGGCTCCGGACGAGTTGCCGCCGCCCTCCACGAAGACGTGCTGGATCGGGCTCCGCGCCACGTTGCCCAGGTCGTCCTCGGCCTCCACCCAGTAGTCCACTATGTAGCCGCCGAGGCCCGGCACAGTGACCTGGTATCGGGTGGCGATGTGCCAGGGGAGCGGGTTGGTCCGGGACTCCACCGCGCCCGGGGCCATCTCCTCCACGCAGACTGCTCCTCCGTCGTAGCGCATGTTCTCGTTGCCGAGCCGCCCGTCGGCGTCGATCCGGTAGTGGAGCTCCACCCTCGCCAGGCCAGAGACGTCGTATACAAAGGTCCAGATGGTCAAGGCCTCCTCCTCCAGTCCGGGCCCCCACTCCAGGGCTCCTGGGTTGTAGGGCTCCCTCTGGGGTAGGTAGATGGTGGGAGACACGCTCTCCGCCCCGGGGGACGCCAGCAGCGGGTCCACGGCCTCCAAGGCGAGGTTCGACGCCCGCGTCACCTGGCTGTCCCACTCCTCGGTGCCGTCCCAGTACCAGTAGTCGCTCGCCTGTGCCATCAGCAGGAAGCGCCAGGCCCGGCCGAGGTCGCCGGCTCCGTCCAGCACGTCCTCGTCCGAGGGCATGGCAGCGCCGGAGGTCGCGGTGGCCACCCGGTTTCTCGCCGCGGTGAGCACGGCCCAGGAGTGCCGGTCGGGGGAGTACCCGTCCCCGCCGGGGTCGCCGTTCCACTTCTGGAACTCCGGGTCTCCGTTGTCGGCGCCGCTCCAGGATCCGTCCTCCACGTGGATCACGTCGGAGGGATCTGGGGGGTAGAGCGCCAGGTAGTCCTCGATGGTGATGCACTGGAAGCGGGCCGGGTTGGCCTGGAGCCAGGACACGAAGCCCGCGAAGTTCGCGTGGTAGTAGGAGTCGGACCCGCCGCCGTAGTTGTCCCCGTCGTGGTGGAGCACCACCAGCATGGGGTGATCCGGGTCCTGGTTGTAGGGCTCCAGCTGGGAGAGCACCGCGTCGTAGTCCAGGGCGCCGAACCCTCCCCGGGCGTCCTCGTTGCCCTCGTAACGGGCCCCGGGCACCACGATGATGTCCGAGGGCTGGCCGCTCGACGGGTCCAGGTACCGGGCCCGGTGCGGCTGGTAGCCAAAGGGCGCCGAGAGCTGACCAGGAGCCCAGATGTTACTGAGGGACACCCAGGAGGGGCTCGACTCGGTGCGCTGATCCGCGGCGTTTGGCGGGATCAGGTTGGAGCTGGGAGTATATGGATACGCGGCCAGGGTGCGATCGAAGTGGACATTGTCCACCACCACCCAGTCCACGCCCGCTGCGGCGAGGGCCGGGATCATGCGAACCGAGAACGCGGTCTCAGGGGGAAAGAGCCCCCTCGACGGCGCAAGCTCCGGAAAGCGGCGCTCGAGCCCGAGGCGATGGATCCGGATCTGGGTGGCAAGGTCCTCGGGCTCCACGAGAGCCATGAGGGGGTGGAAGTAGCCGAAGCCGATCAGATCCAGGGCCGGGTTGCCCCCATCGGTCCTCCAGGCTGCCGCCTCCTGCCAAGGCCCCTTCCAGCCTCCAAAGGCAGTCCCGGCCGCCTCCAGGACATCCAGGTTCTCCATGAGGGACCCGGTCAGGCTGACCTGGGCGCCGCAGCGGCCCAGGCCCGCGGCCCTGGCCGCACCGATGGCGTCCCTTGGCCAGCCCGTATAAGGACCGCTCCGGTCGGTGTGGGTGGCCACGAGATCGAAGCTGTAGTGACCAGCGGCGGCGGTCTCGAGGAGGCTCTCGCCAGGCCAGTAGATGGGCTGGTGCATGTGCCAGACAAAGGTGATGTAGATGGGCGCGGCCTCGGCTCGGCCCGGCGTCAGGGCCAGCAGCAAGGTGACGAAAAGCCTCGAGGCGAGCCTAAAGCGACTTGTGATCATAGTTTGCCTAACCATCTTATATTCCTCTGTTTATTCTCTACCGGCACCAAGGGTCCGCCAGGAAAGCCACCCCTGGCCGGCCTTGCCAGGCCAAAGCGGGCTCGCCTGTAGGGTTGACGGTCAGCCGACATTGTCGTATTAGTCACTCATATAGGAGTTACGATATGACGAACCGAATGTCAATCCAGACTCTGCGGGTGGCCACAAGGCTCGCAGCCTCCTTTATCGCCGTCCTCGTCATCCCTTCCCTCGCAGCCTGCGGCGATGACAGCGGGCAGAATAACAACGGGGTGCTCCGCTGCGCTAACCTTGCCTGCGGCGACCACGGCGCCTGCCAGGAGGCCGCAACCGGGGCCTGGTGCCTCTGCGACACCGGCTACAGGGGCACCCTCTGCGACCAGTGCGACATCGGCTACGTCCTCGAGGACGGCTCCTGCATCGAGGAGGTGGACCCCTTCTTCGGCACCCCAACAGTGGACGGCAACGTCGCCGAGGGCCAAGGGGACTGGACCGCCGAGCAGCGCGTCGGGCACGACGACACCGCGAGCGACTGGGGCCCGAACACCCTGACCGACCTCTACGTGGCCTACGACTCAGAGAACCTCTACTTGGGGGTGAGGGGCACCGTGGAGGCCCAGAACACCCTCGCTCTGTACCTCGACATCGACTACGGCCAAGGGAGCCAGGGCCTCGAGTCCATCGCCAGCGCCAGCGACAACGACGGCGCCCTCGATAACTCCCTTTCGGCGGCCATCACGGTCACCGACGGCCAGTTCAGGGCCGACTGGGCCCTCGGCACCAAGGGAATGGCGAGCGCCGACAACGTGATGGACGACAGCGCGGGTTTTCGAAACATCGGCCTCGATAGCGCCGACTTCCCCTGGGTGCTCGGACGCCTCATCGCTGGGAGCGCCGGCTTCGAAGCCAGCATCCCCCTCGCCTCCCTCTTCGGCGGCGCGCCCCCCGACGGAGCCCGGCTCGCCCTCTTCGCACGTCTCGTGAACGAGGACGGCCAGCAATTCGCCAACCAGACGGTGCCCGCCGACAACGCCTCTGTGCCGGCGACCGTCTCCCAGGTGGCGGTGATCACCCTCGGGAGCGCTACCTCCGTCTGCGACGACGACGGCCTGTGCGAGGCCGGCGAGACGGTACAGAACTGCCCCGGCGACTGCCAGGCGGGCTGCAATAACGATGGCCACTGCGACCCTAACGAGACAATCCAGTCCTGCCCCGAGGACTGCGCCGGGAGCGGCGAGTGCGGCGACCCCGAGGTCTTCCAGTGGGAGGACGCAGTTATGTACTTCGCCCTGGTGGACCGCTTCTTCGACAGCGACTCGCAGCACAGCGAGGTCTCTGATGCCGCCTGGGAGGCCCAGTACCAGGGCGGAGACTGGGCGGGGGTGGAGGCCAAGCTCCCCTATCTGGCCTCCCTCGGCGTCAACACCCTCTGGCTCTCGGCGCCCTACGAGAACCGGAACAGCGCCGGGGCCGCCATAGATCCACTCTCCGACTCGCACCTCTACTCTGCCTACCACGGCTACTGGCCCTCCCCGGCCAACATAGACTACTCGAACCCGGACTCCCCCTCTCCCACCCCGGCTGTGGAGAGCCGCCTGGGAACGGCAAGTGACCTGCACAGCCTCATCGGGAGCGCCCACGCCGAGGGCATGGCTGTGCTCTTCGACTATGTGATGAACCACGTGGACTCCGAGTCGGGCCTACACGCGGCCCACGGGAGCTGGTTCTACACCGAGGGCGGCAACCCAGTGCTCTGCCCCCCGAACAACTGGAACGACCCCTACTACGGCACCCGCTGCGCCTTCACGAGCTACCTGCCAGCCTTCGACTTCTACCAGCCCGAGGTCCGGCAGTGGTCCGTGGCGGACGCCATCTGGTGGGCCAAGGAGTTCGGCATAGACGGCTACCGCCTGGACGCCATCAAGCATGTCCCCATGACCTGGCTCACCGAGCTGCGCACGGCCGTCTCCAGCAACTTCCAGACCCCGACGGGCGGCCGGTTCTACCTGGTCGGCGAGACCTACGACTACGACAGCCAGCAGACCTTGAAGGACTTCGTGGACCCCTCCACCAAGCTGGACGGGCAGTTCGACTTCCCCCTGCGGAAGCGCCTGTGCGACGCCGTCTTCGCAAGGTCCATGTCCCTGGACTCCCTCTTCTCCTGGTGGAACGGCAACGACAGCTTCTACGGCGCGGGCGCCCTCATGTCCACCTGGATCGGCAACCACGACATCCCGAGGGCCATCCACTTCGCCTCGGGCCAGATCACGGACTGCTACCAGGGCTCCTGGGTGGGCAACTCCTGGGATCCCGGCGCCTACGCCCAGCCCTCGGAGGCCGCCCCCTACGAGCGCCTCGCCCTGGCCTTCGGCCTCCTCATGACCAACCGCGGCGTGCCCCTCATCTACTACGGCGACGAGATCGGCCTCGCTGGCGGGGGGGACCCGGACAACCGCCGCATGATGCCCTGGGGCGCCCTCGGCACGCACCAGGAATGGCTGCGGAGCCGCGTCACCCGCCTCGCCGCCATCCGCGCCTCGAGCGTGGCGCTGCGCCGGGGCTGGCGAGTCACCGTCACGAGCGGCGCCGACACCTTCGCCTACAAGCTCACTGGCTGCGGCCCCTCGGAGGAGGTCTTCGTCTTCGCCAACCGCGGCGACGGCGAGGCCCAGGTCTCGGGCCTCCCGGCGGGGAGCTACACCGAGCTCCTAACCGAGACTCCCCAGACCGGCGGCGCCGCCGTCTCCGTCCCCGCCCGCGGCATGAAGATCTTCAAGGCGGCGCCCTGAGGGCCCGCGAGGAGGCTTCTCGACCGCCCTTGTTGACGGCAACCCGTCTCTATCGTTCCCCGGCCCTTGGATCCGCGGCCACGGACCTGACGCGGGCCACCATCTCCGCGGCCTTCTTCCTGGCAGCCTTGGCGATCAGGGCCGTGGGCACGAAGCGGCCCACGTCCACGAAGGCGCGGTAGGTGGCGACCGAGACGTCGGGGCGGTCCGTGGCCGCGACCCACCAGCC
>JAVEWA010000524.1:0-5053 GCA_034004785.1 Polyangia bacterium
TGAAGGCGGGCGAGCTCCTGGCGTGTTGCCTCCAGCCTCTCGGCCGACCGGAGCCGTCCGGAGGCAGGGCCGGGGCCGACCTGGTTATCTCTGCCGGGGCCACTGACGAGGGGAGAGGTGACGAGGGGCCTTGCCGCGACCGAGACTGGCGGTAGGCGCACTTCCGAGGGCGTGAGCCGCGTCAAGGGAATGGAGCCTTGGCGTACTGTCCGCCCAAGGCGGCTTCCCGCGGCGTCGCTAAGCCGGCTGAGCGCGATCTGCATTTCGAGACTCCTCCCCCACCGCACGCAGCAAGTCGGCCACGGCCACGTAGAGCGCCTCGGGGATCTCGTCCCCTGGTGCGAGCTGGTGCAGGGCCCTGGCGAGGGGCACGTCGTGGAAGATGGGCACCTTGGCTTGGCGGGCCACCTCTCGGATGCGGGCCGCGAGGAGCCTCTCGCCTCTTGCCACTACTCTGGGCGCCCCGTCTTGGGCGGCGTCATAGCGCAGCGCCACCGCGATGCGAGTTGGATTGACCACTACCAAGCTCGCCCCTTTCACTCGCTCTACCATGTCGTGCTCCAAGATCTCCTGGTGTAGCCTCTTTCTGGCGGCCTTGTGCTGCGGATCGCCTTCGGTCTCCTTGTGCTCCCTACGGACCTCTTCTTTTGTCATGCGGAGGTCCTTGAGGTGCCAGAGGCGCTGAAGGCCATAGTCGGCCGCAGCAGCCACGAGGAGTATCAGGCCGCCTCGGAGCCCAAGGAGGGCCAGGTAACGCGCCAGCGTCACTCCAACCACGGCTGGGCTGGCGCCAGTGAGAGAGAGGAGATCCGGCAGGGCCTCCTTCAGGGTGAATACCATCACGGTGACCATGGCCACCAGGAAGAGCAGGGTTCGGACGAGCTCCGCGAGCCTGCGCAGCCCAATGAGGTTCTTGAGCCCGCCCAGGGGATCCAGGCGTGAGAGCTTCGGCCGGAGCGGCTCCCAGGTCCAAAGGGGCCTCACCTGCAAAAGTCCCACGAGTATTGAGGCCGCAAGAGCTGCGAAAAGGGCTGGACCAGCGGCCAGTAGCACCAGAGCAGCAGCTCTTCCCAGCACGGCCCTTGGAGCGGTGTCAGGCCAAAATGGCGCCCCTTGGATGCAGTCTCGGCAGAAGGAGCCGAGGGCCCCAGCCCATTGGGGGGCGGTGGCCAGACAGGCACCGGCCGCCGCAGCGAGCGCGGCCAGGCCAGTGACCTCTCGGCTCTTGGCCACCTGACCTTTCCTGCGGGCCTCGATCAGGCGCCGCGCGGTGGGCTTCTCTGTGGGCTCGCCGCCCGAGTGGTTACGTCCCATGGTGCAGAGCCATTATCGGCGAGAGTAGCTCAGGTGTTGCCAACAAAAGCACGGATTGGCTGAAAAGCGGGCCGCTGGCGTCATGGCTGGAGACGGCCAGCGGAAAGGCCTCCACGAGTGGCCCATCGTTGGGGTCGCAGGTACTAGAAGCCCAGCCCCACCGAGAAAGTGAGGCTGTCGGCGTACAGGGCCTGGCGGCCGATCTTCACTATGGAGCGGCGCCATCCGATGGAGGCGGCCAAGTTTATGGACTTCCAGGCGAACCACTCCAGACCAGCGTCGAATCCGAAGGAGTACGAAAAGAACACATCGTCACTGTTGTAGACGTTCCTGTGCAAGGCTCCCAGGCTGAGGAGGAACTCGGCATAGGGCGTCAAGTGCCATGGGTACTGGAGGCCAAAAGCCAGCGCTGCCTCGATGGTGAAGTCATGCTGCCACCAGCGCTCACGGCTCTGGGAGGTCTCCCCCGCACCGCCGATTCCGATGCCGAATCTCAGGATGCGCCAGCCGCTTTCGGTGTCAATCCAGGCGGTTGGGTAAACCATCAGACCAGCGCCGTCGTACCAGCATGCCCCGGTGGCGCAGTGAAACTTGTAGCGGCGGAAAAAGAGCCTGAGGTGGGCGCCGCTTGGGCCGTCGAAGGGCGGCCGAGGGAGCCCGGTTCTTGCCTCGGCCAGCACCCCGTGGATCGCCTTGTCGATGCCTGGATCGTCGGACTTTGGGCGGGGGGGCTCTCGTGCTGGCGGAGAGGTCCTGGCCTCGTCACTTCCCTGAGTACCGCTGCCCTGCTCCGGGGGCAGCTCCGTCTCAGCGGCTTCATCAGCCGTCTGGGCAAGCGCATATGGGGCCAGGTGAAAGCCGATCAGGGCGAGGAAAATGAAGGTCTGCGCGAGGCGCACGTGAAGGGAGTCCCTCAAAACAAATGGAGCTGCAGCGACTGCTCGCGGGGGCATTGGTCGTCGGGAGTGTCCTGTCATAGCGTCAGCAGTCCCTTGGACCAGAGGGGTCATGTTCGTCGCGGCACTTGCAGTAGGGGGCGCCGTCTTCGGCACGACCCTCTCTGAAGGAACTGATCAGGGATTCGAACTCCGGCCTGTCCAGAGGGCCTATCGAGAAGAACCTCAGGTGGTACGTGCGGCCTGCGGTGCCCTTTAGGAACAGGTCTCGTCTGTACCAGTTGAAGGACAGATTCTGAAAGGTGCGGACCTGTCTCCACAGGACCTCATGACCTGCGAGCGCACCATCATCACTTGCTTCGATGGCGCGTGGATAGTCCTCGGCGGGCCCATGGAAGGTCGCCACCGAGCCGGACACGCCAATTGCTTCAGAAGAGATGAGCTGCCGTACCAGGGAGGCTGTGTCCCCTGTGGTCTGCTCGACGTCGAGGCTGGTTACGATCTCGGAGTCGAAGTTCACGAAGGGCACATCGGAGATCACGAAGACGTACCGTCCAGTGGGGACCCAGGTGCCCACGCACTTGCCTGACTCGAAGCTGGTACAGCGGTACTCCTTGTTGTGCTTCCACGGAGGCACCATCACCTGGAAATGGAACCTGTCGTCCCGATCCTGGCAGAAGGAGAGGGCTTGGTCCATGCTGCTGATGGAGAGATCTCCGCATCCGGCGGCCAGCACAAAGAGCACGGAGATGGCGAGGTGTCTGCGGAATCGAATCAGCAGTGGGCGCATAAGGGTGCTCATCGGGATCCAAGGCCGACTTTGGTTGGTTGACATCCATGACATGATAGCCCCCTCGGCGAATCTGCGTCAACGGGGGTGCTCTGATTGCAGCGTTCATTGGAAGGACTTGACTTTCGGCTGCCATTGCCATGTAGATTGATCGTCTTTTCTCTTTCGGGCCGGCTGGAGGGCCTCGACCTGCCATGCGTTTCGGCAAGTACGAGCTTGGCGCGCTCATAGCTCGTGGGGGCATGGCCGAGGTCTGGTCGGCCCGGATGCACGGCGCCGAAGGCTTCGTAAAGCCGGTGGCCATTAAACGGATCCGGGAGCAGATCTCACAGACACCCGAGTTCGTTAGTCTCTTCATCGCCGAGGCGCGGCTCGTGGCGCAGCTCCACCATGCGAATATCGTGCAGATCTACGATTTCGATCTGGCTGAGGGCGCCTACTACCTCGCCATGGAGCTGGTCGCGGGCCGGGATCTTCGCCGGGTTTTGAGCCGCGCCGCCGAGGCCGGGAAGCGGCTCGGGCCCGAGCTCGGGATCCACATCGCCCAGGAGGTGGCCAAGGGGCTCATGGCGGCCCACGAGCAGTGCGACTCCTTCGGGCGGCCTCTACGCATCGTGCACAGGGATCTCTCGCCGCACAACATTCTCCTGTCCTTCGCCGGGGAGGTCAAAGTCACGGACTTCGGCATCGCCAAGGCCATGGCTGCTTCCTTGGGGCCAGGTACTGGCGTGGGTATGGTAAGAGGCAAGCTGGCATACATGGCTCCGGAGCAGGCGAGGGGGGAGGAGGTGGACCAGCGCAGCGATCTTTTCGCCCTGGGTCTGGTCCTGTTCGAGATTGCTACCGGCCGCCGCAGATACTCCGAGGCGGGCGAGCTTGGGCTCTTCCGTGTGGTTTCCGAGGCGGCACGGCCCAACCCGGCCGAGCTGAACGCCGCCATTTCCCCTGAGCTCAACGAGATCATTCGACGCCTCCTGGCGCCATCTCCGGCGGCGCGGTTCAGCTCTGCGCGGGAGCTGCTCGGGGCCTTGAGTGGTCTCGGCGACTCTCGAGACCGCAGTCTCGAACTGGCCTCGCTCATGAGAGAGATCTTCCCCGAGGAAGCCGAGGCCTCGAGGCGCCTAGCGGGGCTCTCGGCGGAGCCCGCCGAGGTTGGCCAAGCCGAGGAGCCGCCCGAAACCATCGAGGGAGCCTCGTCCTCCTCGGGCCAAGTCGCTGGGCTGGTTGCTTCGGACAGCCCCTTGTCAGTTGTTGGCCGGAGGCGGCTTTGGCGAGGGCTCGCGGGCGTTGCAGTGCTCCTCGCAGCCCTGGGTGGCCTCTTTTCCCTCGTGAAGGATTATTTTCGTGCGAGGGCGCCTGGTGCGAGAGGAGCCCCGGTGGAGGAGTCCTTTATCGATAGTGGGCAGGGCGCCGAACGGCTGCCGGTCGAGAAGCCAGCCACGGCGCCCAGGCCGGACACTGGGGCTGGAGCAATCGAGATAAGATCAGAACCTCCGGGCGCGGTGGTGGTCGTCGACGGTCTGCCCACAGGAACGCGCACTCCCGCAAGGCTCGGAGTGACGCCGGGAAGGCACAGCGTTCTCGTTCGCTGGGGAGACGGCGTGGAGGTGTTGGAGGAGAGGGAGGTGCGTGCTCGCGAACGCCTCACCTTGCTGCTGACGAGACCTGCTGGCCGCGAGCTTGTAGCCATTCGAATGCAGATGGGGGCTTCCGCTTCACCGCATGCCGTGGGCTCCGACAGGGTGGCAATGAAACCAGGCACGGGCCGCGAGGTGGCTTCAATGAGGGCAAGTCCCTCTGAGACTCCCACTGCCGCGGCGGACCTCGCGAAGGCGGAGCGAGTCGTGCTCTTCACATGCAAGCCATGGGCAATGGTCTCGATCGGCGGAGAAGACATCGGACAGACTCCAGTGAAGCGCTCCCTCGAGCCGGGAAAATACCGGGCGGTTTTTAGCAACCCCTCCTTGGGCTTGACCAAGCCAATCAACCTGAAGGTGGTCTCTGGGACGGGACAACTGCACGTGGACTGTGCCCTTGTGGATCTGGCTCGCTA
>JAVEWA010000525.1:0-5051 GCA_034004785.1 Polyangia bacterium
CCCAGCAAGGCCCCCGGCAAGGCCCCCGGCAAAGCCCCCGGCAAAGCCCCCGGCAAAGCCCCCGGCAAAGCCCCCGGCAAAGCCCCCGGCAAGGCCCCCGGCAAAGCCCCCGGCAAAGCCCCCAGCAAGGCCCTCGAACAGGCCGCCCGTCAAGAAGCGGCGCTAGAGACAGCCCTGCCTCAACCTCGGCCTCCGAGCGAACGAGACTGTCGGGGGGCTGGTCGCCCTAGTCCTTTGCGAGGGGCGACAGGCGGTAGCTGCGGTCGTACTCGCCAAAGCTGCTGGTGGTCACCCCGTTGGCCTCGCTGCCCTTGTACTTGTCCTGGCCGGGCGCGACGGTCAGGGTGAAGCTCCCGCCATCCTTGGCCGTGCTCAGGCCGGCGTGGATGGCCGCCCGGCAGACCGAGGAGTCGGCGGTGTAGGGGTTCGTGCCCCAGACCGAGCCAGAGGCGCAATCCTGGGGGCAGCTCACCCGGAAGACCGTTCCATCTGGGCCGGGCAGGACGCCGGCGGCGTGGGCACAGTCCAGGGCGGCGCTGTTTTTATCCGTCACCTTGGGCGGAGCCCCAAGGGGCTTGCCTTGCGGACCTATTCTCTGAGCGAAGAAGCTCCGCTCCCAGCTAGCGTAGGCCGTGGACTGGATCCCGTTTCTCAGGCTTCCCCGGTAGGCGAGCTGTCCCTGGGCAAAGGTCACGAGCGCCCTGCCCCCCTCCTTCCCCATGACCCCGGCGTGGATGAGGGCCCGGCAGAGGGCCGAGTCGTCGGTGTACACGTCCGTGCCCCACACGGTGCCCACCTCCTGGCACCCCGCGGGACAGGTGGCCACGAAGCGGACGCCCGTCGCTCCTGGGAACTCCTTGGCCTGGCGCTCGCACCGCACGTCCTTGGTCTCCACGTCTGGCAAGGAGATGTCCACCAAGGGGGCCCGGCGCTGCTCGGAAGGCGAGGCCGGCTCCTCCTGCGGCGTCCCCCTCTCCTTGCGGGCCCGCGCAGACATACCTTTGCCGCGCTCCTTGGGCTCCGACTCGTCAGCCTGGGTCTTGCCCCCGCCAGACTCCTGCTTCTTGCCGCAGCCAGCAGCAGGGACGAAGACGAGGACTAGAACGGAGCTCGCGATCAAAACCCAGCGGCGATTCACCTTCATCTTTCTTCTCCTTGCGCCTGCGTGAATAGGACATGACAGGTATTCGAGTATTCCCCTACCAGCGCTTCGAAAGCAACTGCCTGACACTGCCTGAAGGACTGCCTCGATGACTGCCTGGAATACCTCGATGCTCAGTCGCCAACGCCTTTGAGGCCTGGGCGCCCGAGGACGCGGGCACCGCCGAGGCTCCAAAGTGCTCCTCAAGCATCGCGCGCTGCTTGGGCCCCTCCACCAGGACACGCAGGCCGCGCCCAGCACCGCTCACGAGCCTCCTTCGCGCCTCGGTCGAGAACTGCTCATCACCGCCGCACTCTGCCAAGAACAGAACATGGAATGAACAAAAGGTTGCTCTACTATGCCCGTGAGCCTAAGTTGGGCCTGCCTTGAACATGATGAGAGCATTTGGAGAAGGTCATGAGCGATCGTACACGCAGCTTCTGGCGGCTCATCCGAACCCTGCACATCTACCTGACAATGTTCGCCTCCATCGTGATGTTCCTCTTCGCCCTTACCGGCTTCATGCTGAACCACAAGGATTGGTTCGGTCTGCAGAGCCGTGGTAGGCCCGCGCCTGTCC
The DNA here is from genome assembly GCA_034004785.1 of Polyangia bacterium. Taxonomy (GTDB): domain Bacteria; phylum Myxococcota_A; class Polyangia; order HGW-17; family JAJRWW01; genus JAVEWA01. The sequence continues at coordinate 1,722 of JAVEWA010000525.1, forward strand.
GTGCGGTAAGTGGCGAGAGAGCAGCGTCCAAAGGCCCAGGAAAGCAGACAGCCGAGATGCCAATGCCCGAAGGAGCCGAGCGGGGGGAACGAGCGAAGCAGGGGGAACGAGGCGCCGCGGCTTCCCGCGGCATGAGCCCGCGTCCCACAGGGGAGGGCGTAGGCGGCGTCCAGGCAAGGCCTCAGCCTCAGAAGGGATTCCTTGCGAAGCTCACCAATCTCCACAAGGGCAAGCCAGTGCGGACCCCGGTGGTGCTGATGATAGACGTGGTGGCGTTTCTCCTCATGCTTGCCTCCATCACCGGAGTCATGCTCGTCTGCTCCATGCCGAGGCGAAGGAAATGGGGACTAGTCACGATGGCGGTGGGCACCGCCGCGGGGCTGCTGATCTTCCTGAGCGCGATCCCCTGACAGCCCTTGTCAGATCCGTCCTTGGCTGGTCACCGCGCGGACCAGATGACTCCGCCTGGATGGATTAGCCGGAAGTTGTTCCAGTAGTGGGTCATGACCGCGGCCTTCCTCATGCGCCGCTGGTACTCGGCGCTGCCCTTCGCTGCCGCGCCGGTCTGGGGCCTGGCCGGCGGCGCCTTTGCGGTGGCCTTGGGCAGGGGGGGCACCCGCGGCTTCCGCCCTGGGGTCATGCTCCCCATCACATAGACCAGCAGCGCGGCCGGGTCGTAGCCCTTGAACCCGCTGTCGGGACCATAGATGTCCGCCCAGAACACCGCGTTTCCAGAGGCTGCAGCGATGCCCATGCCGCTCATGGGCACCTGACCCTCCGAATAGGTGAAGAGCACCGCCGAGACGTCCGGACTCTGCGAGAGCGACTTCCTGGCGCCCTCTGCAAAGGATGGGTACTGCGCCTTCATCCTCTCGGCGAGGACCACGATCACCTGGGTGCTCGTGAGCTTGCCCCCTGTTGGCAAGAGGAGCAGGTCGATGCGGGTGCTCTGGGGATCCGATGCTTTCTGGATGATCGTCGCGCCGCTCGCGGAGAGGGTCACTGACCAGCCCTTGGGCTGGAGGAAGGAGAAGCTCCCGTCCGGGGCGACGAAGGTGGCCATCTCGTGCCCCAGAGCCTTCCTGACGGCGGCTCTGGAGGGCGCCGCCAGGGCGCCTTCCACCAGCACGAGATTGACGCAGACCACGAGAGCAAGACATGTCCTCACGCTCATCACAGGCTCCTTTCTTTCCATAATGTCTTCGCACCAAGCTAACAGAGGGCCTGGCCAGCGACAAGTCGGGCTAGAGCTGCAACAAGTCGGGCTAGAGCTGCAACAAGTCGGGCTAGAGCTGACACAAGTCAGGCTAGAGCTGACACGCTCGGGCGTCTCACTGCCCCTGGCTCCTGCTCACCACCACCCAGGAGGCCAGGTGGATGTGGCGCCAGTTGTCCCCCTGGTAGGGCTGGCCAAGGTAGAAGCCCTGGTACTCGAAGAGGTTGTCCTGGCCGAGGCTCACCTGCTCCGTGATGTCCGTGATCAGGTGATCCACCTGCTTGCCAGGGCACCAGCCCCCTCGGCCGTACCACCAGGTGCCCATCTGGTTGGGCACGGTTCCGAGGGGGATCTGGTCCTGGCAGCCGTAGGTGTCCCCTGCCCCGGGGAAGCTCTGGAGGTTTTCCTGGCCGTTGACGTGGAAGTAGTGCTCGATGTTGCAGAACTCGGCGCAGTTGCCGGGCATGGACATGCCGTGGCCCGTGATGGCGGTGACTAGCTCCACCCTCTGGGCATCCCCGGGGATGAAGACGGTGCGAAGCGGGAAGGCGTCGTTGTAGCTCTCGTCGAAGCCCTGGGTCCGGATCCAGAGCGGCACGGCCTCTTCTGGGCGCAGGGCCTTCCCAGCCCCGAAGAAGCGCAGGCTCAGGGTGACCTCCCAGGGATCGGAGATGTGAAAGGAGAGCTTCCGCTGACCGCCCCCTGAGAAGTAGGGCAGCAGGCCGGAGACGTCGTGCACCCAGCGCCCCTCCCGGTGGTAGCTGGTGATCCAGTGGCCCACCTCGAGATCGCAGCTCGTGGCGTCCACTGTCTCGCAGAGGTTCAGGAACACGTCGTAGTCCCAGGCCGGGCAGTAGCCGTACTCGCCAGGCCCTACGCAGGTGAGGGCGAGGTCCAGCTCCAGGCTGTCGGCTGCGGCGAGCAGGGCCTGCTCTGGCAGATCCACCACCACCTGGTAGGGGCCCGAGCCATGAGCCGCCAGGGGGGTGGCGTCGAAGAGGGGCACCACCGTGGCGGCCTGGGCCTCGAGGCGCGCGTCCCTTGTGGCCTCGGCGTTGTAGTGGATGGCCTCGTTCGCCACCATGGAGAGGTTCGGCGCGAACCAGCCGACGCTGGCGTTGTAGCGCGTTGGGTCTCCGAAGCCGCCGATGAACCGGATCCGCTGGGCGCGGTCCACCCCGAGGCCGAACCCCGGGTTGGCCAGGAGCTGCCCGAGCCAGCCCTGCAGCGCCGTCACCCTGTCTGGCACGTAGTGCACCCTCTGAGCCCACCACTCCCGCTCCTCTGGCTCCATGAGGGTCAGGACCGCCTGCACCGAGTCCGCGAGGGCCGCCAGGGCCTCGGTCCGGTCCTGCTGACCAAGGAGGAAGGACACGAAGAAGAGGCGCGCGTTCCTCGGGAGCCTCTGGAAGAGCTGCCGCACGTCGTTCGGAACCTCCCATAGCTTCTGCGGAAACCCTGCGCCCACCTGCGCGGGCGTGTCGGGGATGAAGAAGAGGACCTCGCAGCCGCTCCAAGACTCCTTGAGGGAGTAGTCACCTCCCGTCGTGGGGATCACCAGGTCCGAGGCCAGGGCTCGAAGCTCGACCAGCTCGGCGGTGTCCACGAATGGCCGCGCGGGCAGGCCAAGCTCCTCGCAGGGGCCGGGCGGCACGGCGCTGTCCGCGCTTGCGTCCCCACCCCCGTCCGAGGCATCCGCCGCCGCGTCCACCGGGGGGGCCGAGTCGTCGTCGGAGCAGGAAGCCACGCAAGCCACGGCGAGCGTCATGCTGATGGCGAGAGACCTCAAAAGGCCTCCCCTATGCCATCCCCAAGACGTCGCGGTGAAACTCATGCTCGAGACCTTCATTCATCACCCCTCGGCTGGGCGCTCGCCAGGGACCGAGCCCACGCCCAGGAAGATCCCACTTCTAGGGCACTGCGAAGGACCGGTCAAGGAGCCAGTCAGCTTGTACTTCGCTCCTGGCCACCCAAGGACTCTGCGGCCCAGGCCAGCCAATGCGCCCAGTTGGGCGGAGCCTGCAGGGACGATCTCGTGGATCCTGATGGTCGATGGGCGGGAGCGCTCTGACATCCCGAGCCCTCGGGCGAGCTCGGCTCGTGGGGAAACGCGG
>JAVEWA010000526.1:0-5049 GCA_034004785.1 Polyangia bacterium
TGGGGGTGGGTGGGGCAGCCGTGGGGGGGCGTGAGGCGAGACGTGCCATGCGGGCCGTCTCGGCCCTTCGTCGCAGGTAGCTCCAGTGGACATCGGGAGGCAGGCGGTTGGAGATGCACCTGGCCGACACTCCTTCGAAGAAGCTCCCCAGCTGTTTCTTCTCCGCGGACAGAGCCTTGGGGAAGAACCGGTTGTCAAAGGGCAGGAAGGTCCGGTGCGAGGGATCCCAGACGAAGAAGGTCACCCGGATGGGGCCCTCGCGGAGCACGTCCACCCAGACGAAGGCCTGGCGCTTCTTGAAGGGCGACTCGTGCCAGCCCTTTATGAACTCCATGGAGCGGTCTCCCAGGGAGCCGGTGTTCACGAAGCGGAGGCCGTCACAGTGGCCGTCGAAGAAGGCGTGGGTGTGGCCCGCGAAGAGCGCGGAGACTCGCCTCGCCGAGAGGAGCTCGGTCAGCCGCTCGTAGGCTGGGCTGGGCCAGCTCCGGATCGCGAAGCCGCAGTTCCAGCTGCTATGGCAGGAGATCCCGTATGGGTTCACGTGGCGAAAGACCAGGTCCCCGGTCCTCAGGTTATGCTCGGCCCAGGCCAGCTCCTTGGGGTGCAGGCCGAGCGTGCCGTTGAAGCCGAGGAGGCTGAAGCCAACTCCCATGTAAAGGAAGCGGTGGTTTGTCGCGCTCGCCAGGGGGCGGGCCTCTGGCAGGACATGCTCGGCCTGGGCCTTCCAGAACTCGGCCCAGATCCGCTCTGGTATGGTCCGGTCTCTCGTTCCAGCCAGGGACAGGTCGTGGTTGCCCGACAGCGGCACAAAGGGCGCATCCAGGGGCTCGAGCAGCTCTCTCCTGAGCCGCTCGAGCTGGGCCGCCAGCTCGTGCTCTGGATAGCCCCGGCCCCACTCGAGGCAGTCTCCTCCTCCCGCCACGAGGTCGCCCGCTCCCACCACGAAGTCCGGGTCGAGGGAGTTCAAGACCTTCACCGCCTCCGGGAGCTTGGCCCCAAGGGAGACGTCGCAGGAGGGCTCATCGTGCAGATCAGAGATCACCGCGAAGCTGAAGAGGACCTCGGGCCGGGGCGCCTCTGGTTTTGGCTTCGGACGAGAGCTTTCCCCAAGGGCCGAGACATCCATGGAGTGTGTTGGGCTTGCCCTCACTTCCGCCATGGGCATTTGCGACTCGGTGGAGAGCCGGGCCGGCCTTGCGCCGAGCCCCGCCAGGAGCGTCACCGCCAGGGCGCCAAGAGCCAGCTTGGCCGCTCGAGCGGAGACAAAAGGGGCAGGGGCCGGGTGCCTGGCGCTCGAGGACCTTCGACCAAATATATTACCTAAACGAGTCACATTTAATCATCCCAATTCGTAATCAATAATACCGCCCTTTTTAAATTTATTCCACAATTTTGGCCAGAAATTGTCATTTCTTGGGAAAACAGGTAGTGAAAACATCTACCTGTGGTTCCAGGTGGGATATTGTTCCTGAGCGGTTCCGAATGGGGTGGGCTCCAGGATCAGGGGCCGAGCAGCCGTTCCGTTCGGCCGGCCCTGGACCTTTGGGCCCTAGGGAGGCGTTTCGTTGTGGGCAGGGTCCATGAGAACGCCAAACTTTTTGGGGAGTTCTTTGAGTTTGCCCCTGCCTTCCTCGTCCAGATGTGGCCAGAGTCCCAGGAGCAGCTTGATCCCTGCCGTGTTGATGCCCGTCTTGGTGGCCAGGCCGTGTACGAGAGTGAGCATCTCGATGTCTTCTTGGCTGTACTGGCGCTGCTGACCCTCAGAGCGAGCTGGGCTGATCAGGCCGTTCTTTTCGTAGTCCCGCAGCACTTTTGGGCTACAGCCGAGGATTCGGGCTACGCTCCCGATGGGGTAGATTGGAAGCTTGGGATCCAGAGTCATAAATTGCCCCGATTGAGTAAACTAAGATGACCATAGACTGATAAATCCATGGGGTCAAGATCGGGTTTTTGTCGGCCCGGGTGACGTCCGGGCGCCGAGCTGGGTTATAGTCCCAGCCCCATGAGGTTCCTGCGCACTCACCTCACGCCGGCTGCGGGCGTCCTGGCCACCATTTGCTTCGCCCTCGTCTTTGTCTTGCAGGCGACCCAGTTCCTGCGCTGGCCCCTCCTCGACAGGCTCGAGGCCTGGAGCCTGGACGCTCGCTTCAGGGTGAGGGGCACGAGGCCTCCAAAGGATGACAGGCTACTCATCGTGGGGCTGGACGATCGGGTGCGCGCCGAGGCGCCGAAGCTCAATCAGGAGCGGAGGCAGTTCGCCCGCCTGCTGGAACGGATCGCCGCCGGCAAGCCCCGCGTGATCGCGGTTGACTACATCTTCGACACCCCCGAGGAGATGCTCCCCCGAGAGCTCGCGCTCTGGCTGGCCCGGCAACGAGGGGAGCTGGACGCCGCCCTCGGCAAGGAGGGTCTCGGGCAGGAGCTCCGTGACACGCTTGGGCGCACGAGAGACCTGGTGGACGCCCTCCTCGAGCACACCCGCGGCGACGAGCGCCTCGCCGAGACCTTCAGGCGGGCGGGCCAGGTCGTGTTGGCCGTGCTCTTCCGTTTTGCTGGAGAGGGCGGCGGCGAGGCGCCCGTGGGCGAGCTAGGCAGGGCTGCCTATTCGGAGGCGGTGCTGCCCGAGGGCTTGCCAGCGAGACGCCTGCCGCCGCATGCCCGAGGGGCGGCTGGCATCACGCAGGCGCTCTCGGAGGCGGCGGCTGCGGCGGGCTTCGTGAACAACATCGTCGAGGACGACGGCGCCACCCGGCGCGCCTATACGGCCATCAGGTATCGCGGACAGGTATATGTCCCCCTGTCCATGCAGGCCCTGCGGCACTACCTCGGCATCCCCAGGGGCGAGGTCTCCTTCGTGGCGGGGCGCCGGGAGGTGGCCCTCGGGCCTCACCGCCTGCCCCTGGACTCCAGGGGCAGGGTGCTCGTGAACTTCCTTGGCCCGGGCGGCACCTTCCCGACGGTGAGCGCCGCGGACGTGCTCTCGGGCAAGGTGCCCGCCTCTCGCTTCCGTGATCGCATCGTGCTCGTGGGCCCCAACGACGCCGCCAACATAGACAAGGCCATCACCCCCTTCGATCCGCTCCTCCCCGGGGTGGAGCTCCACGCAACCATCATCCACAACCTGCTCCACGGCGAGGCCCTCAGGGAGGCGAGCTGGCTCTGGGGCCTGCTCTTGCTCCTCCTGCTCGGGCTCGCCACGAGCCTGCTCCACGGCCTGCCCTTCAAGCGCCGCGCCCTCTTCATCGGGAGCGGCACCGTGCTGATCCTCGCTCTGCCCATGACCACAGGCCTCCTCCTCTTTCTCACCTCGGGGATCAGCCTCGCGATCGTAGCTCCTCTCCTTTCAGTGCTCGGGGTGACCCTGGTGTGCCTGGGGACCGGCTACCTGTCCGAGGGCCGGGAGAAGCGGCGCATCAGGACCCTCTTCCAGCACTACCTGCACGCCGACGTCATCCGCGAGCTGACCGAGGATCCCGGCAAGCTGCGTCTCGGGGGCGAGCGGCGGGACGTCACGGTGCTCTTCTCGGACATCCGGGGCTTCTCGCGCCTCTCCGAGCAGCTCGATCCCCAGCGGCTCGCCTTGCTCGTCAACCAGTACCTGACCCCCATGACCGACGCCGTGCTGGACGAGCGGGGCTACCTCGACAAGTACATCGGGGACGCGATCATGGCGCTCTTCGGCGCCCCCAAGCCGAGGGAGGATCACGCGGTGCTCGCCGCTCGGACGGCCTTCGCCATGCTGGAGCGGCTCGAACGCCTGAACAGGCAGTGGGCGAGCGAGGCCTTCGCGCCAGTGCGAATCGGCATCGGCCTGAACAGCGGCGAGGTGAGCCTCGGCAACTTCGGATCGGAGCGCCGCATCGAGTACACCGCCATGGGGGACACGGTGAACCTGGCCTCGCGGCTGGAGGGCCTGAACAAGGCCTACGGCACCACGGTGCTCGCCGGGGAGGCCACCTGGCGCGCCCTCGAGCAGGAGTTCTGGGGGCGGGAGCTGGACCTCGTGCGCGTCAAGGGCAAGGACGTCGTCGCCAGGATCTACGAGATCCTCGGGCCCCGGGCCGAGGGGCGGCCTTGCCCCCTGGACATCAGCGTCTGGCGCGAGGGGCTGGAGGCCTACAGGGCCGCCGACTGGGTTCGGGCCAGGGAGGCCTTCCAGAGGGTCCTCGGCGCCTGCCCAGAGGGCCGGCCCGATCGCCCCAGCCAGGTCTTCCTCGAGCGCGTCTCCCGGCTCAGCGCCGAGGGAGTGACGGCAGAGACCTGGGACGGGGTGTGGGTCATGGAGAGCAAGTAGGCGAAGGCGATGGAGGAGAAAGAGACATACACCTTCGAGGAGCTCCTCGGCATCATGGATCGGCTCCTCGGCGAGGGGGGCTGCCCCTGGGACCGCCAGCAGAGCCTCGAGGGCCTCAGGAGCTACCTTCTCGAGGAGACCTACGAGGTCCTCGAGGCCCTGGAGGAGGGCGACCCTGTCCATCACCAGGAGGAGCTCGGGGACCTTCTTTTCCAGGTGGTGTTCCAGGCGGCGCTCCGGAAGCGGGAGGGCCGCTTCGGGATGGAGGAGGTTGTGAGCGGCATCGCCCGGAAGCTGGTGAGGCGCCATCCGCACGTGTTCTCGGGCCCGGGCGCGGCCAGCGCCGCCGAGGCTCGCGGAAGCTGGGCCCGGCTCAAGGAGGAGGAGGCGAGGGCGCGGGGCCAGAGGCGCCGCACTCTGGAGGGAGTCCCGCGGGCCTTGCCCGCCCTTCTGAGGGCACAGCGGCTCCAGCAGAAGGCCTCGGAGGTGGGCTTCGACTGGGCCGAGCCCCAGGGGGCTCTCGACAAGATCCACGAGGAGCTCGGCGAGCTGAGGCAGGCGGTGGAGCTTGGTGATGGGGGCTCCATTCGCGGCGAGGCCGGCGATCTCCTGGGGGCGGTGGTCAACTATGTCCGGCTCCTCGGCGTGGACGCCGAGGACGCCCTCTCCGGGGCATCGAGGCGCTTCGAAGCCCGCTTCGGGTTCATCGAGGAGAGGCTCTGGGAGCTGGGGCGGGAGCCCAGGGACGCCTCCCT
>JAVEWA010000527.1:0-5040 GCA_034004785.1 Polyangia bacterium
CGCGCAGACGACGCTCCCCGGCAGGCAGGTCACGCAGGCGTCCTCCCAGCAGACGGGCGCCTCGGGAGCGCAGGCCTCGGGAGCGCCGTAGCCGCTCCCGTCCGGCAGGCAACCATGCGTGTTGCCCTCGTCCGCGCAGACGACGCTCCCTGGCAGGCAGGTCACGCAGGCGTCCTCCCAGCAGACGGGCGCCTCGGGAGCGCAGGCCTCGGGGGCGCCGTAGCCGCTCCCGTCCGGCAGGCAGCTATGCGTGTTGCCCTCGTCCGCGCAGACGACGCTCCCCGGCAGGCAGGTCACGCAGGCGTCCTCCCAGCAGACGGGCGCCTCGGGAGCGCAGGCCTCGGGAGCGCCGTAGCCGCTCCCCGACGAGTTGCAGGTCAACAGGGCAGTGTCGCTCGCGCAGATGGAGCTCCCGGGCAGGCAAGCCATGCAGACCCCATCCAGGCAAAGCGGGGTATCGACCGGGCATGTGGCGGGCGCACCCCATCCGCTCCCGTCTGAAAGGCAGCTCTCCAACTGGCCGCTCTCCGAGCAACGGGTGGAGCCTGGGACACACTCCTGGCCACCGTCCCGGGCCGCCGCGTCGGGCTCAGGCCCCAACCCACCTCCTCTGTCTCCACAGGCCCCGACGAGGAACGCCGAGGACAAGAAGACCGCTCCGATGATTCCATGCCCAAGGCAGGCTCGGCCAAGAGGAGCCGGTGCGTTCGTTCGTGAGCTGCCAACTCGTGTCATTGAATCCTCCGGAAGAGACTCATTGACGAGATGAAGCGGGCGGTCAAGGGCAATGTCACAACTATATAGGTGGCCTGGAACGACGACGTCGCCCTGCTCCTTTCTCGATCTCCATGCTAACCTTGGACGACGCGCGAGGCCTGGCCTCCAGAGGACTACATGAGACTACCCAACACCCGCCCCCTTATCCCACTGCTCTCGACCTTGCTCGCGCTCGCGGTTGCCTCCCCCGTGGCAGGGCTCGGGGCCAGCCCAGGGGCCGCACCGAAAAGGGCCCTGCCCTCGGACCTCGCGCCCGAGGCAGGTGAGGCCCTCGGGCGGCTCGCGGCGCGGCTAGGCCTGGCGCCCCGGCTCGTCACGCGGCCCCAGGCCAGGCCCTCGGGCGCGGCCCGGAGCCGGGTGGCCTGGCTCGGAGGCTTCCGCCTGAGCGTGCCCGGCAGGGACGAGACGGAGCGGGCCGAGGCCTTCCTCCGGACCTATGGAGCGGTCATAGGCGTCATGGACCCGGTCGGGGCCCGGCTGCGGCGGGTGATCCCGGTTCCAGGGGGCGCGGTGGTGCGCTTCTCGTTGGAGCTCTCGGGGAGACCCATCTTCGGCGCCAGCGTGGTGGTGACCGTGCAGGGAGACGCCGTGACCAGCGCCGCCGGAGGTCTGCCGCTCCTGGAAGCCGTGGACGACGCCGAGCCCGTGCTCTCCGCCTCTGGAGCGCGCCTCGCCCTGCTCGAGGCCACCGGGCGCAGGGCCTACCGGGTGATCGGCCTCGGATACCTCGTCCAGGGCGACTGGGCGCGCCTCGTCTGGCTCCTGGATCAGTACCGCCAGAAGCCGCCCGAGCGGCTGCTAGTCACCCTGGACGCCATGGAGGGATCGATCCTATCGGTGGGCCGAGGCTTCCGATCAGCCGAGGGCTACGTCTATGACCCGAGCCCCACGGTGGCGCAGAACCAGCTCTCCACGAGGACCCTCGGATACCTCACGAGCTCGAGCGCGCTGGACGGCACCTACGCCAGGGCCTTTCAGTGCGGGCCCATGACGGGCGGGCTCGAGGAGGCCCCCTGCCAGAACCGGACGCGGCTCGCCGCCCCAACGGACTCCTCGGGCAACTACTTCATCCAGCCCGAGGAGCCCTCCCTCACCGACGCCTTCGCCGAGGTGCAGGCCTACTACCACCTCACCGAGTTCAACCGCTGGGTGGAGCAGAGCTTCGGCTTCTCCTGGAGCTGCGCGGGCAGGCAGGCGGTGGAGGTGATGGTGAACATGGACTACCCCAACGCATTCTACGGTGACTCCGACGGGGATCCGGACATGTGCGCGGACGTCACGCTCGGCGAGGGGACGGTGGACTACGCCTACGACGCCGAGGTGCTCTATCACGAGATGGGCCACGGCGTGGTGTCCCAGACCGCGGGCCTCGGCTGCGAGGAGATCGGCGTCTGCCTGGACGACCTGGGCGTGAACCTCATCCCCAACGGCATAAACGAGGGCATGGCCGACTTCTTCTCCATGACCTACACGGGGAACCCGGACATCGGCGAGCACGCTGGCAGGGACTCTGGGGAGCCCTACATAAGGACAGCGCAAAACTACAACCGCTGCCCCTGGGATCTCATCGGGCAGAGCCACTACGACGGCCACATCTGGATGGGCGGCTTCTGGTCCATAAGGGAGAGCCTCGGCCAGGCGGCCACGGACATGCTCTTCTTCTCGACCCTCGCGGCCCTGCCCGAGGACGCCGAGTACGACGTCGCGGCGGCCGTCCTCGAGCAGACCGCTGCATCCTTGCTAGCCCAGGGCGTGCTCACCCCCGCCCAGGTGCAGGAGGTTGCAGACATGACTGGCCCCGGAGACCGGGGCATCGCCGAATGCAGCAGGATCGTGCCGCTCCTTGGCAGGCCCGCTGGCTACGAGACCGCCCTGGCCTACGGCCTGCCAAGCTATCCCGGCATCGTCGATGAGTGGCCCCTGACGCTCCAGTTCCGGCTGGACCTGCCTTCCAACGCCAGGCGCCTCTGGGTCTCCATCGATCAGCACTGGGGCTGGAGCAGCGACTACAGGGTTTACCTGCGCCGGGACCGGCCCGTGTACATCCAGGTGAGCGACACCTCGCCCTACGTGGTGGCTGACCACACCTTCTCGTTCAGCCCCTTGGACGTGGTCCTCGACTCCAATTCCTCTCCCCCGCTCGAGCCTGGCGGCACCTACTACCTGGCGATGGTCTATGCCTCGGACGAGGACGTACTCTTCGGCCTCACCGGCACCGTGGAGACCGGCCCGGTGTACCCGCCCGACGCCGGGCTTCCGGATGGAGGTGGGACATCTGACGCCATGCCGCCGCGCGACGCCTACATCCCCGCCGACGCCCGGAGGCCGCCGGCCTATGCCCCGGACTCCTTCTGGCCGAGGAATGGCTGCGCCTGCCAGGGCCCTGGGACCGGGTCCGGGTCCAGGAACGGGTCCGGGAGCGGGTCCGGGTCCGGGTCCGGGTCCGGGTCCGGGTCCGGCGGAGGAGCCGTCCCGTTCGGCTGGCTCCTCGGGCTCCTCGGGCTCCTCGGGCTCGCCGGGGGCCGCGCCCTGCGGAGACGGCAGTAGGGAGGCTCGGACGACTCTCTCGATCTAGTCCTCGGGATTGCTCGGCATTCTCTTCGCCAGGGATATTTTTGCGGCCACTTGGAAGCCTTTGAGAACTTCCCGCCTCCGCGGCTGTCCCATCTCCGTGTCCATGGTTCCCGAGGGCCCCGTGGGGAAGGTGACGGGAGCCGGGGAGTATCACGAACGCGCATCGTGACGCCCGAAGGATCTTCGGGCCGAGTTGTGCGTTGAACCTCCCGCTGCCCAGGAGAAGCACATGTGGTCGAGAGACCTGCCACGCCTGGTCACCCAAGACACCCCCACCGCGGACATAGTTCCCCTTGCGGGAGGCCCCCGCCGCCGGGCGAGCTGGGTCCTCGGCGGCGCAGTGGCCCTGCTCCTCGGAGCGGGCGTCTCCGCATCCCTCGTAAGCAACCCTGGGGAGGCCTCCCACGACGTCGGCTCCGCGGCGGTGGACGAGCTCTCCATGCCGAGGGAGGCGAGCACCACTGCCCTTCGCGACGACCCGGCCCCCGGCGGGATCCAGGCTCTCAAGGGTAACGCCGGAGCCCCTCGAGGACCCGGCCAGCCACATCTCTGAGCCCACGGCGGATCCGGCAAGCCACATCGCGGCGACCACCCTGGACCCGACAAGCCACAGCTCCGACCTCCCGCTTCGGACTTCGCTGCGATCCAATGACCAGTCTCAGGAGGACGGCTCGGCGTCTCCCTCTTCACCCCGCCTCGAGAACTTCTCGTAGATCTTCCGGGCCCTGGCCTCGGCATCCCGAGCCGCGCCTTCGTCCACTCTGAGGACGGGCTTGAGCTTGCCGAGCACCTCCCACTCGGAGGCCTCCTGGCCGCCGTCCATGAGGGACACGAGGCAGGCGACCTCGTAGGCCCAGATCCGGTCCTTCTCCTCGGTGACCGCCTCGCCGAGCCGCGCAAGATCCACCTGTGAGCTCTTCTGGGACCGGACGGCCTCCTCCTCCTCTGGAGTGAGCCGCGCCGAGTCGATCAGGAAATCCGCCAGCCGCTCCTCGGCCTCGGACACCTCGCCGTCAGCCCACGCCATGGCCAGCACTGCCTTGAGGGTTTCGACCTTCGCCTGGGACATGGGGCCTCCTCGCTTCGTGATTCCGTGTGTATAGCACAGGTAGCCCGGGCCCTGGGACCAGCGAGCACGCGAGCAGACCGCGAGGCAAAGATCGGGCAACGCCGCCACGAGATGGATGACCCCGCCACGAGATGGATGACCCCGCCACGAAACGGATGACGCCACCACGAAACGGATGACGCCACCACGAAACCATGGCCGCCGCGAAACTATGACGCCGGCTCACATCGGCTCGTGCCTTCTCGCCGGCCCTTCTCAAGGCCGAAAGGAAAATGCGCTGGAGAAATCCAGGAAAAGTGAATGTCGCGATGGCCAAACTCAGGCCCGAAGACGAGCGGTTCTAGTTACAGCTCACCGAGATCTCATACGGACCAGCGTCGCCGTCGTAGCCGTCCACGATGAAGAAGTAGGTCTGACCAGCAATCGCCTCGAATGATGCAGGACTTGAGATACGGCTTTCTCCTCCGAGAAATGACTCGGATGACGACAGATCGCCACGGATGACGCCATCTCACAGGGGTTTCTCCTAGGCCGACGGAAGAGGCCCTGGAGAAACCCCGGGGACATATTTCATCTCACCCCACTTTCTCCCGGCCAATAGGCCGCGCGATGCAACCTGC
>JAVEWA010000022.1:0-24482 GCA_034004785.1 Polyangia bacterium
GCGAAGGCCTCCGCGGAGTCGAAGCCCGCCGATGAGTCGAAGCCCTCCGCTGAGGCGAAGCCCTCGGCGGAGTCGAAGCCCGCCGCGGAGTCGAAGCCCGCCGAAGAGGCGAAGGCCACCGCTGAGGCGAAGCCCGAGGCGGAGGCCAAGCCCGCCGCGGAGTCGAAGCCCGCCGAAGAGGCGAAGGCCACCGCGGAGTCGAAGCCCGAGGCGGAGGCCAAGCCCGCCGCGGAGTCGAAGCCCGCCGAAGAGGCGAAGGCCACCGCGGAGTCGAAGCCCGAGGCGGAAGAGAAGCCCGCCGCGGAAGAGAAGCCCGAGGAGCCTGGCAAGGGCAAGACCCCGGTTGGCGCTCCTGGCCTCGCCGCGGCTCCTGTCAAGCTTCCGCCCCTCGGCAGCCGCCTCGGCTCCTCTGGCCCCGTCAAGCTCACACCCCCTCCAGGTGTGGCCCCATCCAAAGGGGTTGACCTGGGGACCCCCCTCGGAGAGCGGCTCGCGATGCTCAAGGCAAAGGCCAAGGGCGGAGCGCTCTCTTCCGGGAAGGACGCTGCGCCGGCCAAGAGCGCGAGGGACGACGGGGTCCCCAAGGAGAAGATCGGAGGCCCAGGCTCCGGGCCCTCGGGAGCGAGAGCCCTTTCGGGGAGCGGCCCCAAGGGCGTCGCTGCCCAGGGACCCAAGGGCTCGCCCCTCTTCAAGAGCCGGGCGACCGATCCCAAGGGCATCGCCGTGACGGCGCCTGGCTCGGCCTCCGTCCCCAAGGCAGCGGCGGATTCCAAGGGCAGCGCATCCGGCGCCCCGGACGAGGCGGCCCCCCTGCCGCCTCCGCCCGCCGAGGCCTTCAGCCACGACATCACCGGCGTGGAGCTCCCACCCCTTGGCGGGGAGGCCAGGCCGATGCTGAGCCCAGTGGGAGCAGGCGACGGCGGGCTGCCGGTCATGGTCGTCACCGAGGGTGAGGACGAGGACGGAGACGAGGAGGCGACCGAGGAGCCCACCAGGGAGGTCAGCCCATCGGTGCCGCCGGTTCCGGGCCTGGCCATCCCGGCGCTCAGCGTGGCGAGCGCCCTGCCTGTGGCCGGGGGGGCTGCCCCAAAGGCTCCTGCCCCGGGCGCGCAGCCTCCTGCTCACGCAACTCCGGCGCCCTCTGCGCCGGCCTCGTCTTCCCTGCCGCCGCCTCCTCCCGTGCCGCCAGTCCCTTCCGCGGCTGGCGCCCCACTTGCAGGCGGGAGCAAGGCGGCCTCAGGCGCTACTCCCTTCGACGATCTCCAGGTGGAGCTCACCGAGCCAGTTGATCGCGAAGGGGGCTCGGGTCGCAAACGGCTCTGGCTCTACGGCGGGATCGCCGGAGGGGCCGTGATGTTGCTCGTGATCCTGATCTTGGTCTTCTCGGGCTCGGGCAAGAAGGGCGACGGCTCGAAGCCCGGTGAGAAGACCGCCTCCAGCCAGGGCGCAGGGGACGAGCGGCCCTCGAGGCCTTCCGAGGATGCCGCCGCCAAGGCCGCGGCGCCCGACGCGGCCACCTCCCCAAGGGCTGCGTCGCCGGACGCCGCCATACCGGCGCGGCCCTCGGGGCCTGACGGCGCGGCGCCGGCCAGGGCTGGCGCTCCCGACGCCGCGGCCCCCTCCAAGGTGAAGCTCACCGTCAACGTGGAGCCGGCCGACGCCTCGCCCACCATTGTCTTCCGAGGCAAGGAGCACCGGGGGCGCCTCCTCGAGCTGGAGGGCCTGGAGGCCTCTGGCAAGCCAGATGTCGTCAGAGTGATGGCCCCGGGGTACGAGACCGTGAGCATCAACGTCACCCTGGACCGCTCGGTCCAGCGGACAGTCACCCTCAAGCCAAGGGACCGAGCCCGACCCATGGACCCCGAGCGCCGCGAGGTCCGCCGCCGGCCTCCGCGGGTGCGTCCGCGGACCATGCTAATCGATCTGGACTAGGCCGACCAAGGAGCGCCATGAGAACCCAGGTTATAGTCTTCGCCGTGTTTTGCCTGGTCCTATTCGGGACTGAAAGAGCCTCCATGTCCGCGCCGGCGCGCCCCAAGGCGCAGGCAGCGGACGCGGAGATGCCGCCGGCGGATGGCGCCGCGCCAACGACTGCTTCGCCCACTTCGCCCACTGCGCCCGCGGCGCCCGCGGCGCCCGCGGCGCCCGCGGCGCCAGCCGCTGACGCCGACAAGGCCAAGGCCAAGGAGCTCTTCGCCGAGGGAGGCAAGCTCTTCAAGGCGGGACGCTTCGACGAGGCCATCACGATCTTCGAGAAGGCCTTCGGCCTCTGGGAGAACCCGAAGATCCTGCTCAACATCGCCATCTGCCACCACGAGAAGGGGCGGAGCCGCAAGGCGGTCGAGACCTTTCGCAAGGCCCTCGACAAGGCCCCCGCGGACCAGAGGAACGACCTGAGGGCGCTCGTTCCCGAGGCGCTGCGCAAGGCCGACTCCGAGGCAGTCGAGCTCCGCGTCCAGATGCCCGAGGAGGCCGAGGTGGAGGTGGACGGCCAGCCGGAGGGGAAGACCCCTGTGACCCTGCTGCTCATGCCAGGCTCCCACGAGGTGGTCATCAAGGTGGGGGGCGCCGAGAAGCTCAAGAAGACCGTGCAGCTCACTGCCGGCGCAAAGGACGAGTGGGTGCTCGCGAGCTGGCCCTCGACCGAGCCGGAGAAGCCACCGGTGACAGACGGCCCCAAGGGTCCAGGCTTTGCGGCGCGGATGCGAAAGCTCCAGACCTTGCCGATCTGGTACTTCGGGGCTGCCGCGGTCCTCGCGGTGGTGGGCGGCGTCACCGTCATAGGCACGGGAGTGAAGACCAACAAGCTCGAGGACGACTACTGGGCCAACCCCACCCACTCCACCAGGGACGAGGGGATCCGGTATCGCTCCGCCACCAACGCCATGGTCGGCGTCACTGTCGTCGGCCTGGTGGGAGCGGCGGTCCTGGCCATCTTCACCGACTGGAAGAACCCCCTTGGAAAGAAGGAGCGCCAGGTGAACCTGCTGCCCCAGGTGGGCGAGGGCGGCGCTGGGCTGGTGGTCTCCGGCGGGTTCTGACCCTTCTCTTCTCTCGGGGAGGGGCGGTAGCCCCCTCTCCAACGGTCAGATCAGCACGAGCTCGTCCTCTTCCGCGTCCTCGATGAGGATCCCGTCCTCCATCAGGAGACGGGTGTCGGCGAGGCGCTCCTCGGACAGGGATTCGAAGTAGGATCGCATCTCGGGGATGGCAGCCACCAGGCGCTGGAAGTACAGGTTGTCCAGGAAGAGGATGGTGCTCTGGCGGGCGGCGGTCACCGTGGCGGTGGCGGCTCCTCCCTTGATGAGGGCTATCTCGCCGAAGACGTCTCCCGCCTTGAGGTTGGCGAGGAGCACGTTCTCTCCCCCCTCGCCGGCCTTGGTGATGTCCACCTCTCCCGAGAGCAACACGTAGAGCCCTCGGCCAGGATCCCCCTGCTTCAGGATCACCGTGCCCTGAGCCACTTCGTGGCCCGTGAAGCGCTTCAGGAGATCTCCCCGCTGCTTCCTGGAGAAGGCCCTGAAGAGGGGCGCGGTGGCGAGCAGGTTCTGTAGAAGCCGGTCCCTGCAGAAGCGGTCGAGCGCCACCGCGACCGCGTCCATCTCGTGGGCGAGGGAGGCGAGGCCCTCCCTCGTGACCTCCAGGAGATCGGCCTCTCCCACCACCTGCACCGACGCGGTGCGGGGCGCGGCGTGGATGAGGGCCATCTCACCGAACAGAGATCCCTCGTGGAGCCGCGCGAGCTCGGTCTCCCTGCCCTGGATGTCGGTCTTGTACACCCGCACCTCGCCCGCGGCGATCAGGAAGAAGGACGCGCCGATCTCACCTTCCCTGACCACCATGGCGCCGTCTGGCAGCCGGTGGGCGATCATCGTGTCCAGGACCCGCCGGAAGGTGTGGCCCGAGAGATCCGAAAGGAGGGGCATGCGGTGGAGCATGCGGGGATACTCGCCCACCCTGCCGAGATCGGTGCCCGCCTGGGCTGCGCCGGCCACGAGCAGCTCAGGGGCCATCTCCTTCTGCATGTCGGGTGGCTTCACCTGGGTCTCTTCCTCCAGGGGGGCGAAGCGCTCGCCGTAGCGCGAGATCCGATCCGACTCCGACGAGTAGAGCAGGGCGAGCTGGTCGTACAGGGGCCCGGTCGGCACCGACTGGGTCTCCAGGATCTTGCCCGCCAGAACCGCCACCAGGGGGTAGCCGGCGTTCATGGCGTGGTTGGCGGTGGCCGCATAGACCTGGGCCGCGGCCTGGGCGGCTCCAGCGCGGGCCAGGGTGTCGGCCAGCTTGAGCCGGGGGCCTATCTCCGAAGGGGTCACGTCCACCAGCCGCCAGTAGATTCGGAGAGCGGCGTCGAGCTGCCCGCTCCCAAGGGCCTGGCCGCCAAGCTTCCTCAGCTCTCCAAGGGTCACGCTCATGATCGACCTCCCGCCCCGGTGGGCTTGCCGAGTGCCGCTAGCTCTCGCACCCGGGCAGCGAACTTCCTGATGGCCTGTCTGTATGGGCCCGGGCTCATCATGTCAACACCGGCGCGCCTGAGGATCTCGAGGGGATCCATGGAGGAGCCGGCGCAAAGCAGGGCATCCGTGTACTGACGCGCCGCCGGCGCCCCCCTCGAGAGCACCCGCTCGGCCAGGGCCGTGGCCGCGATGAAGCCGCTCACGTACTGATACACGTAGAAGTGGTAGTAGAAGTGCGGGATGTAGGCCCACTCGATTCCGTAGAGCGGATCTATCCGCATCACGCCGCTTCCGTGGCCGTGGTAATCCCGCAGCAGCTTGAGGTAAAGGCTGGACAGGGAGTCGGCGGTTAGGGCCTTCCGTGCGGCCACGCGGCGGTAGATGGCCAGCTCGAACTCGGCGAACAGGGTCTGCCTGAAGACGGTGCCCCTGAAGGAGTCCAGGTATGCGGCCAGCAGGAAGCGCCTCTCGCTCGGGTCCCTCTCCTTGCCTAGCAAATGCTCGATGAGGAGGGTCTCGTTGAAGATGGACGCCACCTCGGCGATGAAGAGCGAGTACTCGGACTTCGGGTAGGGCTGGCTGTCGTTGGAGTAGGCGCTGTGAAGGGCGTGCCCGAGCTCGTGGGCGGTGGTGGAGAGGCTGTCGAAGTCGCTGTTGAAGTTGAGGAGCACCATGGGGTGGTAGCCATAGACCGACGAGGAATAGGCGCCGCTCCGCTTGCCTTTGTTGGGGAGCACGTCCAGCCAGCCAGAGCCCTCGGCCATGGCCTCGGAGAGCATGCGGCCGTAGTCTCTCCCGAGGGGCCGCAGGGCACTTTGGATGAGCGCCCGAGAGCGCTCGATGGTGTAGGTCCGCTGACCGCGGGCCACGGGCATGGGGTAGATGTCGTAGTAGCTCTGCTCGCCCTCGATCCCGAGCAGCTTCCCCCGGAGCCTCAGGTAGCCGTGGAAGGCACCCATGTGCTCTCTCACCGAGCTGACCAGCCTTCCGTAGAAAGAGGGCGGGATCTGGTTCGGCTCGAGGGCGGAGGAGAGGGCGTCGGGATAGCGGCGCGCTTTGGCGCTGAAGTCGTAGTAGCTGATCTGACCGGCCAGCATCTGGGCGAAGGTGTTCCTCACCTTCTTGTGGGCGCCCCAGAAGGCCTCGAATACCAGCCGGCGCTCCTCCCGGTGGGGAGACTGCCGGTACCTGGAGTACATGGCCGGCGAGAGGACCACCGAGCGCCCCTCCTGATCCTGGATCGTCGGAAACTCCAGGTCGGAGTTGGTGTAGGTCTTGTAGGTGTTGTAGGAGACCATGCCGAGGGCCGAGGCGCCGGCCAGGATCGACTCCTCCGGGCCCGAGAGCACGTGTTTCCTCTGGCGGATGAGCTCTCCGAGGTAGCGGTCGTAGTCCCCGAGAGCCGGGCTCGCCGCCAGGCCGGCCAGCCTCCCCTCGGGCAGGGAGAGGAGCTCGGGCTCGGCCCAGGAGGTGGCGGACAAGAAGTCCGTGAAGAGCTTCTCGGACGCGTCGGTCAGCGCGTGATACCTGCTCTGGCGCATGTCGGTGTCGGAGAGGCGGGAGGCATAGGCCGACAGGCGTTCGAGCCTGAGGCGGACCTCGAAGATGGCGTCCAGCCCCCTCCTCGCCGCCTCCGGGCCGGTGCCGAGATGCCCGCGCAGCTTCTCCAGCCTCGGGAGCTCCTTGGCGATGGCCCGGCGCTCCCTGTCCCAGGCCCGGAGGTCCCTGAAGAAGATGCCCGGATTCCATTTGAGGGAGTCGGGGATCTCAGCCCTTTCTGGCAGGCTGATGGTGCCGGCGTCTCCCTGGCTCGAAGGGAAGATATCCTTGGTTGATCTCAATGCTGGTAGGCTCCTTGGGCAAGCCGGGCCCTGTGGCGGCGCCCCGGGGCCCGGCGCTGGGGCGGCTCAGGCGGGCGAGGTCCGGCGCCGCATCCGATCGGCCACGCTCTCGAGGAAGGCCTCCCAGGACTCGTCCTGCCAGGCCTTGATCTTGAGGTGGACATCATTCCTGGAGATTCCAGTGGCCTCTCCTATCACCCGAAAAGCCCGGAAGTGACTTCCGTCTCGATCAGGGGAATGTCACTTCGAGCGGTGTGGGGCTCGGGGTCGGTGACGGAGAGCCACCAAGGCCGAGCTGCCCAGAGAGGTTCGATCCCCAGCACCAGAGGCTCCCGTCCTCACGCGAGGTCAGGCAAGCGTGATTCTCTCCCATGGACAAGATCGCACCGGGAAACTGTACATCCACGAGCTCGGCCGTGCGCGTTGTCGATCCGTACTGCCCATTGCCGAGCTGGCCAACGGTATTGTCTCCCCAGCACCAAGCCGTACCGTCATCGTCCAGAACACATGTGCTGTTTTGTCCTACCGCCAGTCTGGATGGCAATGCACCGGAATCCTGGAGGGCTGTTGAGCTCACTGGAAGCGCCGAGTAGACTTCCCCTCCCGCAACATCCACACCAAGCTGTCCGTGGTAGTTGATTCCCCAGCAGCTCACGAGTGGTTCAGTAGCGTCCTGGGTTCGTATGAGCGCACAGGTGTGTGCCCCGCCGAGTGCAACTTGGTAGACCTCGGGCATCGAGCCGTACACCTCCTCAAACGAGACCAGAGTAGGCAGGTTTCGATTCACACGAGTACCGTCGCCGAGCTCTCCCCATTGGTTATCCCCCCAGCAGTAGAGAGAGCCCGTCGCAGCTATTGCGCAGGTATGGACGGCACCGAGAGCAATCGCCACTGCCCGCTCTGACAGTCCCACCTCCAGTGGAGTAGTCGAGTAGAGGTCACTCGAACCCACGCCGAGCTGGCCGTAGTTGTTCGCACCCCAACAATACACCCGCCCATCTCCATCGAGAGCGCAGGTGTGCCACATCCCCGCAGCGACCGAGCGCACCTTTGGCTCTCCTACTCCTCCGAACCCGTTCAGAATATGGGGAGATCTTACCTCATACGTGTTGCCGGTTCCGAGCTGACCAAATACGTTCTCTCCCCAGCAGAAGAGCCTCCCGTCGCTGATTGTTGCGCATGTGTGGCCACTTCCCGCTGTCACCCGCTCGATGGCATGAGTGAGCGCAGGCAGGATCTCCACCAGCTGCGGGCTTGTGTATTCCTGTATAGACGACCCGGTACCGATCTGCCCTTGGTTGTTCGATCCCCAACAGTAGAGCTTGTGCTCAGAAGTGAGGGCGCAGGTATGACCTCCTCCAGCAGCCACTTGAAGCAGCTCGTTCGCATTGAAGGACGGTGACATCGGACCGCACTGCCGGTAGTCGATCACCTCATACTCGCTTGAAGTCGGCTTGCGATAGTCGCTTGAGTCCAGGTCCAGGCACTGCCACCCGGGAACTGGCTCGCCAGTCTGCATCTCGACCATAACGCGGCGGCGCACGATGATGCGGCCAGGCGACGTGCTTTCCATCAGCATCCGCCCCGTGCGACGATAGCGCCGATCGAGCTCCCACACGTTGACCAGCGGAATCTTCATCCGTTCGTCATCGGAGCGAATGTTCCTTGGGATGTAGAGCTTCTCCCGGTCTATCGATACCCACCGCGCATCATCATCGGACCCCAGCGGTCCCGAGGTTGGGTCCACCAGAGTTTCAATGTCCCGAACCCCGTTCCGGCAATCCTCCCACTTATCCCAGCCTCCCCATCCCATGCCCGGGTCCAAGGTCACGCGCTCGTGGCTCGTCATGGTCACATATCGATATGGATAGTCCGGCGCGTCGGGCTTGCTCACATCCGAAAAGTGGTGCGGAGGATTCCAGGCCTGGAGTTCCGCAGCCAAGTCTTCTACGCTGTCGTAGAGATAGCCGGGCACGACCTCCACCAGACCACGGCGGTAGTTCCAGAAGATGGGATCTGTCGACCATTCGACCTGGTCCTTGCGGAACTTGGCGAGGATCATGTAGTAGCCCCCTGACGCCGAGCCCACCATGGGCGTCACGCCATGGAACATCGCGCCCGGTGCGAGGTACATAAGCTTCCACTGAGTATGGCCAATGGTCAGCTCCATGTACGGGTTCGACTTCCACCAGGTATCCGGGAACTCCTGTGCCCACCCTCCGTGCCACCCCCCACCCACGCTGCCTCCATCTTCGTAGTCGTAGCCATAGGCCAGGTTGCCGTAGACCCACACGTTGCACTTGCTGTCCCAGAACTCGTCATGAACGCCCCTCATGAGGAGTGTCTGTGCTGATGCATCCTTGACGCCGCTCCACTCTACATTGCCCGGTGAGTCCGTATTCTTGTCATCGGAGTATCCGAAGTCACCTCGCGGGAATAACATAATGGGTTTGGCCCGGAATCTGTATTCGTTGGCAAGCTTGTTGCCGCCTTGGAAGTACGCTGCCATCCCTCCTGCAGCCAGCATCAGCTCCCCGTCGCCGAAGTAGAGCTCTGGCACCCCGCGGAAGTCTTCGTTGGGCAAGTTCACTTGCGGAGGATCTCCGTCCAGGAAGTACTTCGGGGGATCCTGGGGATCGACAGTGGTTGGGTAGTTCTTACTTCCGTAGCGCGCCTGCATGATGGAGAAGTACGGCCGACGGTCGAACATCTGGCCCTGGATCACCTCCGGCAGCTCGTAGCCCGCTCTCCCTGCCCACCGCTCGTTCAGCCGGCCCACCGCGCTCCAGAAGGTCTTGTGCTTCGATTCGACTCCCGTGAAGCGCTGCATGCGGCATTTGTACGCTGCATCCGCCTCCATGCAGTCGTCGTACTCGTGAGCTCCCGACAGGTTCCCGAAGAACACCGGAGCTCGGTTCCCCTGGTAGAAGTCCACTGACTTTCGGTATTCCTTCCTGCGCCTGTGCGGTGCGCTTCGCTTGGAGCGAAGAGACTGAAAGGCGAAAATAGCTGCCGAATAGTCCATGGCGTTCTGTGCGGCCTGGCGAACGGCCACCATCTTCTCGAAGAAGCTTTGGTCTAAGTCCATAAAATCAGGCATTGAAGGCAGGCCCCCGTACAGGGCAAGGGACATGATCGCGCTGAGAGTCAGCTCCTGATAGGGTCGTGCGTTTGTCTCGAAGAACCCGCTATGCAGTGGTCGGCCGAGCGCCTGCATCACGTGATCGAAGAAGATTTCGGTATTTCCGTTTCGCTGGATCCAGCTGTGGCCCTCCGCCCACATGTCCGAGAGATCGTTGTCGAACGAGTTTGGGCCGCGCAGGAGCACCCATAGGCTCGCCAGGTAGTTCCACGCGTAGATCATCAGAACGTGGTTCTCGGTCTCGGCCCTCCAGATCGCGGACTTGTTGGGTGACCCCCACTCGTGGGCGAAGTAGTCTCGCTCGAGGCCGAAGGTCATGTATCCCCCTGTGCCGTCCCATTCCACATAGTGACGCTCGGCGGTGCAACCTGTGTCGCGGCCGTTCTGGCAGATGATTGCCCAGCCGACATGATCCGGGATCACAACATGGTCATCCAGGAAGAGGAAGAGCATGTGGGCCAGGGAGGACAGGGTCATGTCGTAGTCGTCCATCGTCCCGACCCCTCCCAGCACGTAGGCGGACTCCAGGAATGGGTGCATGACGTACTGAGCGAACTCGTTCAGGTTGGTCACGTCGCACGATTCCTTTATATCGGAGGCGAGGTCTGGATAGAGCGCGCTGAACTCGGTCTCGTGCTTCAGGACATAGGCAGTCGCAGCGAGCTCAGCAACCTGGATTGCCGCCAAGGAATGGGGTGCGGTGACTGGTTTTGCTTTTTCCCAGTTCCATCCTTCATGGTCACCCCAGTCCTTCAGAATGCAGCTGCGGCCGCCTCTTTGATCGACGAACCTCTTTGCAAACGATGCGACAAGAGTCATGTCCCTCCGGTCCATCTCGTCGTCATCCCTGGCCCAGGATAGGGTTGGCGCTCCCGGGTTCCCGTAGGCCGGGGATCCCAATGTCAGAAGAAGGCACACTACCGCCACATGGCGCATGATCCAGTCCTCCTGAAAAGAGAGACGATTCGCCCTCCCTCTCCGATCTACGGTCCCGGAGCGGGGGATTTCACACAGCGGAGACCATCTCCGACTGAAATGTCCGAAGCCGGGCCTTTCTCAATGGTATTAAGAAACTCTGGCTCAATCGATAACGCTGAACCGCCTCTGATCATGTGAGAACAGTCCAATTCGAACAGGTTCACCGGGTCCATACACTCGGTCGCTGCACACTCTGCGTAGAAGTCGCGGTCGTAGCAGTCCAGCACCCACTCATCCACGTTTCCCGCCATGTCCTTCAGGCCGTAGGGTGAGTTCCCTTTGGTGCTCGTGAGGTGCCCGACCTCCCAGGTCACGGGCGAGCTTGCCGGGCTGCAACCATATCCAGCACCCGTACCAGTGTCTTCGTTGTACGACCCGTTCTTGTCGTAGTTGGCCCGGCTGCAATCGGGCGTGGCCTCGCCCCAGGGGTAGAACCGCTCGTCGGTACCTCGGGCGGCCTTCTCCCACTGGGCATCGCTCGGCAGGTCGCCACCCAACCATTGGCAGTAGGCGCGAGACCTATCCCACCCGATGCAGTTCACCGGGTGACGCTCCCGATCTCCAGGATCTCGCGAGTAGTTGCACTCGGTGCCGTCATTCCAGGTGGCGTCGGGGAGCTCGCAGCCGCCGGCCTCGACGCACTCGCGGTACTCGGCCACGCTCACCTCGGTCCGCATGATGCAGTAGTCGGACATCTGGACGACGTGCTTGGGCACCGAGCTCCTGGGAATGTTATAGGGCGCGTAGTGAGGGTCGTCCTCGTCTATCCCCATGGTGAAGGGACCCTCGGGGACGAGGATCCAACCCTCGCCACAACGCTCGAGGCTTTGGTTGTTGTCGTTCCCAGTGATGCCGTCCGGCCCGCACGCCGCCACGAAGGCAAGCAAAGCCATGGGTAGGGTCGCCACGAGGAGACACCTCGCCAGCAGGCATGGGCTAGAACTCGCATGCCTTTCGATGCCGAGTGACCGGGGGATCCCTTCCCAGAAACTCGCAGAGCTCATTCCACTTTGTGCCGTGCGCTGCGCCATGGTGCGTTCTCCATGCCTAAGTATCGCACACCCCGAAGCCGGGTACCCCAGTTGGATCCCGTCCGGGCAAACTATCCACTACCCTTCACCGTATAGCTGCCACGGGTGCAATTCCAAGCATGAAATTCGCGGCACATTCTCCGACAAGAGGTGAGTTGTCGCTAGAGCCTGCCTCCTCAGCTAAGAACCCCGGGGACCGTAGAGCGGCAGAGGCCATGCAGGGGTGGGAACGAAACTCCCAGGTCGGAGAGCTCCCGGTCTGAGATACCCCGCGCGAACTCGCCCCGGTCATCACAGGTACCCACGGCCGAGCGAGCCACCTCGGCGATGGTCGTGTGCTGCCCGGCCTGGTCGACGTGTAGGGACTTGCGGCCGGACTCGGGCTCTCGAGGAAGGCCTCCCAGGACTCGTCCTGCCAGGCCTTGATCTTGAGGTGGACATCATTCCTGGAGATTCCAGTGGCCTCTCCTATCACCTTCCAGCCCAGCTCCACGGCGTCCCTCCAGTCGTCCGGGGCCACCCGAGGGTTACAGTTGCTCGGGATCAAAGGGCCGGCCGCCGTAAGGAGGTACTCGGGCAGCTCTCCGTGGCGGGACAGGGGGATGAGCGCGCGCATCTCGATGAGCTCCTCGAGGCCTTCCCAGCGCTCCTCTCGAGCCAGGCGCCTGGCCTCCCCGAGCACGGCCTCCCTGCGATACCAGAGCCGCAGCGCCTCACGCTGCCTGTCGTCAAGCATCTGAAAACGCTCCAAGAATAGCCAGGAGAAGCTCGCTCGGCCGAGCTCGAGCGCGTGGCTGAGAATGCCACCGGGCCGTCTCTGCGTCAACTGCGCCCCATCGATCCTGAGGGCGCTCGATATTTTGGACATAAACAATCCCCATTGTTGCCCGCTCCCGTTCGAAAAAAAGTGACGACCATGGGCTTGCCTCGGGGACAGACAGGATTAGATTGCCCCCCGCTTTGGACAAGGTGGTTCCCCAAAGCCCAAGCGGGGAACGGAGCGAGGCTGGATCCGAGAGACACATTGGCCATAAAGGCCCAGACAATAAACGGGAATTGGCGACAGAGCCCAGATCTAGGAGGAAACAGATGAAACTCAAGTTCCGCCCCCTCTACGATCGGATCCTCGTGAGGAGGACCGAGCAGGAAGAGAAGACCGCTGGCGGGATCTTCATCCCCGAGACAGCCAAGGAGAAGCCCATCCAAGGTAAAGTCATGGCCATCGGCAAGGGCAAGATGCAAGAGGACGGCTCGGTGCGTCCCCTCGACGTCAAGCAGGGCGACACGATCCTGTTTGGCAAGTACAGCGGCACCGATATCAAGATCGATGGAGAAGAGTTCCTGATCATGCGGGAGGACGACGTCCTCGGGATCATCGACTGATTCGACCGCTCGGACGCAACCAAACCGAAGCCACTTGATTCGGGAAAGGAATCGAAAAAATGGCAGCCAAGGATATCGTATTTGACGAGAAGGCGCGTGCCAAGATCCTCCGGGGTGTGAACCAGCTCGCCGACGCGGTGAAGGCCACCCTGGGGCCGCGCGGACGCAACGTCGTGCTCGAGAAGTCCTGGGGCTCACCCACGGTGACCAAGGACGGCGTGACCGTCGCCAAGGAGATCGAGCTCGAGGACAAGCTCGAGAACATGGGCGCACAGATGGTCAAGGAGGTGGCCTCCAAGACCTCGGACGTGGCCGGCGACGGGACCACCACCGCCACCGTCCTCGCCCAGGCCATCTACCGCGAGGGGGCCAAAATGGTCACGGCTGGTCACGAGCCCATGGAGATCAAGCGGGGCATCGACCAGGCCGTCCTGAAGATCGTGGACAACCTCAAGAAGCTCTCGGTGCAGACCAAGAGCAACAAGGAGATTGCCCAGGTCGGGACAATCTCGGCCAACGGGGACGAGACCATCGGCAACATCATCGCCGAGGCCATGGAGACCGTGGGCAAGGACGGCGTCATCACCGTGGAAGAGGCCAAGTCCATGGAGACGACCCTCGAGGCCGTGGACGGGATGCAGTTCGACCGCGGATACCTCTCCCCCTACTTCGTGACGGATCCCGACTCCATGAAGGCCGTGCTGGAGGACTGCCTCGTTCTGACCCACGAGAAGAAGATCTCCAACATGAAGGACCTCCTCCCGCTGCTCGAGCAGGTGGCCAAGCTCAGCAAGCCCCTCCTCATCATCGCCGAGGACGTGGACGGAGAGGCGCTGGCCACCCTGGTGGTCAACAAGCTTCGAGGCACCCTGCACGTCTGCGCCGTGAAGGCCCCGGGCTTCGGTGATCGCCGCAAGGAGATGCTCAAGGACATCGCCGTCCTGACGGGCGGCAAGGCCATCACCGAGGATCTCGGCATCAAGCTCGAGAGCGTAACGCTCCAGGATCTCGGCAAGGCCAAGAGCGTCACGGTGGACAAGGAGAACACCACCATCGTGGACGGCGCCGGCAAGAAGGCCGACATCCAGGGCCGGGTGAAGCAGATCCGCAACCAGATCGAGGAGACCACCTCGGACTACGACCGCGAGAAGCTCCAGGAGCGGCTCGCCAAGATCGTGGGCGGCGTGGCGGTGATCAAGGTGGGCGCAGCCACCGAGACCGAGATGAAGGAGAAGAAGGCCCGCGTGGAGGACGCCCTCAACGCAACCCGCGCGGCCGTGGAGGAGGGCGTGGTGCCCGGCGGCGGCGTCGCCCTCATCCGCTGCATCAAGGACCTCGACAAGCTCGATGTGACCGAGCTGCAGAAGGTGGGCGTGGACATCGTGAGGCGCGCCGCCGAGGAGCCGCTCCGCCAGATCGCCAAGAACGCGGGCGTGGAGGGCGCCATCGTTGCCCAGGCCGTGAGGGATGGCAAGGGCGGCTTCGGCTACAACGCCTCCACCGACACCTACGAGGACCTGGTGAAGGCCGGCGTCATCGATCCAACCAAGGTAGTGCGCATCGCGCTGCAGAACGCCGCTTCGGTGGCGGGCCTCATGATCACCACCGAGTGTCTGATCGCCGAGCGCCCCAAGAAAGAGGAGCCGATGCCGGCCGGCGGCGGCGGCGGCATGGGCGGCATGGGCGGCATGATGTAGCTCCGCTCCCATCGTGACCGTGTAGGGCGGCCCTCTCCAAGGAGGGGGCCGCCTTTTTTTTTCGACGTCGCCGGCTAGAGGCCTTCTCCGCCGGCTTCCCCGAGCTCGTCCTCGAGCGAGAGGCCGCCGCGGGAGCGGTAGCCCTTGAAGGCGCGCATCTCCGGGAAGGGATGCCTGGCTCCGAGGTCCAGGTGCCAGGCGTAGTCCGTGCGAGTGAACTTGCAGCCCAAGGTGGATGAGGGGGAGGAGATCACCATCGGGTGGTCGGGGAGCTGGACCATGTAGCCATGGTGCCGGTGGCCGTTCAGCAGGATGTCCAGCCTGGCCTGTCGGCATCGCTCCATCACATCCGGGGCGTTGCGAAGGCGCATGGCCATCTCGATGGGGTTCCGCTTGCCGAGCGCGAAGGGCATTCGCAAGAGGTGGTGGTGCAGGAGCCCCAGGCGCAGCCGCGCCCCGCGGAAGTCGGGTTGGCGGGCGAGGCCATCCAGCCAGTCGAGCTGGTCCTCGGTGACCTTTCCGCTGGCCGAGAGCGGGGTAAGGGGGGGGTGGCAGGAGTCGAGGCCCACGATGATCAGATCCTCGAACCGCTTCGCCCAGGCGCCGTGGGGCTCGGGGGCGAGGCCGAGCTCGGTCATGAACTCGCGGTTGCAGCGCACCTTCGCGGCGATCCGGACTCGCCGCCCCTTGCGCGGGAAGATGTCGTAGGTGTCGTGGTTGCCAGGGACCGCGAGGAGGCGTCCTCGGGCGATCCAGGGCGCCAGGTGGTGGAGGATGAGGTTGTAGCCGAAGCCGTTGTCGGTGATGTCTCCAGTGATGACCACGAGGTCTGGCTCGAGCGGGAGCACCTGCTCCAGCATCTCCAGGAAGAGCAAGTTCGTGTTGACCGGATCAGCTCCGAGCATCTCCTTCAGCTCGGCGCGGCCTGGCGGCTCCCCGATGAGGCGCTCGGCAGAGGTGCGGTGCCGCTCCTCGGCGAGGGTGATCAGGGCCTGGATGATGCGCTCGTCCTTTCGTGGCCAGCCCTTGACCTGGTGCACGACGCCTTCGGGATCCACCAGGCGGAGCTTGGCCTGACGCTGCCGGCGGGAGCGGAGCCCCTCCACCTGCCAGCGCTGCCAGGTGTGGAGCACCTCGGTCTCCTCCCCAGGAGTCCTGGGGATCCAGGGGCCGGACTCGCCGTAGCGCGACAGGTGCAGGTCGGACAGGTGGAGCAGGCGCATCAGAGCGGTTTATAGCATGGAGTCGTGGTAGGCCAGGAGAGAGGCTGATGGCCCATCGCCGGCCCATTGCCGGATCGGGGGAAGCGGCAGGGACGGGCGAGGAGAGGGGCTCGGCCTCAAGCCAGGTGAACGTCCAGCAGGATCTGACCGATCTCCCGCTGGGGATCGGTGATGGAGATCCTGTGACACGAGGGAGGCATGGAGGAGAACCTGGCCAAGCCGCCGTCCACAGGCTGGGAGTCCAGGATGGCGCCCTGGCGATTCGACAGGTTGACTCTCAGAGGCCTGGTCGTCCTGGGCTCTCCCTGGAGCTGTAGCTGAAGATCCAGGCGGCTTGCCGAGACACGTTCGAGCAGGATCAGAAAGTCGAGATCGTCGAACCTGTGGGCGAAGTCGAAAAAGCAGCTCTCCTCTCTTTTCTCGGCCACCCGACCCCTCGTGGCCACCGGCACCGCCACCAGGCTCCTAGGAGCCAGGCTCCCGAAGAGGAAGCGGAGCCCGTCCTTGCCGAGCAGGAAGGAGAGGCGGAGGGGTCGGCTCGCGGCGGCTTGGGAGGATGGAGCTACCCCCTCTGCCTCGGCGATGGAATCCTTGAGAGCGGCAAGCCGCTCGCGGTAGAAGGGCGAGCGAGTGATGCGCTGCCTGTACTCCTCCCGCTCCATGGGGTCGAGCTCCCCGTCGAGGTAGCGCAGGATCAGCTCGTCCCCGGGGTCCTCGGGGTCGGGGAAGGGCAGACTCGGGTGCTGGAGCGCGAGCGCGGCAGCTTCTACGAGCAGCCCGTCCAGGGTGTCACGATGGTCCGTCATTGCTCACACACCCAGTTTTCTACGCGCCTCGGTTGCCAACCTTCCCGGTCTTCGAGAGCCGCCATGGCGCTAGTCGGCCCTCGGCCCTGCCGGGCGAGTAAGATCGGCAACAAGCCGCAGGAGCTTGGCTCGCACCTTGTTCTTGCGGCTGTACACGGTGTTCACCGAAACCCCAGTGGTTTCAGCTATCTCCTCCGGGCTCTGTCCCTCCAGGTAGTAGCGCCGGATGAACTCCTGCTCAGTGCCGGAGAGCAGCGACACGGCCCTTGCGAGGATCTCCACCTGCTGCCGCTGGTCGGCTTGCTCGAGGGGATCGGGCAGGGGGCTCCTGAGCTCCGATATGGGGCTCTCGGCGTCGTCGGCTGAGGTGGCTGCAGGAGCACGGCGCCTGAGGGCGTCGTGGGCCACGTTGGTGGCGATGAGGCCCACCCAGGAGGACAGGCGGTAGCCCCGGTCCGGGTCGAAGAGGCGGAGCTTCTTGTAGTCGTCCCTGACCAGATCGAGGCAGACCGCTCCCACCAGGTCCTCCATCTCCTCCTGGGGCAGGGGGACGTGGTAGCGCGAGTAGACGCGTCTCAGGCAGGCCAGGATGAGGCGCTCGTGCTTCTTGAAGAAGACCTGCCAGGCTCCCGGCGCCCTGCGGACGACCTCGGCGATCATCCCTTGCTCGGCCGAGCGATCCTGGGGTTGAGAAGCCATGTCCTCAGGTATAGCAGGGCCTGGAGCCGAATTCACTTTCCGTCGTAGCGAAAGGCGAGGCCCAAAAAGAGCAGATGACGGAGGGTGTCGCCCCTCGGGTGCTCCAGGTCCCCGACGAAGAGGGTGTAGCGGAGGATCGCCTTCAGCCTCTTGTACAGGGAACGCTCGATCTGCACGAGCATGTGGCTCCTGTTCTCTTCCTCGAAGCCGAGGGCCAGCTCCTCCAGGGCGCCGGGGACCTCCGTGGAGAGAAGGCGCAGCCGGAACTGGAGGGTCCCGTAGAGCTTCCAGACGAGCGGTGCCACCAGCTTGCCCGTGAGGTCGTGCAGGAGGTACCCGAGCCCGTAGCTGTTGGATCTGCTGGAGACGAGGACATATGTGGCCGATAGCAGGACAGGGCCAACCCAGGTGAGGCCGAACTGCAGGCGCTGTGCCAGGTCGGTGCGGCTCGCCGCCCGGTAGGTGTAGGTCATGGGCTGCTCTGGATCACACTCTGGATCTGCCAGGCAGCGATCCAGGCAGTCCTGGGTGGTGCAGAGCAGCTCGAGCCTCGCGCCGTAGCGTCGCTCGGCGATGCTGTAGGCGAATGACAGCTCCAGCTCCGATTCCCGGGCCCCTCGCCCGAGGTTCCAGCTCGACTCCAGGGAGAAAGCGCCTAGGGCGGAGTCGAAGCTGATTGCCTGGCTCGGCTTGTAGGTGAACCGCTGCAGGCCAACGCCCACGGAGGCGACCAGGTGGTCTCCAGGGGCGAGCACCAGGACGGCTCTTCCGTCCAGGAGCCGGAAGTCGAAGAGCGCCGCCGAGAGGTCGCTTGCCTGCGGCTCTCTCTGGAAGCCCTCGTGATAGATGCCGGTGAGCTGGCCGAGCAGCCCCCGCCCCAGGCGGACACCGAGGCTCGCATCCACTCGGTGGATGAGCGTGTCTTGGCTCCTCGCCCTGTCGCTGAAGAAGACCTTGCCGGCCAGATCATAGCTCCCACCCACGAGGAAGGTCTCCAGGGGACGCCACCTGAGGCCGAGCTGAGCGTGGCCTCGCAGGAGCGCCGACATCACCGGGTCTCCCGTCGCGGCGACGGAGTCGAGGCGCGTGGCGTTGGTGTCGAGCTCTACTCCGAGCTCTGCCTCGGTCCACCAGTGCAGGGGCTTCCTAGCCGCGCCCGAGGGCGCTGAAGCCAGGGTCATGCACAGGGCTGCTGCAAGGGTGCCAAGCACCCGCAGAGCATATCACGCCGGGTTTGGGAGGTGGCAGGAGGGGAGAAGCCGGGGAGGGGGGCGGCCTGGCGCGGTCCTAACGCTTCTCGTTGGTGCGCAGCTGCTTCGCCCGGTCCCGGTAGGTCTGGGAGCGGTTGCGGAGGTCGCTTGCGGCCTGGCGCAGCTCATCCCTGGCCTTCTGCAGGGCGCGGATGCGCTCGTCCGGATCCCCGCTCTGGCCAGCCTTCCTGAGGGCGTTCAGGGTGGCCGGAGTGAGCAGCTCGCGGAGCACTACGGCGTAAGTGCCCGAGGAGACCGATCGTCCGATGCTCCCGCCTGCCGTGTCTTCATAGGAGCCGTAGGCGGACGAGGGGTTCGCGTCCAGCTCGGCCGGTGCGCTTGTAGCGCCGTCCCCGGTCGAGGTGATCCGCGTGGGCCGGATGCGCGTGACGCGCCTGGAGCTGGAGTCCTCGTTGAAGATCCCGGTGTAGCGGTCCACGCGCTGGGAGATCGCGCGGAGGCGGCGGCGCTCGGCCATGTTGGCGAGCACCCGATCGATCTCTTCGATTCTCTTGCGTATCTTCTCCTCGGAGTCCTTCAGGACGTCGGCCTTCTCCTCGATCTCCCTGGGGCCGTCGAGGGGGTCGATCACCGGCCTGGCCACCTTGAGCACCGCAGGAGGGCGCTCCTTGGCCCCACGGGTGCGGGCCAGCTCCCGCTGGACTCGAAGCCTCTCGGCGCCCTTGAGGGCGGAGAGCTTGGTCACGAGCGCTCGCCTGGCCTCCTCCAGGGCCCTCTGGTGACCAGCCAGCTCGGCGTCCAGGGCAGAGAGCTTGCTCGCCAGGACCTGCGCCTCCGCCAGGAGCCTGCGGAGCTTGAAGTCCCTCGCTGGCCCGGCCTCTTGATCGCGGGCTTCCTTGATGGAGCGGCGATAGCGATCCAGACGGCCAAGGAGCGTCACCCTGCTCGCGATGGCCTGGTCCACCTGGGCAAACTTGCGGTTCAGCTCCGCGAGGCGAGCGGCCAGGTCCGCCGCCCCCGGAGGTGACTGCTCAGCCTGGGCCATTGCCCCCGAGGCGCCCATGAGCAGCCCGAGGGTCATCGCAAGTATGCCGAGCAGGGATTTCATCGCTTCCTTGGTCGCCCCCGGGGGGACGCCTTTTGCCTCGTCTCTTCTCAATGCAAGGTCAAGGCCAATCTTCCCGTCCGAGATCATTGGGTATTTGGGCTGGCGATCTCAAATATCTGAGGAATGTCGGTTCAGAATTCCACTTGTCATCAGAGATCCGGGCCTTGCCCTTCCCGGGCCTGTGGGCCCCGGGTCCTCAGGAGATCCCGTACTTGTCGAGCTTGTAGTAGAGGGCCGAGGTCTTGATGCCGAGGAGCCGGGCGGTCTCGGTCTTGACCCCCTCGGCCTTCTTGAAGGCCTTCAGGATGAGCTGCCGCTCCAGCTCGTCCAGGATCTCCGGCAGGGCCATCTCGCCCGCTGGCACGTCCAGACGGCTCGCCTCGTCGGCGCCTTGCAGGAAGGCCGGCAGGCAGGCGACGTCGATCTGATCCGACTCGGCGAACACCAGGGCTTGGGCAATGGCGTTCTCTAGCTCCCTGATGTTGCCAGGCCACTGGTAGGCCATCACGCGGCCGAGGGCGTCGTCCCTGATGCCCTTGACCCTGGAATGAGTGAGCGCCGCGTGCTTCTCGATGAAGTGCTGTACGAGGAGCGGGATGTCTTCCCTCCTCTCCCTCAGGGGTGGGAGCTCGAGGGGGATCATGTTGAGCCGGTAGAAGAGATCCTCGCGGAAGCGGCCTGTTTTCACCGCGGTCGCCAGGTCGCGGTTCGTGGCGGCCAGGATCCTCACGTTCACCTTGACGGTCCTCTCGCCCCCGACCCGCTCGAAGCTGTGCTCCTGCAGGACGCGCAGGAGCTTCACCTGGAGCGAGGGGGGGATGTCACCGGCCTCGTCCAGGAAGAGGGTGCCTCCATCCGCCAGCTCGAAGCGGCCCAGCTTGCGGCGCACGGCTCCAGTGAAGGCTCCTCGCTCGTGCCCGAAGAGCTCGCTCTCGAGGAGGGTCTCGGCCAGGGCCCCGCAGTTGACCGCGATGAAGGGGCCCTTGGCCCGGGGGCTGGAGTCGTGGATGGCCTTCGCGACCAGCTCCTTTCCCGTGCCGCTCTCTCCGGTGATGAGCACCGTGGCCTCGGTGCGGCCGACCTTCTCGATCACCCGGTACACCGCCTGCATCCGCTCGGAGGCTCCGACTATGGTGCCAAAGGCGCCGTGGCGGGCCACGGCCTGCTCCCTGAGGTACTCGCAGGTGGACTCGGCCCGCTCCTTGGCCTGCCGGGCCGCGCGGAGCTCCAGGGCGCGGGCAACCTTCAGGCGGACGAGCTCTGGCGTGAAGGGCTTGGTGATGAAGTCCAGCGCGCCGAGCTTCATCGCCTCCACCGCGGTCTCGACCGTGCCGTAGGCCGTGATGATCATGGTGGGGATGTCGGGGTCCATATCGTGAACCCCTCGCAGCACCGCCACTCCATCGAGCCCCTCCATCTTCAGATCCGTGATGACGAAGTCCACCTCCCTCGACCGGCAGAGCTCCAGCCCCTCGGCGCCCGATGAAGCGGTGAGGGCCTCGTGCCCCATCTTCTTGACGGTCTGTGCGAGGCCTAGCCGGATGGTCTCGTTGTCGTCGATAATCAGGATCGTCGCCACGTCACAGCTCCTTGCTCCCATCCTCGACTCGGGCGAGGGAGGTGGGGGCCGCCTCGTCGGGACCGTCGGGGCTCACGGGGGGCCTTCCATCCTCTGCACTCGGGATTACCAGGCGGAGCTCAGTGCCTGCTCCAGGGGTCGAGTCCACCTCGATGACGCCTCCGTGAGCCGTCACGATCTGCTGGGCCAGGGCGAGGCCCAGGCCGGTGCCGCGCTCTCTGGTGGTATAGAAAGGCTTGAAGATCTTGTCCAGGGCTTCGGGTGGAATGCCCGGGCCCGTGTCCTTGCAGGAGACTACCAGGTCCTCGCCTCTCTTCCGCACCCC
The DNA here is from genome assembly GCA_034004785.1 of Polyangia bacterium. Taxonomy (GTDB): domain Bacteria; phylum Myxococcota_A; class Polyangia; order HGW-17; family JAJRWW01; genus JAVEWA01. The sequence continues at coordinate 21,481 of JAVEWA010000022.1, forward strand.
GAGGGTTACCCTCCCGCCGGGCCCGGCGGCCTGGATGGCGTTCCTCGCGATGTTCAGCAGGGCCCGTCTCAACTTTTCTGGATCGCCATGGGCAACGACAGCTCCTGGGGCCTCGACCTCCAGGCGGACCTGGGCCTCGCTCGCGTCGGCCTGGCAGAGCTCGGCGAGCTCCCGCGTCCAGGCCGCGGCGTCGAAGGATACTCGCTCGGGCGGGCTCTGGCGCGCGAAGTCGAGGAACTCGTGGACGACCCTCTTGAGGTACTCGAGCTCCCGCTGAATGCGCTCGACCATCTCCCTTCGTTCCGGCTCCTCGCCGAGCTCGTCGGCCAGGAGCCCCGCGAAGAGCTCCATGCCTCCGAGGGGGTTTCGGACCTCGTGGGCGATGCCGGAGAGCATGAGCTGCGTCTCCTCGTGCCGCGCCGCCAGATCCGCTCTCATGCGGTTCATGGCCTCTGCGAGCACGCCGAGCTCGTCCTGGCTCGAGGCGTGGATCGGGGCCTGCAGCTCCCCTCTGCCTATCGCCGCCGCCGCCCTCATCAGGTGGCCCACTGGCCTCGTGACGCCGCGCGCGAGGAGCAGGCTGGCCAGCACGAGGAGGAGGAGCCCCGCGCCCGCGAGGAGCCCGAGGTGCAGGGGGCTCCAGAGCCCCCTTCTCAGGGTGCGGAGCTGCGAGTCCAGCCTGCGCAGGTGGGCGAAGGTGTCTGCCGAGCCGTCCACGCCGAGGGCGGCCACCACCCGCCCCTCGGCGTTTCTGAGCGACGCGAAGCCCGCCTTGTACTCGATGCCGTCTTTGCCGGTGAAGAGCATGGAGGCGCCGGAACCACGGCCGAATACGTCCTCGAGGAGCGGGAGCTCCACCGTCAGGTGGTAGTAGGCGGCGCCAATGGAGACGCCCCCCTCGCTGTCGCACAGGCTGTGCCTCGACCTATCGAAGACGTACAGGCGCCGAACGCCCGCCTGGGAGGCAACCTTGCGCAGCGTGGCCTGGAGGCGGCGGTAGGTCCGCGATTCTTCGTCTCCTGGCTGAAGGGCCGCGATGTCCTCCACCCTGAGCAGGGCCGCGGTGGCCTGGGCGATGGCGATGAGCCTGCGGCCGAGCTCGGCCTCGGACTCGGTGCGCGCCAGGTAGTGGGCCTGGCGGGCCACGCCGTGGGCCCGGTGGGCGAGCAGGTTGGTGGTGATGCCGAGGATGGCAAAGGCCACCACTGGCAATAGGGTCGCCAGGAGGATCTTCCAGAAGAGGGGCAGGCGCATGGTCCTCGGGCGATGATAGTCGAATTGGGGGTCGAAGTGGGGATTGGCGCAGGGGCCTGCGCGGGGGTGAGGTGGGCTCTAGCGCTTGGAGAACTGGAACCGGGCGCGGGCGCCCCTGCGGCCGTACTTCTTGCGCTCCTTGACGCGGGCGTCTCGGGTCAGGAAGCCGGCCTTCTTGAGGGTGGGGCGCAACTCGCCCGCCATCTTCTCGAGCGCTCTCGAGATCCCGTGCTTGACCGCCGAGGCCTGGCCGGACATTCCGCCGCCGCAGACGTTGATGCGGATGTCCACGCGCCCCGTGGCCTCCACGAGGTCGAGGGGCTGCATGACCACCATCCGGCTGGTGGCGCGGGCGAAGTAGTCCTCGAAGGAGCGCTTGTTGACCACTATCTGCCCCGTTCCCGGGGTCATCCAGACTCGCGCCACCGCGTGCTTGCGGCGACCGGTTGCGTACCACTTGGTGTCGGTTGCCATGGGGACCTACTCCTTGGTCGAGAGCTTGTGCGGCGTTGGCTGCTGTGCCGCGTGGGGATGCTCGGGGCCGGCGTAGATCTTCAGCTTCTTCAGCAGGGAACGGCCCAGGGTGTTCTTGGGGAGCATGCCGCGCACGGCCGCCCGGACCACGCGGTCGGGGTGCTCGACGAGCAGCTCCCCAGCAGACTTGACCTTCAGGCTCCCGATGTACCCACTGTGCGAGTAGTACTTCTTGTCGGTGAGCTTGTTGCCAGTGAGCCGGACCTTCTCGGCGTTCACCACCACCACGAAATCACCGGCGTCCACATGGGGGGTGTAGGTGGGACGGTGCTTGCCGCGGAGGATCATGGCGATCTCGGTGGCAGCTCGGCCGAGGACCTGGCCATCCATGTCCACGAGGATCCACCGCCTGTCCACCTCACCGGGCTTCGCGCTGTATGTCTTCTGCATGGCACTTCGCCTTTTTTACAAACCATTCCAGAGGGGTGACTAGTTACTGTAGCCAGCGTCAGGTGTCAAGGGAAAACGGCCCCAAAGGGCCGGTCCGGCAGGGGCTCAGGGGCTCGTCACGTTCACCGGGATCTCCTTCCAGATCCTGCTCCCGACCCAGACCTTCAGGGTGGTCTGGCCGGCCTCGGCGCCCCACAGCACGAAGTACCATTTTACCTTCTTCGCGCCAGGGCAGCTCCCGGTCTCGAAGTCGAGGGGCGCGGCGCCGAGCACGCCCGGGTTTCCGCTCTCGAGGGACATCTTCAAGTCGTCGTCCATTATGTCGCCATGGGTGTCCACTGGGCTGGCCTTCAGGGCCACCACCGTGCCCTTTGGCACTGTGATGGCGCGATCATTGACCGCGGCGCCTGGTTTCGCTGTAATTACGCAGAAATCCACGTGATCGAGCGGAGGCTCGCAGCCCGGGAGGGCGAGCAGCCCCGAGCAGAGGAGAAAAAAGGACAGGCCGAGGGGGCCGATGGGCCAACCGCCTGGGATCCTTGAGGACCTAGTGTTTTTTGAGCGGCTCATCGCGCAGCCCCTGGCAGCGAGGAGGCATCCAGCACGGTCACGGACAGGTTCGCCTCGAAGTCTCCCAGGTTGACCTGGACAGGCAGCGTGACGGTCTCGGTGGCGTCCGCCGTGAAGCGCACGAGGTTGTCGGTCGGATCCGTGACCACCTCGAGGTTGGTGGAGTCCTCGGTGCTCCAGAGGCAGGGCAGGGCGCCGTAGAGGTATTCGCCCCCTTGATCCACGACGTAGGCGCATAGCCAGCCCTCATCCCC
>JAVEWA010000528.1:0-5032 GCA_034004785.1 Polyangia bacterium
GAAGAGCGCCAGGCCCACCTGGGTGGCGTTGGGTGTGCAGGCGCGGGCATACTCATCCAGGCGCGAGCCGTGCCGGTGCATGCTCGCCGCCAGGGTGCCGGTATCGTCTGGGGACCAGGCGCCGGTGCGCCGCAGGGTGGTGCTCACCCGCTCCCAGACCCGCCTCTGGTCGGTGGAGTGGAGGCCGGTCTGATGCAGGTTGAGCACCATGGTCTGATGCACGGCGGAGCGCACCGTTGTGGAGGCGGAGGCCTGGGCTGGCTGGAAGCTCTGGATCCTGGCCATCTGGCACCAGCGGCGAGGCTCCACGCAGCTCACGTGGACCGCGGTCTCGGCGCCAGGCGCGATGAGCACGCTCGAGTTTAGCACCCGGTCCTGACGGCCGCCGAGCACGAGCTCGCCCGCCATGCCGAAGAGCAGCGTGCCACCTCGGTTGCGCACCAGGATGCGCCCGACCTCACCATTGCCCACCTCTGACAGGGTGGCGACGCCAGCCTTCACAGCCGCGCCCAGCGAGGACACGGCGAGCACTGGTGTCGGGGGTGGGTGGAGAGCGAGGCGTACGGCCCACAGGCCGCCGTGCTGGCAGCATTCCGTGGGTTCCAGCTGGGCAAGGAAGGTCTGGATGGGCTCGAGCATGGCGCTGGGCTCCTCTCGAAGCTCTCTCCGGCCTGTGCCGGGTTTGGTTGCTGCACTGAAGCGATGCATGAACCGTGCCCGCGGAGCGCTCGGATGTTCTCTGCAATAATTTGTAATTGCAGCAAGATATGCGCCAGAGTCCCTGAGAACCCTGCTCGCGCACGACCGTGCTTGCACTCGTGCACAGATTATGTGCATAATCCCGAGGCGAACCGCAGGACGCCCACGGTACTGGGCGGGTGCATGTGCCTCCGAGGCCTCCGAGACGCCGTGGCTCATAGTTATCGAGGCATCCGAGGCGGCGTGGCTCTGAGGTACCGAGGCTCCGAGGCGACGAGGCGCCGTAGCTCCGATGCGCCGAGGAGCTGCCCACTACGTCATTACGACCGACCCCCGGTTCGGCTCGAGGATCATGAAAACCGAGCTCCCCTTCGTGTCCGAGGCTGGCTGGTACGTGGATCTCCCTGGACCCGCCGAGACCATGCTCCACCGCAACCTCGATGCGCTGGGTAAGGCGGAGCGCAGGGCCGCCGACGCGCAGGCCTGGCTCTACCTGATGGACCAGGCGAAGCTGCAGGCCGCCTTGGACTCCCTGGCCGGCCAGCGCGGCATGGCTACCCTGGCCAGGGCGCTCGCGGCCGAGAACGCCCTGCGCTGGGACGACCTGAAGACCGCGCTGGAGCTCTACCAGGACCTGGCCAGGCTAGGTGGCGCGGCCAGGGGCGCCACCGCGGCGTGGGCGCGGCTGCGCGTCGTGGAGGTCTTGGAGCGAAGCGGCCAGGTGGCCGAGGCGCAGGCACAGCTCGTGGCGGCGCTGCGCACAGACGCGGACCAGGCGCCCGTGCAGGCCGCCGTGGTTGAGGCGCGGCTTCTGTTTCGCGCCGGGGACCCCGCCGGTGCGCTGGCCCGTCTTGAGGCCACCCCGCCTCCCGACGACCGGCCAGGCTCCATCCGCGGTGCCTGGCTGCGTGGTCAGGCGATCTACACCAGCCTCACCGGGCGCGCGGACCGCGCCCTGGGCCAGCACACGCGCGCGCTCGATTGTTTCAAGGCTCTCGGCGACCGCTACATGCTGGTCAAGCAGTACCTGTCTTTGGCCCAGACTTTCCTGGAGAGCAGCGAGCTCGACCATGCGGACCTGTACTGCGACAAGGCTGCGGATGTGCTGGGGGCGGTGCCGCACCCGCACCTGCAGGCGCTGGTCAAGTCGCGCGCTGGCATGATCGCGCTCCTGCAGGGTCAGCTCGATCGGGCGCGCACCCTATTCGCCGAGGACCTGAAGCTCGGCGAGCAGGCCGGGCTGCGGCCAGGGCTCTACTACGCCCGCCGCAACCTGGGCAAGGTGCTCGTGCGTCTCGGCCTGCGCACCGAGGGTGCCGACTATCTGGCCGCCTCGCACCAAGGCTTTCGCGACCACGGCGACCCCGTGAACGAGCGCCTCTCGCGCATCGAGGAGATCGCGGCGCGACTCCCAGTGGCCATCCCGTCAGAGCTGGATGTGTGGCTCGCCGAGCTCGAGGCCATCAGCGCGCTCTTCGAGAGGTCGCAGCGGCCGGCGCTGCGGGCGCAGGTCGACGCCGTGCGGGCGCAGGTCCTCGTGAGACAGGGAGCCTGGCCCCTCGCGCGCGACCTCATCGAGGACGTCGTTGCGGCCTGGAGGCAGCAGCATCGGGGCGACCGGCTCGTGGAGTTCCTTACGGCCGTGGCCGCCGCCTACCCCAAGGAGCACCGCGACGACGCCGAGCGCTGTCTCCGCCTGGCCTACCGCGAGGCCGAGAACTCTGGCCAGCGCTGGGCTGCCGGCAGGGTGCTCAAAGCTTTGGACGAGTACTCCGAGATGGCCGCCCTCGACCTGGCCCGGGCCCCGCGCATCCCTACGGGCTTCCCGGTCGTCTCCGTCCCCCCGCCGGCCGAGGGCTTCTACGACCAGAGCCGCTCGTCCGCCTACCGCGGCCTGCTCGATGAGGCGCGGTCCGTGGCGCGTTCCGATATCACCGTCCTCGTGCTCGGCGAGACCGGCGTTGGCAAGGACTGGCTGGCCGGCTACGTGCATAGCCACGGCCAGCGCGCCGACCAGGTCTACCGCGCCTACAACTGCGGCGCCGTGGCAGAGTCCCTGCTCGAGGCAGAGCTCTTCGGCTATGAGAAGGGCGCTTTCACCGGCGCCGAACAGAGTCGTGTGGGCATCTTCGAGGCCGCCGACGGCGGCACCGTTTTCCTGGACGAGGTAGGCGAGCTCTCACCTCATGCCCAGGCCGCTTTACTGCGCGTGCTCGACCAGCACGTCGTGCAGCCCGTGGGCTCCACCGTGCCCCGCGAGGTGGACGTGCGCATCCTCGCCGCCACTAACCGCGATCTCGCCGAGGCCGTCCGCGCCGGCGACTTCCGTTCCGACCTGTACTTCCGCCTGGCCGTCTACATCCTGCGAATCCCGCCGCTGCGCGAGCGCATCGAGGACATCCCACTGCTCGTGCAGCACTTCCTCGGGAAGACCGGAGACGCCATACGTCGCCAGATCCACACCGTGGACCAGGACGCACTGGAGGCCCTCATGCGTTACACCTGGCCCGGCAACCTGCGTGAGCTCGACAATGCGATCCAGAGCTCCGTTGTGCGATGTCAAGGCCAGACCATCCGGCGCAAGCACCTGCCCAGCCACATCGCTGAGCCCAGCAGCCAAGTATCCCTCGCGCACTTCACGTCCCTGGCCGAGCGCGAGAAGAAGGCCATCCAGGACGCCCTGCGCCAGGCGCACGGGAACCAGTCCGAAGCGGCGAAGATCCTCGGGATCCACAGGAACACGCTGGGGAACAAGATTCGGAAGTACGGGATCGATCCGTGACCTCAGTCCCATCCGTTTCATTTCTGAAGGCGTTGTAATACGTCCCGCATGGTGTCCTTCTGCAGGAAGGGCACCTGAAGGCGGAAGAGTCTGCTAGATGCATCCTTGTAGAAGAGGTCGCCCTTGCCGAGCAGAGCCTCGGCGCCGGACTCGTCGAGGATCACGCCGCTGTCGTGCTTCTGGGGGAGCTTGAGGGCGAAGCGGTGGAGGATGTTCGACTTGATGGGACCCTGTAGGACGGTGCTGTCGGGGCGCTGCATGCATAGGATCAGGTGGATACCGGCTGCGCGCGCCTTCTGGGCAAGGCGCGCTACGCTGCCCTCGAAGACCTTTCGAGTGGTCTTGTCCTCGAAGGAGAGCACGGTCTCTGAAAACTCGTCCAGCACTGCGACGATGCGGGGGATAGGCTTCTCAGGGTGCTCGGCGTTGTAGTCGCCCAGGTCATCGACCATGGCTTTGGAGATGATCTCGTAGCGGCGTTCCATTTCCTTGACGAGGGTGTCGACAAGTTCGAGGGCTTCGTTGGCCGACTCCGCCATAGGCAGGGTCTGTGCATGGGGCGTGGTGGTGAACGGTCTGAAGTCCATGGGCTTGGAGCTGGACAGGATGATCTGCAGCTCCTTGGGTGTGTGTTGGACTAGTAAGGTAAGGAGGACCGAGCGCAAGAAGACGGTCTTGCCACTGCCGGTGGTTCCAGCGACGAGCATGTGGGGCATCTTGGCGAGGTCGACCCACTTGGCGCGGCCGGTCACGTCGATTCCGGCACAGAAGCCGAGGTCCATCTCCCTGGCAGCAGCGTCGAAGGATGGATGACGCTGGAGTTCCTCGAGGGTCACGGAATACTCCATGCCGGGGACGGGGATGTCGAGCCCGATGGCGTGGCGCTCGGGGACATTGCAGATGTGGATGTCAGAGGCGGCTGCCCCGACGTCTCGCGCGATGTCCTCGCTCACGCGACGTACACCCTGGATGGACTGGCCAGCACGGAGCCTGACGTAGGCGCGGAGCAGGCGGGGTCCCTTGTCCACTTCGTGGGGGGACGGAGGAGACTCTAGGTCGATCTTGTAACCGTCCAGGGAACGCTTCAGACGATCGATTACGGCCCGGATGGCGGAGGCCTCGTAGGGTGCCTCCTTGATCGGTAATGCTGTGGCGTCGGCGAGAGTGATCTGAGCCACCACTGGCTCGGATGCGCTCATGGGTGGCCGAGGTTCAGGGTGTGTATCCTGCTTCTGGGGATGCTCCGGGGTCTCACGTGCGGTGGCTGGCTTTGGGGCCGGTGCCCTGAGCTTGTGGAGGTCGGCAATCGAACCGGGAGCAGAAGCGGGTGAGTCGTCCTCCGACGGTCGAGCCACTGCAGGGAAGGGCGGTTTCTGAGACTGTGGCTCAGATGTAGGTTTAGGCGCAGGCGCGGGGGTAGATTTGGGCTCGGGCTCAGCCTTGAGCGCGGATTCGGGTTCGGGCTTAGGCTCGGGCTTAGGGCTGGGCTTGGTCCTAGGCTCGGATCCTCGTTCGGTCGCGGACGAGGGCGCGTGAACAGTCGCAGACATG
>JAVEWA010000023.1:0-21434 GCA_034004785.1 Polyangia bacterium
GCCCGACACCGTGAGGCGTATCGCCTGCGATTCCGCGGTGTCGAGCCTCTGGCACGGCCCGGGGGGCGAGCTGACGCCCGGAAAGAAGACGAGGGTCATCTCCGCTCCGCTCAGGCGCGCGCTCCTCTCGCGGGACGGGACGCGCTGCGCCTTTCCTGGCTGTGAGTGCCGGGGGCGGGACGCCCATCACGTGAAGCACTGGATCGACGGCGGCCAGACCACCCTCGAGAACATGATTCCTCTCTGCCGCCGGCACCATGTCCTGTGCCACGAGGGCGGCTTCAGCGTGGAGGCCTTGGCCATGGGCCAGTTCCGCTTCCTGGACCGTCATGGCTGCGAGATCCTCGCCTCGTCGCCCACGCCCTCAGTGACTGGTGACCCGGTCGAGACTCTCGCGGCCAAGTGGCTGCCGCCTGGAGTCGAGCTCTCCCCCTCGACTGGCGTACCCACCTGGGAGGGCGAGCCCTTCGACTACGGCTGGGCAATCGAGGATCTGCAGGCCAAGGCCGGGATTGCATAGGGCATAGGGCATAGGGCTTAGGGCGCAGGGCGTAGCGCGCAGGGCGTAGCGCGTAGGGCGTAGCGCGCAAGGCGTAGCGCGTAGGGCGTAGGGCGCAAGGCGTAGCGCGCGCCGGCCGCCGTGGCCCCCAGAGAGCCGGCGGCGGTCGGCGCGCGCGCCACCCGGAGGGCGGCTAAGCACCCAGAACAATCCTCACGATTGGGAAAACTCGACCGCCCTGAACCACCCGGGCACTCCCGTTGCGCATTTCATACGAGGGGGATATCGGCTTTGACCGCTCTCCAAGAAGGGAGGCCGATGGCCCTCTTTCCTTGGTATCATCCTGCTCGAGCATCACGAAGAGGACCTCGACCATGGCCCGAAACGCCCATAGGCACCCGAAAGGCTCCGTGGCCGCGCGTGGCGCCCGAAACGCGCGTAGCGCCCGAAACGCGCGTGGCGCGCTTTGCGCGCTCTACGCGCTCGTCGCGCTAATCGGCGCCTCTGGCGAAGCTCGCGCCCTCACCCTGACCCAGGTAGGCCAGAGCAGCCCCTGGCCAGGAGTGGTGATCACGCAGTACCGGACGAGCAGCCCCGCGGCGGACGTCTGGGTGGCGGCCGTGGACCTCTGCACGGACCACGTCCGGGTCGAGTCCACGAGAGCTCCCTCCAGCTTCCAGACCGCTGCTGCCTGGGGCAGCGGCCTGGGGGTTCAGCTCGCCACCAACGGGGACTTCTACGTCTCGGGCCCGGAGGTGTACGGCGACGCCTACGGCGGCGGGCTCCAGTGGCCCCTCGCCCAGACCGGCCTGGACCCGGCCAACTCCTCCGGGTGGTACTACCAACACTTCGGCTGGATCGCCTTTGGCCACGACTGGGTGACCTACACCCACACCGAGTGGGTCAAGAACAACGCCTCGAGCTTCGGCGCCCTCGAGGGGTGGGAGCCCGGAGTCGTGGCGCCAGAGGCGCCCAAGGGCACCATCTCGCTGGTGAGCGGCTTTCCCGAGCTGGTGGTGGAGGGGCAGGTCATCAGCTGTACCTCCCCCACCGACTCCACCTGTTTCCCGGACCGAAGCGACATGCGCCAGCGCCACCCGCGCACGGCCATGGGCCTGACCGCGGATCGCCAGACCTTTCTCCTGGCGGTGGTGGACGGCCGGACCACGCAGTCCTCGGGCATGTACGGGGCCGAGCTCGCCGACCTGATGGGGCAGCTCGGCGCCCACGTGGCCTTCAACCTGGACGGTGGCGGCTCGACCCAGATGTGGGCAGAGGGCCAGGGCACCATCAACAACGCCATCGGAAACAACAGCGGCAACCCCCTTCGCGCCATCGCCAACCACTGGGGCATCTTCGCGGGCACCCCGAGCGGCACCCCCCAGCGGCCGGCCCACTGCGTCTCGCAGGCCCCCTGCCTGACCATCCCCCCTCCCGGGACCATCCTCGACAGCGACGGCCCCTGCGCCTGGCGCTTCGGCAGCGCCGCCTACTGGCGCAGCGAGCAGGTGGGCCATGGGGGCCAGCTCTACTGGACCAACGCCTGGACTAGCGACCGGCCTAGCGAGTGGGGCTGGTGGCAGCTCCACTTCGAGGAGGCCGGAGACTACCTCCTGGAGCTCTGGGTGGACGAGACCTTCGGCGTCTTCGAAAGCACGCGCTACGAGCTGGTCGCGGGCGGCCAGTCCATCGATCTCTCCCTGGATCAGGGAGCCGCCTCGGGCTGGCGGGAGCTGGGCACCTACGCCTTCGACGCCGGAGGCGAGCAGTACCTGGCGGTCTTCGACAACACGGGCCAGTCGGTGCCCGCTGATCAGCACATCGCCTTCGACGCACTCAGGCTCACCCGGCAGGGGGCCTGGTGCGGAAGCGGCGTTTGCGATCCCGGCGAGGACTGCTCCAGCTGCCCATCCGACTGCCCTCCAGTGGAGGAGATCCCGGGCAACGGCCTGGACGACGACTGCGACGGGCTGGTGGACGAAACCGATGACCTCTGCGGCGACGGCGCTTGCGATCCCGGCGAGGACTGCTCTAGCTGCCCATCCGACTGCCCCCCGATGGAGGAGATCCCGGGCAACGGCTTGGACGACGACTGCGACGGGCTGGTGGACGAGGACGCCACCTCCACGGGCGATCCTCCCGACGCGGGGCATCCGGGCAGCGGGGCCTCGAACGGCTGCGGCTGCGCCTCGGGCCCCGGCTCGGGCGCCCGCTCGGGCCCCGGCTCGGGCGCCCGCTCGGGCGCTCCCTCGGGCGGCGCTGCCCTCCCCTGCTTGATCCTCCTCGCATGGCTGGCGCTCGGGCGGCGCTGGCGGCGCCGCTCTCCTTGAAGCAACGCAGATGCGAGCATGATGAAGCAATGCAGATGCGAGCATGATGAAGCAACGCAGATGCGAGCATGAGGGGGACTGTCACTGGCACGCAGCTTCACCAGCCGCACCACCGCACCACCGCACCACCGACGCGCCCTGCGGGCAAACCCTCAGATTTCTGAAGACGAGCCTAACAATTACAGGTTGTTAGGTACGGCCCAGTCCAGGCATTGGTTTTGCATTGGGCTGTGGTATGCCCCAAAAGAACATCGTCGATAAGCTCTGTAACCACCCTGGCGATAGCCTTGCCTACGCTAGCGCCCTCCTTTCACCCGGGCGCTTGCTATTGGCGCCCACGCTCCTCGCCGTTGCCCTCACCATGGGCTGCGGCACGAGAGGTCTTGGCTACGACTTGGACAGGGACTCGGGAGTGACCGACGGGAGCCAGGGGGATGGGAGAGCACCTGACGGCGCCCAAGGGGACGGCTCCATCTCCCAGGACCAATGCGCTCCGATGGAGGCGCGTCAGGATCCAGCGGTGCGCTGCGACGGCGGGGATCCCATCGGCTGGACCTGGACCGGATGGGGCTGCCTCGGCATCCCCTGCGCCTGCGAGGGCGCCGACTGCGCCGCGCTCTACGGGACCGAAGGGGCCTGCCTCTCTGCCCGCGCCCCTGCCTGCCTGCCCCCCCCGGACTGCCTGGGCCTCGGCTGGGAGGCCTGCGAGGAGCGCACAGACTGCCAGGCAGTGCTCTACGGCGGCGGCTGCATCGACCTAGACAGCTGCGAGATGGGCGGCCCAACCGACGGCAACTGGCTCTGCTGGGAGCGGGGCTTCGTGTGCTTGCCCGCTGGCGCCCCCTGCTCCGATCTCCCCTATGGCCAGTGCGACGGCGACTGCTACTGGTGGGAGCGCCGCTCCACCCACTGCTTCGGCGACATGGGCGATGGGGACTGCTGCGTCGAGGAGGGCTACGGCTTCTGCGCGCCCATCTCCCGCCCCCAGCCAGGCTGCGAGGCCCAGAGCGTCCTCGGGTGCAGCGACCCCTGCGTGAACCTGGTGGGCTACTACTGGGACGGCGCCTTTTGCGCGCCCATCCGCTGCTGCTGCGAAGGGCCCGACTGCGGCGGGACCTACTCGACCCTGGAGGCCTGCCTGGACGCCCGCGCCGAGTGTACCGAGAACGCCTGCGCCGTGGCGGGCGGGACCTGCAACTACGGCGACGCGGTGATCCCCACCTGCGATGAGGGTTACGGCACCGACTACTCCATCACCGAGACGAGCCCCGGCGCCTGCGGCCTCGGGGTCTGCTGCACCCCCTGCCCGGATCCCACCCAGGAGGGCGTCTGGTACGCCGCCCACAGCCCCATCGAGTGCGCCGACATAGACTTCGACTGCTTCGACCTTGGCCGGCACTTCGACAACGAGTGCGGCTGCGGCTGCATCGAGAACTAATCGAGCAGACCGGCGGATCGAAGGCCCGCGACTCAGGGCAGGCCGGCGAGCCAGCAGCAGGCCGGAGCCACCAGCAGCGGCAGGCCGTCGTTCTCGAGCCGGCGGTATGTGTCGGCATTCCGCACGAGCTGGACCGCTGGAACGCGAAGCGCTCGTTGGATCGCCAGGCACCCCTTGTCGGGGTGTCCGTCACCGAGCTTCACCTCCACGAGCAGCAGCGGGCGACGTCCATCCGCCACGAGGAAGTCCACCTCCCGGCCCTCCTTGGTGCGTACGCAGTGCAGGCTGAAGTCGCCCTCTCCCAGCTCGCTCCAGCCACTCACAGCCCGGCGCAGCTCGATGGCCACCAGGTTCTCCAGGCGCGCGGCCGGATCCTCTATTCGCGGAGTGTCCAGGAGATACACCTTGCGATCCTTGCGGATCGCGCGGGAGAGCTTCCCGGTCCAGGTGGGCACCGTGAAGGTCAGGAAAAACCGCTCGAGCAGCGTGAGCCAGCTCTGAACGGTGTTGTAGGCCACTCCCAAGTCCCGGGCGAGGGACGCCGCCGACAGCGGGCTCCCCACCCGGGAGGGGAGCAGATGGTAAAGGGTCTCCAGCTCGGTCACAGCGCGGACGTCGGCCAGATCCCGGATGTCCTCACGGACGAGCTGCCGGCCGTAGGCTGCCGACCACCGGCGGTACGAGGTTCTCCTCCCGGAGAGGAAGGGCTCCGGAAAGCCGCTTAGCTCCTCGAGCTGGGTCTGGATGTCCATGAGCTCCTTGTGGCGGCTCAGATCGATCCGCATGGGATCGCGCCAGAAGGGCTCCAGGCTCCGGTCCTCCCCGCCGAGCTCCGCCAGGGTGAAGGGCCAGAGGTGAAACAGCAGGTAGCGACCGGCGAGCGAATCACCGCCTCGCTGGTACAGGTCGAGGCGGCCGCTCCCGGTCACGAGGAAGCGGTAGTCCTCGGCGTAGGCGTCGTAGATACCCTTGAGGTAGCTCTTCCACTGCCGCTGCTTGTGCACCTCGTCGAGCACCACGAGAGGCGGGGAGTCATCTCGACGTGGGGCCTCAGTGAAAAACCTGGGACCACCCACAATCCGCGCCCGGTCCGACGGGATGTCCCAGTTGGCGTACACGGAGTTGGTGAAGCCTGCGGCGAGCTGGCGGGCCAGGGTGGTCTTTCCCACCTGGCGCGGTCCCGCCATGAGGACCATGGGCTTGTCCCTCGAGAGCGACTCCCAGATCAGCCGGTAGAAGGCCCGGTCAAGCATGTGCTTATTTTACAGTGTACTGAAATATAGACAAGGCTGTTTTTCAGTAGCTTGAAACGGCTCAGGACTGAGCCGGAACCACCCGCCGGAACCACCCGCCGCGACCACCCGCCGCGACCACCCGCCGCGACCACCCGCCGGAACCACCCGCCGCGACCACCCGCCGCGACCACCCGCCGCGACCACCCGCCGCGACCACCCGCCGCGACCACCCGCTGAGCACAGCCACGCCAAGAGAGGCAGGCCGCCAGGTGAAGCATCGGGAAGACGCCGAGGGCAACACCGAGGGCGCCTCCAGGAACGATGCCGAGGGGGACACCGAGGGCGCCTCCGGGGGCGATGCCGAGGGAGACGATACCAAGTGTTCAAGGACAGGCCGGAGGCAGCGCCTCCCCTGAGGGATGGCTTGCCCGTGATCTGGAACCAGAATAGGTTGAGCTAATCTGACGATGGATCCCTACAAGGAGGTTTCCCATGACCCGCTCCCGTTCGAGAATGTCCCTCATCGCGCTCCCCCTGCTCCTCGGCGCCTTGGCCCTGGGCCTCGGTCTCGGCCTAGGCTCGACGGGCTGCGATCCCAAAGATGACGACGACCTGCCCAAGGCGGGGGTGGCCTGCTCCAGCCTCTCTCCCTCGCCCGCCATCGTCACCGACATCGACGAGACCCTCACCACCTCGGACGAGGAGTTCATCCAGCAGATGCTCGAGCCCGACTACGTCCCAGCAATGCGCCCGGGCTCGCTGGAGCTGGTGAAGGCCCTGTACAAGCGGGGCTACCTGGTCATGTACCTCACGGCGCGAGCCGAGACCCTGGAGCTCATGGACGGGACCTCGGGCCGGGAGGCCACCGAGGGCTGGCTCGTGGACATGGGCTTCCCCATGGATCCGGACCGCACCGAGGTGGTGCTGGCCCCGAGCTCCCTCGTCGGAGACGAGGAGGGGACCGCCGCCTACAAGCGAGACGCGATCCTCGACCGCGTGGCCGCCGGCTGGACCTTCGACTTCGCCTTTGGCAACGCCACCACCGACGCCTCGGGCTACCTGGAGGCCGGCATCCCGCCGGACCAGATCTACATGATCGGCGACCACGCCGGCTACCAGGGCACAGTGGCAGTGCAGGGGGAGGGCTGGACCACCCTCATCGAGACCGAGCTCGCCCCCCTCCCGAGGGTCTGCGACTTCTGAGCGGCCCCCGTCCCGACCAACGAGGGCCTCAGGGCCCACTCGCATCCTCCCAGCCTGCCATCTCGGGGTTCCCACCCACGAACCAGGGTTACGCTCGAGGGTCGCTCGCGCCCGCGAGACGCTCGTCCGGGTCGCGACGCAGGTCTAGGAGAACTTCCGGAACAACCCCCACTGCGCGGCCTGGGCCCGGGCGATGGCCCACTGGACGCCGCTCGGCGAGAGCCGCTGGGTCAGCCGGGCGAGGTGGCCCACCGGCGTCATGACCACGGTCGGCTCGCGGCGAACGATCTGAGCGAGGATGCGCCGAGCGGCCTGGGCCTGCGTATGGTGCGCCGGCCGGTCGGGCGCGACACCGGTGCCATCGGCCGCCAGCACCGTCTTCTCCGGGTCGTGCTCGGTAAAGCCGAGGTGCGCCACTCCCACGTGGACACCGCGTGGGCCGAGCTCGAGACGCAAAGACTCGGCCAGGCCCGTGAGCGCCCCCTTGCTCGCGCAGTAGGTCGATGCGCCGGGCAGGCCCAGCAGCCCGGCGATGCTCGACACGAACACCACGTGGCCGCTCGCAGCGACGACGTGCGGGATGGCCGCGCGGGTGACGTACACGGCCCCGAGCAGGTTGGTGTCGATGGTCTGCCGGCACACCCCTGGGTCGAGATCAACGAACTGCCCGCGCATGGAAACGCCCGCGTTGTTGATGACGATATCGAGCCGGCCGAAGCGATCGATGGCGGCGGCCACCATTCGCTCGGCGTCGGCCCAATCGGCCACATCCCCAACGACCGCCTCGACGGCGCCTCCCAACCGCACGAGCGCCGCGTGGGAGGCCTCGAGACGGCGCGCTCCGCGGGCCGTCATGACCACCGCGGCGCCGCGCATCACGAGCTGCCGGGCGAGCCCCAGGCCTACCCCGCGGCTCGCCCCGGTCACGAGGGCCACCTTGCCCGTCAGCGGATCGTGCGGATCGGGGCGCAGGTGCCCGAAGGCCCGCAGCCCGGCGATCGTGTCAGCGATGCCATCATCTACCGGGGTCTGCGGCATGTCGAGCTCGCGCACCGCCCGGCTCGAATCGTAGTAGGTGCCGCAAAGCGCCAGCCGGGCCGTGGTGGCGTCGAGCGCCACTCGCCTGCCGGTGGCGCCCTGCCAGGCCGTGGCGAGCCCGCCAGCGGCCGACACGACAAGGTCGGGCAGCACGCCGCGTGGCGGGTCGAGGCCGACCACGCGGGCCACGCGCGCAAAGAAGTCGCGGTACGTCAGGTTGGCCCCTCCAGCGATGTACACCGCGCCGCGCTCGCCCCGCTCTGCGGCCGCCACCAGCGCGGCGGCCACGTCGTCGGCGTGGGCGAAGCAGCGGCCTCCGCCCGACACGAGCGGCAACGGCCGCGCCACATACTGCCGAATTAGCTCCCCGGAGCTCGGCCGGGCATCGAGGGCGCCCAGCATGAAGGTGGGCGCGACGACGACCGCGTCGAGGCCGCGGTCGCGCACCGCCTCCAGCACCAGGGAGGTCGCGGCCGCCTTCGACTCGGCGTAGGCCACGCCCCGGTAAACGGCCGGAAAGCCGCCCCGCTCGTCGCCGGGCGCGTGCAGCGGACCGAAGGCGAAGGAGCTGGCCGAGCCGACGAACACGAGCCTACGCCGGGCGCCGTCGGCCAGGCAGGCCTCGACGACGCGCCTGGTGCCCGACTCGTTGACCTTCCAGGTCAGCTCGGACGGGGCCCACAGGTCCGTTATGGCGGCGCAGTGGAACACCACGTCGCGATCGCGCACGGCCTGGGCCAAGCCCGGCCCGTCGTCGAGCAGATCTCCTTCTATCCGGGCGAGGGGCAGCCCGTCGAGCGTGGGCGCGCGGCTGCCTCGCTGCACGAACGCGCACACGTCCGCGCCGGCCTCGCACAGCCGTCGCACCAGGTGACTTCCAAGCAACCCATCCGGTCCGGTCACTAGAGCCCGCATATCATCCCCCCCAGACCGGGATCAGACCCCGGTCGGTGAGTGTGGTTTCGATCCGAAGCCGGTCACCCGGCCCCGGCGGGGTTACCGGTCGATACGCCGCCCCGCGCCCGAGCGTCTCGTACTTGTGTCGGGCCCAGCCGTGGCCGGGCAACAGGTGAACCTCGCCGCCATACCCGCAGGTCTCGACGAGCCAGGCCGCCAGCGCCGCCACCTCATCGGAGCCCGTGTTGAACCCGCCGATGAGCGGGACTCGCGCCACGAGGCGACCGGCGCCCATGCGCTCGAGCAGGCCGATGAAGTTGGCCCGGATGACCTCGAGACCAACGCCGGTGGCCGCCTCGTGGATCGCCGCTTCGGCGTGCTTGAGATCGAACAGCAGGAGGTCGGTGGCGTCGGCGAGGTCGGTGACGCGCGCCGGGGTGAAGTGTCCGCAGGTCTCCACCGCGGTGTGGATGCCGACGGCGCGCAGCGCCGCGAGCAGGTCGAGCATGGCGTCGAACTGGGCCGTGGGTTCTCCGCCCGTCAGCGTCACTCCGCCGCCCGAGGCCTCGAAAAACGGCCGGTCGCGCACGAGCTCGGGCACGAGGTCGGCCACCGCCACCTCCCGCCCGACGAGACGCATCGCACCGTGAGCGCAGGCCGACGCACAGGCACCGCAAGCCAGACAGCGCCGCCGGTCGCGCCTCAAAAGTGGTCGCCGCATGGCGCTCTGTGGAGCTGGTAGGTATCCTCTTGGGCCCTCCGCGTCGAGACGCAACGCGCCGGCTGGACAGGCTTGCACGCAGTCCCCGCAGGCCACGCAGCGCTCCGTATCGTGGGTAATCTCGGGAGCCTGGCGCTGCGACTCGGGGTTGTGGCACCACCAGCAACGCAGCGGACAGCCCTTCAGGTGCACGCACGTACGAATGCCCGGCCCGTCGTGGAGCGAGTAGGTCTGGATGTCGGCTATCAGTACCAAGGCCTACCTGTGCTCCGTCCTCTGGATGATCTCTTGCTGGATCTCCCGACCGAGATCGACGAAGTAGGTGGAGTATCCGCCCACCTTCACGATGAGGTCGCGGTGCCTGTCGGGGTGGGCCCTCGCATCTCGCAGGGTCTCAGCGGACACGCAGGTCGGCTGGAGCTGGCCGCCGCCGAGCCCGAAATACGTGCGCAGGAGCGCCACCCATTTTTTGCGCGTGGCCAGCGTGTCGCCAATCGCCGTGGGGTGGAACTTCATGTTGATGGCCGCGCCCATGAGGTCGTCGAACGGCAGGGCCGCCACCGAGCGCAGGACCGCGGTCGGACCGGCCCGCTCGACGTTGTAGGGGTTGCCGCTGGCCGCAAAGGGCGTGGCCGCCCTCCGGCCGTCGGGCGTTGCCACCGACAGCCTACCGTCAATGGTGTGGGTGATCATCGAGATCATGTACACGACGAACGGACCGCCGTGGACGGTGCGGTGCGGGTGGGTGAGGTTTACTAGCCGGCGGACCACTCGGCTCGCCAACGCATCGGTGTCCGGGTCCCCGTTGCCCCACTTGCCGGCCACCGCGTCGATCGCCCGGCGGACCTCGGGGTGCCCCTCGAAGTCGTCGTCGATGGCGGCGATGATCTGCCCCACGGTGAAGCGCCGCTGCCGAAAGACGAGCTCGTCGATGACGCGCAATCCGTCGACCAGGTTGGCGACCGAGTTGATCATCGAGATGCCGGCCATCTCGTAGACGGCTCCGCCTCGCGTCACGTCGCGCCGCGACTCCAGGCAACCCTCCATGAAGGCCGACACCACCGGGGCTGGCAGGCGGGAGGCGTAGAGCGCGTCGCGCAGATTCGATCCGGCCACGATCTTGCCGATTGAAGCCTCGGCCTGCACGAAGAAGGCCTCGAGCAGGTCATCGAAGGTTGCGAAGCGATCCGGGTCGCCGGTCCGCTTGCCATCGCCCCGCACGAGGCCCGCCATCATCGCGACGTCGCCGTTCCGCAGCGTCATGTCGAGCAGCCGGCTGAGCAGCAGGGCGCTCGCGCTCATGTGACCGGTCTTGCCCGGACAGGTGGCCTCCACGCAGCCCATGATGGCGTAGTCGCGGGCGTCGGCCTGCGAAAAACCGCGCGCCTGCATGGCCGGCACGTGGGTTTCGTCGGAAAACAGCGAAAAGCACGACACGCCGCGGCGCAGCAGCTCGGCGATGCGCAGGAGCAGCGCGTCGGGCGTGCCGCGGTGAACTCGCACGGATACGTTGGTCACGGCGCGGGCCAGCACTGCCGCCTCGAGCACCAGCTCGGTCACCGCGTTCGTGCCGTCCGTGCCGTCGGGCCGCATTCCGCCCACGGTCACGGGCGCCGAGCCGAGAAACCGGTGATAGAAGTGTGACAGCATGCCCGACTCGGGCCGCACGTTTTGCGCCATGAGCTTGAGCAACAGCTCGGCGAGCAGGCTCCTGGCGGCCTCGGGCGTGATGCGGCCGGCCGCCAGATCGCGCTCGTAGTATGGCCCGAGGATCTGGTCGATGCGGCCCAGACACTGGAGGTTGATGGGCAGCGCCACCTCGACGGCGGTCTTGACCGTCCAGAGCGCCTGGATGGCCTCGACGAAGGTCTCGGCCGGCCGGAAAGGCACTCGCCGACAGGTCCTCAGCATCCTCTCGAGAGCCGCGCGCCTGCCGGCGTCGGGCTCGTCGTCAAGGGCGGCCTGGACGGCGTCGGCCAGCCGGCTGGCAAACACCGTCACGCCGTCGAGCGCTATGGCCACTGACTGGAGGAAGTCACGGGCCTCCCGATCGCAGGTCTCGTCTTGCAGCCGAGCGGCCACGTCGGCCCGCAAGCCGTCGAGTCCCTCGGCCAGCAGGCGCCGGTGGTCGAGGATGAGATGGCCCTGGATGGCGGCAATGGTGGCGCAGGTCGAGAGCATGGCCACTTGACGCGAAGTGTTGCCGTGGGTGGCGGCCGCGAAGGCGTGCATGTCGTGGGAGTACAGGCCCGATCGCTCGAGCTCGCGTTCCAGACGGTCCACGAGCGTGCGGCCGCGCCAGCGCGGCAGCAGGTCGCCCAGCAGCTCGTCGCGGTCCTCGGGGCGGATCTGCCAGGCGTTGATCGCGCGCATACCCATGGTCGCCAGGCTCAGGTCGAGCGGCGCCGCGCCCGACTTTCGCATACGACGGGCATTGCGGACAAACCGCCCGAGCGCCCGGCGACGCGCCATGAAGGCAAACGCGCGGCCGAGCGCGCGGACCCGCGCGACTGCGAGCCTGGGTCGGGTCAGTTCGATCTCGAACACCCGGTTGAACACGCCCCGCTCGATGTCGATGGGCACGCCCAGGAAGTGCTCTGTCCAGTGTCCGGCGATGTGGTCGTCCGCGTCCACGAGGCAGGTCATCGTCTCGAAGACCCTTCGTACGGCTAGCGCCACGCACACGGGCAGCGCAAGGCCGCGGCCGGTGGCGGCCTCATAACCCTCCGTATAGGCCCGGGCACGCTGGATAGAGATCCAGGCCGAACCGGTCTGGTAGCGCCGCTGGATTCGCCGGATGCGCTCGGCGTCGGCGATGTCGCCCGACGGCAGCCCTTCCAACTCGCTCGAAGCTGCCACAGCCACCATGTTCAACCTCCTTTGATCGACCCGCGACCTACCGCCTGCTCGTCGCGCACCACGGCATCGAGCAACACATCGACCACGCGTAGCACATGTCGGCGGCGAGCCTCGAAGGCATCGGCGGCCATCGGGTCGCCGCCCATAAGGTGAGTCAGGGCCGCGCTGTAGGTGAAGTAGCCCACGATGAGCCCGTAGGCGCTCAGCAGCAACTGGTTCGCGGCCAGCGTACCGGTCCGGGTGGACGGGTAGGCCTGCTCGAGCATGCTGGCTCCCATGGCGAACAGGGGGGCCATGTGGGCGCGGATGCGCTCCATGTGGCGTCCACCTGCTGCCTCCCGCTGCACGATTAGCCCGAAGTTCCTGTTTTCACGTAGAAATACCATGTAGGCATCGACCAGCCTCGCCAGGCGATCGCGTGGGTCCCCCTCCCCTTGAAGCGATGACATCAACACCGCGCCCAACCGCTCGTAGTAGCGATCCAGCAAGCTTCCGAACAGCCCGTCTTTGCTCTTGAAGTGGTAGTGGATGAGCGCCTTGTTGACCTCCGAGCGTTCGGCGATCGCCCGGGTGCTGGCGGCATCGAACCCCACCTCCCCGAAGATGGCGTCTGCGGCCTCGAGAATGCGTTCCCTTGGCTTCATGAGACCCTGTTCTCGACCCGGCACTGAATTTGACCGGGCGCCCAGTCAACTCTTGTATCGAGCGCAGCCACCCTTGTCAAGCGGTGCTCGCGATTCTGTTCGAGGGCCGGCGCGGACGTACACTCTTACTAAATTATTACCCCGACCTGCTCAACCGCGCAGTATGGCCTTCCAGAAGACCCTTTGTCGTGATAGCAAAGGCTGGCCATGGCCTCTCGAACCCCCAGGGCCCACCTAAAGGGGCAGCCAATAGGCGGCAAGGCCGACGGGACCGGCGGGACCGGTAAGGCCGGCGGGACCGGTAAGGCCGGCGGGACCGGAAAGGCCGGCGGGACCGGAAAGGCCGAGCCCACCACTGGCCGGCAGCCCAGGTCGCGCGCCGCCAGCCCACGCAAGACGAAGAGAATCAACGACGCCAGCCCACGCAAGACGAAGAGAATCGACGCCGCCAGCACCAGCAAGACTCGTGGAGCCGCCGGAGCCGTGCGTCGCGCAAGGACGGTGGGCAGCGGCGATGGGCCGCCCTCGAAGCCAGGCCCGGGGAGCGCCCGGCCGGCCATCCTGCTGCGAGGCGCGAGGCAGAACAACCTCAAGGGCTTCGACCTGGAGATCCCCCACGGGGCCCTCACCGTGATCACAGGAGTCTCCGGGTCGGGCAAGTCGTCCCTGGCCTTCCAGACCCTCTACGCCGAGGGCCAGCGCCGCTACGCCGAGTCCTTCTCGGCCTATGTGCGGCAG
This sequence comes from Polyangia bacterium, assembly GCA_034004785.1. Taxonomy (GTDB): domain Bacteria; phylum Myxococcota_A; class Polyangia; order HGW-17; family JAJRWW01; genus JAVEWA01. Next base: position 13,603 of record JAVEWA010000023.1, read on the forward strand.
TTCCTGGAGCGGCTTCCGAGACCGAAGGCAGACTCCATCGAGGGCATGTTGCCAGCCGTGGCCATCGAGCAGCCCAGCGGCTCTGGGGGCGGGCGGTCCACCGTGGCCACCATGACGGACCTGGGCGACTACCTGAAGCTGCTCTTCGCCCGGGCGGGGGTGCTCCACTGCCCCACCTGCGGCGAGGCCGTGCCCGAGGCGAGCGCGGTGGGGCTCAGGGACCGGATCCTCGGTGCCCACGCGGGCCAGCGGGTAACCGTCGCCTTCCCGCGGACCCTCGCCCTGGGGGAGGACGGCGAGGCCGAGGCGGAGCGCTATCGCCAGCTCGCCGAGCTGCGAAAGAGCGGCTTCACCCGGCGGCTGCGGATCCCTGGGTGGGACGGAACGCCAGGAGCCCTGCCCAGCCCACCCGAGGTGGTGGAGCTGGACGCCTCGGCCCTCGAGGAGGCAGACGCTGCCCTGGCAGAGGTGAAGGCCGCGATGCGGGCCGCGTCCAGCAAGGCGGCGAGGAGCATTGGCAAGGACGCCAGGTCCTCCCTGAAGAGGGCCGCGAGGAGCGCCAAGGGGTCGGCGGCGAGGAGCGCCAGCGGGGCGGCCGCGAGGAGCGCCAGCGGGGCGGCCGCGAGGAGCGTGCGCGGCCCCGGGGACGGCGCCGATGGAAGCCTGGAGACCTCCGCCAGGACCGCGGCGGCGCGGATCTTCCTGGCGGTGGACCGCCTGGCCTTGGATGCGGCCAAGGGCAAGCGGCTCCTCGAGGCGGTGGAGCTGGCCCTCGCCCACGGCGACGGGCCCCTCGCGCTGCTCGTGGAGGATGGGCCCGGCCGCCACGTGGGGCACCGCCACTCCCTAGGCCTGGTCTGCCAGTCCTGCGGCCGCTCCTTCGAGCCGCCCACCACCAACCTGTTCTCCTACAACACGCCGGTTGGGGCCTGCGAGGCCTGCGGGGGCTTCGGCAGGGTCATGGCCATCGACTGGGACCTGGTGATCCCCGATCCGCGCCTCTCCCTGTCTGGGGGCGCGATCAAGCCCTGGACCACCCCCAAGACCGCGGCCGAGCGGACGCATCTCAGGAGCCTCTGCGCCAGCTATGGCATCCCCATGCACGTCCCATGGAAGGACCTCTCGGAAAAGGCCCGCCGCCTGATAGTCGAGGGAGACGAGGACGAGGGAGCCTGGGGCCTTCGGGGCTGGTTCGACTGGCTGGAGAGCCGCACCTATCGCACCCACGTCCGAATCCTGCTCTCCCGCTACCGGGCCTTCAGGACCTGCCCCTCCTGCGGAGGCGCCAGGCTGAAGCCGGAGGCCCTGGCCTATCGCGTGGGCGGCCGGACCCTCGGGGACATCTACCGGATGGACGTCGTCGAGGCGAGGCGCTTTTTCCAGGGGCTAGGCCTCCCCGAGGACCGGCGCAGGGCCCTCGACCCGGTGCTCGGAGAGATCCGCTCGCGCCTGGCCTACCTCGAGGAGGTGGGGGTCGAGTACCTCACCCTGGATCGCCCAGCCCGAACCCTCTCTGGAGGCGAGGCGCAGCGGGTGACCCTCACCACGGCCCTCGGCGCGTCCCTGGTCCAGACCCTCTTCGTGCTGGACGAGCCCACCGTGGGCCTGCACCCCAGGGACACGGACCGGCTGGTGGGCACCATGCGGCGCCTCACCGGCAACGGCAACACCCTGGTGGTCGTGGAGCACGACGCCGACGTGATCCAGGCCGCGGACCACCTGGTGGACCTCGGGCCAGGAGCTGGCGAGGCAGGCGGGGAGCTGCTCTTCGCCGGGAGCCCACGGGACCTGCTGGCTCCTGGCGCCGCGCCCGCCAACTCCCTCACCGCGGCGCTCATCGGGCGGCCCGGACGAATCCTGGACGCCGCCCCTCCCCGAAGGAGCGCGCCTCGCGGCAAAGCCCTCCGCCTGCGGGGCGCCACGGCCCACAACCTGGCAGATCTGGATCTGGACATCCCCCTCGGCGCCCTGGTCTGCGTGACGGGCGTCTCGGGCAGCGGCAAGTCCACCCTGGTGGAGCACGTGATCTACCGGGGCCTGTCGAGGCGGCTCGGCAAGCCCATGGAGCCTCCGGGCGCCCACCGGTCCCTCGAGGGCTGGGAAGGGCTCGAGGACGTGATCTACGTGGACCAGTCCCCGGCGGCCTCTTCCCCGAGGGCAACGCCCCTCACCTACGTCGGAGTCCTCGACCGCATCCGCCAGCTCTTCGCCTCCACGGAGGAGGCCAGGCTGAGGGGCTTCGGCCCGGGGACATTCTCCTTCAACACCCCTGGCGGCCGCTGCGAGGCCTGCGAGGGCACCGGCGTGCTGCGGGTGGAGCTGCACTTCCTGCCCGACGCCCAGGTGACCTGCGAGGTCTGCGAGGGGCGGCGCTACACCGGCGAGGCGCTGGCCGCCACCTGGCGCGGCCTCTCCATCCACGATCTCTTCGGCCTCACGGTGAACGAGGCCCTCCGCGTCTTCCAGGACGAGCCCAGGGTGGCGCGGGGGCTCGTGGCCCTGGCAGAGGTGGGGCTCGGCTACCTGCGGCTCGGCCAGGGGCTGAACACCCTGTCGGGGGGCGAGGCCCAGCGCCTGAAGATCGCGCGCCACCTGACGCTCGAGAAGACGAGCGGCTGCCTCTTCATCCTGGACGAGCCCACGAGAGGCCTGCACCTCGCGGACGTGGCGGTGCTCGTGAAGGCGCTGCACGGGCTGGTCGGACGGGGCAACACCGTGCTGGTGGTGGAGCACCACCCAGAGGTGATCTGGCAGGCGGATCACGTCATCGACCTGGGGCCGGAGGGCGGCGCCCTTGGCGGCCGCCTGGTGGCGGCTGGTCCTCCCGAGCTCATCTGCGCTGCTCCCGGCTCCCACACCGGCCGCTTCCTCGCCGCATACCTCGCCGGGGAGCCAGGCCCGGTGCGGGCGGCAACGGCAAGGAAGGATGAAGTCGCGCCTTCCCTCGCCGCCGAGGCTGGAGGCATGGCCTCCCGCGCCGGGCAGATCCTGCTGAGGGGCGCCAGGGAGCACAACCTCAAGGACTTGGACCTGGCCATCCCGAGGGACCGCCTGGTGGTGCTCACCGGGCCGAGCGGCTCCGGCAAGTCCTCGGTGGCCTTCGACATCCTGCACGCCGAGGGCCAGCGCCGCTTCCTGGACTGCCTCTCTCCCTACGCCAGGCAGTACATGCAGCAGCTCTCGCGGCCCGAGCTCTCCTCCTTGCAGGGCCTGCCCCCAACCATCGCTGTGGAGCAGCGCCTCACCAGGGGGAGGCGCCACTCCACCGTCGCCACGGTCACGGAGATCTACCCCTACCTCCGGCTGCTCTTCGCCAAGGCGGGCCGGCAGCGCTGCCTCTCCTGCGGCGCCCTGACCTCCAGCGCCACCCCCGAGGAGCTCCTCGAGGAGATCCTCGCGCGTCACTCTGGCCAGCGGGTGCGGCTCCTCGCGCCGGTGCTGCGCCGGCGCAAGGGCTGGCACGATACCGTGTTCGCCCGCGCGAGGCGCATGGGCCTCGCCGAGGTCCGGGTGGACGGCGCCCTGAGGCCCCTCGCCGGGAGGAGCGCTCCCCAGAAGCTCGCCCGCTACAGGCTCCACGACGTTGACTTCGTGCTGCTCCACGGCCAGGTGGAGCCCGGGGCCCTGGCCAGGGAGAAGTGGCGCGCAGTCCTCGGCCAGGCCCTCGACCTCGGCCGGGGCCGCTTCTCCCTGCTCCCCGACGAGACCCTCGCCAGGGAGGGCGCCCAGGCCGACCACCTGTATGGCACCTCCCGCACCTGCCGGGCCTGCCGCCTGTCCTACGAGCCTCCTGACCCGCGCCTCTTCTCCTTCACCGGGGCGGAGGGGGCCTGCCCGGCCTGCTCGGGCGCGGGCCGAACCGAAGACGGAGAGCTCTGCTCGGCCTGCTCGGGCGCGAGGTTGAAGCCCCAGGCCCTGGCGGTGGAGCTGGGCGGCCTGAACCTGGCCGCGGTCAGCGCCCTGCGTCCAGGAGAGGCCCAGCGCTTCCTGTCCGGGCTCGACCTCGGCGGCGCCCTCGCCGAGGTGGTGGATCCCCTCAGGCAAGAGCTCATGACCAGGCTGGGGTTCCTCATCACCGTGGGCCTCGACTACCTGGGCCTCGACCGGGCGGCGGACACCCTGTCCGGAGGCGAGCTCCAGCGGCTCCGGCTCGCGGCCCACCTCTCGGCGCCCCTGCACGGCGTGCTCTACATCCTGGACGAGCCCACCATAGGGCTCCACCCCGAGGACCAGGCCCGGCTCCTCTCGGTTCTTGGAGGCCTGCGCCGCGCCGAGAACACCGTGCTCATCGTGGAGCACGACGAGGAGACCATGCGGGCCGCCGACCACCTGATAGACCTCGGCCCCGGAGGCGGCAGGGAGGGCGGCCGCCTGGTGGATCAGGGCTCGCCCGCCGCGGTGGAGCGCCTGGGCACCGGCCTCACTGCGCGGCTCTTGAGGGGCGAGGTCGGGCAGGCGAGGACCACCGCGAGAGCGACGAGCGGCGCCCGAGGTCCTCGCGGCTGGATCACCATCGAAGGCGCCAGCGCCCACAACCTCAGGGACCTGGACCTGCGCCTCCCGACGGGCGCTCTCACGGTGATCACCGGCCGCTCCGGGAGCGGCAAGTCCACCCTCCTCGAGGCCGTGCTGCTCGCCAGCGCCCGAGCGGGAGCCCCTGTGGGCTGCGAGGCCGCCTCGGGCCTGGATTCCTTCGCCCGGGTGGTGGAGGTGGACCAGCAGCCCATCGGCAGGAACCCCCGCTCCTGCCCGGCCACCTACATCGGCCTGATGGGCAGGCTCAGGGAGCGCTTCGCCGCCCTGCCCGAGGCCCGGCTCAGGGGCTTCGGGCCCGGGCGCTTCTCCTTCAACGTGGAGGGCGGGCGCTGCCCGCACTGCGAGGGCCACGGCTGGCTCACCGTGGAGATGGGCTTCCTCCCTGACGCCCAGGTGCCATGCCCCCGCTGCGAGGGGCGGCGCTACCACCGGGACACCCTCGAGATCCGCATGCTGGGCCGGAGCATCGCCGAGGTGCTGGAGCTCACCGCAGGGGAGGCCGCTGCCCTGCTCGGCCAGGACCGCCGCCTGGCGAGGCCCCTCGAGCTCCTGGTGGAGATCGGCCTGGACTACCTGCCTCTCGGCCAGCCCTCCACGACCCTGTCGGGGGGCGAGGCCCAGCGCATCAAGCTGGTGGACGAGCTCTCCAAGACCGCCCGCGGCGCCAGCCTGTACCTGCTGGACGGGCCCACCACAGGGCTCCACGGGGCCGACGTGGAGAAGCTCGTCGCGGTGCTCGGCAGGCTCGTCGACCGAGGCGACACGGTGGTGCTCATCGAGCACCACCTGGGAGTGATCGCCTCGGCGGACTGGATCCTGGACCTGGGGCCCGGGGCTGGCCCCGACGGAGGCCGGTCCCTTTACCAGGGCCCGCCCCAGGAGCTGGCGGCCAGGGCAGCGAGCCTCCCGGAGAGCGCGACCGCGGCCTGGCTCGCGAGGCACCTCGCCAGGGCGCGCTCCCGGTGATCCCCGCATCCACTTTCGCGGCGGAACCAGTCAGACCTGCCTACCTCTCCTGCACCACGTAAGGACTCCCGCTACCTCTCCTGCACCACGTAAGGACTCCCGCTACCTCTCCTGCACCACGTAAGGACTCCCGCTACCTCTCCTGCACCACGTAAGGACTCCCGCTACCTCTCCTGCACCCCATAGGACTCCTCCAGACATCGCACGAGCGCCGTCAGCGTCTCGTTCACCGGCACGGGCAGCCCCAGCTCACGGCCCCTCCGCACCACCGCGCCGTTCATCGCGTCGATCTCGGTGCGCCGCTCACCGAGCACGTCCATCAGCATGGATGAGCGGTTGGAGGCGGTCAGGCGGGCCACCTCCCTCACGCGCCTCGAGGCCGCCTCTCGATCCAGCTCGACCCCGGAGGCTTCGGCCACGTCCAGGCACTCCCGGACGGCGCTCTCCATCACGGAGGCGGCGCTCTCCAGGCTGAGCAGGCGGCCGTTTCGCACCCTGAGAATGGCGGTGAGAGCGTTGATGCCCACGTTCACCGCGAGCTTGCTCCAGATTAGGGCGCCAATGTCGGCCGTGGCGCTGGTGGGGAGCTTGGCCTCGGTTAGCAAGCGGGCCAGACGCTGGGCCGGCTCCAGGCTCTCGCCGCTGAGGTCCCCCACATGGGTCTCGCCCTCGCCCGCGTGGTGGACATGCCCTGGCCGCAAGAGATTCGCCCCGATGGACGTGGTGCCCACGAGGAGCTGATCTCGAGGGACGTGACGTGCGAGCTGCTCGATATTGCCCACTCCGTTCTGAAGGGTCAGCACCAGGGAGCTCGGGGAGAGCAAGGCCGGCAAGGAGCGCGCCGCCCGCTCGGTGTCGTAGGACTTGACGCAGAGGAGCACCGCGTCTGGCGCAGGCCCCTCGAAGGCCGTGCCCGCACGGGCCTTGGCCTGGAAGTCCCCGCCCACCCCCTCCACCAGAATGCCCGTCGCCTCGATTGGCTCCACCCGCTCTGGCAAGCTGTCCAGCAGGAAGACCTCGTTGCCGGCCCGACCGAGATACCCTCCCAGCAGGCAGCCCATGGAGCCGGCACCTAATATCAGCACTCTCACCTTCCCACCTCCCTTGGCTGGCCCATGGGAGCGCCCGCCCGCTCCAGCCTGAGCAACTCCTCCAGCTCATCGTCAGCGATGGTGAAACTCTCGGCTGGCCCGGGAAATGTCCCGGCCCGAACCGCGTCGCGGTAGGCGGCGAGGGCCTCCCGGGCGGCCTGACCCAGCTCGGCGAAGACGCGCACGAATTTGGGGCAAGGCCCCGAGGCCGTCAGGCCGAGCATGTCGTGCAGCACCAGCACCTGGCCGTCGCACCCCGGGCCCGCACCAATGCCGACGACGGGGATGGCGAGCCGCTCGGCGATCCTCGAGGCCACCCGGTCGGGCACGCACTCCAGCACCAGGATGGACGCGCCCGCGTCCTCGAGCCGAAGGGCGTCCTCCAGGATCCGCATGGCGGCCTCTGCCGTGCGGCCCTGGACCCTGTAGCCGCCGAGCTGGCTCGCGGTCTGGGGGGTGAGCCCCAGGTGGCCGCACACCGGTATGCCCGCCCTCACCATGGCGGCCACAATCCCGGCCACCTGGCCCCCGCCCTCCAGCTTCACGAGATCCGCCCCCGCCTCCTTGAGGAATCGCCCGCCGTTCCTGAGGGCCTCCTCCAGGGTGACGTTGTAGGACATGAAGGGCATGTCGCCGATGAGGAGGGCCGAGGTCACGGCCCGGCCCACTGCCCTGGTGTGGTGGAGCATCTCGTCCATGGTCACGGGCCGGGTGTCGGGGTAGCCGAGCACCACGTTGCCGAGGGAGTCCCCCACCAGCACCGAATCGATCCCCGCCTCGTCGAGCAGGCGGGCAAAGGGAAAGTCGTAGGCGGTCAGCATGGTGTGCTTCTCACCGGCGGCCTTGCGGGCCTTCAAGCTTCCGAGATCTACTTTTTTTGCCATGACTCGATTTCTCTCCGGGTCCCGGCGGGCTCTCTGCCCGTCCAGGCCACTAGACCGCATCCTCGCAGAGCTAGCCCTGCCCTGCAACGCTCACCTTGTGAGGACGCCCATCAAGCTAACGGCGCTCCACCGAGGTGCAACGGGCGGCCCGAGCCGCACAGGCTCCTCCTGACGAGCAGCTCCGGCTCCTCCTGACGCGCAGCTCCGGCTCCTCCTGACGAGCAGCTCCGGCTCCTCCTGACGAGCAGCTCCGGCTCCTCCTGACGAGCAGCTCCGGCTCCTCCTGCCGAGCCGCTCCGGCTCCTCCTGACGAGCAGCTCCGGCTCCTCCTGACGAGCAGCTCCGGCTCCTCCTG
>JAVEWA010000023.1:21534-24435 GCA_034004785.1 Polyangia bacterium
CGGCTCCTCCTGACGAGCAGCTCCGGCTCCTCCTGACGAGCAGCTCCGGCTCCTCCTGCCGAGCCGCTCCGGCTCCTCCTGACGAGCAGCTCCGGCTCCTCCTGACGAGCAGCTCCGGCTCCTCCTGACGAGCAGCTCCGGCTCCTCCTGCCATTGTGACCGGTCTCATGTTGGGCACGGGCCCTTCAGGGCCTGTAGGTCGCGGCCGAGTCCTCGCTCTCCCAGACCCGCACGAAGGACACCCGGAGCGCAGGGCTAGGCAGCACATCCTTCAGCCGATCGTAGAAAAACTTGGCGACCCGCTCCGAGGAGGGGTTCTGCTCCGAGAAGCACACATGGTCGTTCAGGAGCGTGTGGTCCAGCTCCTCCACCACGTCCTTCACGAGGCGCTTCAGCGCCACGAAGTCCATGAGCAGCCCCACCTCGTCGATCTCCGGCCCCTCCACTCCCACCTCCACCACCCAGGTGTGGCCGTGCAGGGCCTCGCATTTGCCTCCGTAGTTAGCAAGCCTGTGGGCAGCCGCGAACCGCGTCCTGATGGCCACCTCGTACATGGGTATACTCCTTTGCGAGATCAGACTATGAGCTGCCGCATCCAGTAGATCGCCACCCCCACGATGAGCACCTGGAACACCCGCGCCAGCACCCTGCCGCGCCTGCTCTGACGGGACACGGCCCCGAGGAACCCGGGGAAGCGCCGGCCAAGGGCGGCCATCAAGGCGGCCCACCACTTGTCTCCCCTCACGCCGATCGCCACGGCAAATGGCACCAGAGCTACCCCGGCCACCACGTCGATCAGGTAGTGCATCTGGAGATAAAGGGTCGAGAACACCGTGGAGACCACGAATGGGAGCAGCAGGTAGCCGAGCCAGCGGACGTGCCGGAAGGCGATCACGTTCACCACGAGGGGCACTGCGGTGTGCAGGCTCGGGAAGCAGTCGTAGTCGAAGCGAGCCTGCTCCTGCCACCTCTGCAGAAAGAACCTGTCCACGAAGGTGGTCTCGTACAGGTGCTGAAGCTCGAAGCGAGGCCCGGCGACCGGCACGAGAATGTAGATGGTGTAGCCGATGAAGGTGGTGGCGAGGAACGCGAGCACCAGCTCCCTGAAGGCTACCCTGGGACGGAACAGGTAGAACACCACGCCCACCACCGCTGGGTAGAGGTAGTAGCCGACGTAGTACACGAGCAGCATGTAGAAGGTGAAGGCCGGGGTGATGAGGCTCTGCATCCACACGCTGGCGTGTCCGCCGAAGAAGACCTGGTCGATGCGGATCATCAGGTCGTCCTTGGGGCTGTTGCCGAGCCACAGGATGATCTCGTTCAGGTGCAGGTGCTTGAGGGACTCGTAGATGCCGAGAGACATTACGGCTGGGAGCCAGTCCCTCGTGACCCGCCAGACCCTCGCCCAAGCCAGCCTCCCCGCCTCGCGATCCTGCGCGACCGACTCCTCGGCCGCCCCCATTCCCATACGGATCCTGGCGGTGATCCGCTGGCCCAGGGTCCAGAACAGCATGGCCAGGAGCAGCAGGGAGAAGATCTTGGTGGAGTTGTAGGTGAGCTGGGAGCTCTCGATTGGCTCGAAGACGGGCGCCCCGCTCCCCAAGGACAGGGCGAGCAGCAGAAGGAGGAAGAGGCTCGCCACCACCTCCTCGGGACGGATGAGGAACTCGTCGTCCAGCGCGGTCGTGCCAGCTCCCTTGAAGCGGATGGCCGCGAGATCTTCGGACGAGTAGCGCTGGAAGAAGGACATGGTCTGGATGGGAGATCGGTCTCTCGCTCTGTCGCGCTCTGTCGCGCTCGCTTGCGCTCTGTCGCGCTCGCTTGTGCTCTGTCGCGCTCTGTCTCGCTCTGTCGCGCTCGTTTGCGCTCTGTCGCGCTCTGTCGCGCTCGCTTGTGCTCTGTCGCGCTCTGTCGCGCTCGCTTGTGCTCTGTCGCGCTCTGTCGCGCTCGCTTGTGCTCTGTCGCGCTCTGTCTCGCTCTGTCGCGCTCGCTTGCGCTCTGTCGCGCTCGCTCGGGGTTCAAGCCATGGCGCCGGTTCACAGCGCCGAGCCCTTGCCCGATCACGGCGGCGGATTGTAGCGCGCCGCAACAAAAAGGCACCTTGGAATATTCATGTCCGGCATGCCCGGTCCCGGGCTCTCCTGCCCGCCCCGCCCACCAAGCCATCTCATCGGGCTTTCTCCCGCTCGGCCCGCTCTCGATCGAGCCCGCCTTGTCCAACCGGGCTTGCCCCGCCCTCGCACCTGGAGAAACCCCCATGACATATTTCATCTCACCTGGCTTTCTCCCGCCCGACCAGGCATCTCACCGGGCTTTCTCCTGCTAGCCAAGCCATCTCACCTGGCTTTCTCCCGCTAGCCAAGGCATCTCACCGGGCTTTCTCCCGCCCGGCCCGCTCTCGATCGAGCCCGCCTTGTCCAACCGGGCTTGCCCCGCCCTCGCACCTGGAGAAACCCCCATGACATATTTCATCTCACCTGGCTTTCTCCCGCCCGACCAGGCACCTCACCGGGCTTTCTCCTGCCCGACCAGGCACCTCACCGGGCTTTCTCCTGCCCGACCAGGCATCTCACTGGGCTTTCTCCCGCTAGCCAAGGCATCTCACCGGGCTTTCTCCCGCCCGGCCCGCTCTCGATCGAGCCCGCCTTGTCCAACCGGGCTTGCCCCGCCCTCGCACCTGGAGATACCCCCATGACATATTTCATCTCACCTGGCTTTCTCCTGCCCGACCAGGCATCTCACAGGGCTTTCTCCCGCTAGCCAAGGCAACTCACCGGGCTTTCTCCCGCTCGGCCCGCTCTCGATCGAGCCCGCCTTGTCCAACCGGGCTTGCCCCGCCCTCGCACCTGGAGAAACCCCCATGACATATTTCATCTCACCTGGCTTTCTCCCGCCCGACCA
>JAVEWA010000529.1:0-5005 GCA_034004785.1 Polyangia bacterium
CGGAGGCCAGCACTCCTCCGCGGGCCAGGATCTCCATGTACCGCCCGTTCTCCGAGGCCAGGGGCCCCGCTCCGAACTCCCTCGCGAAGAGCGAGTCCTTGGAGTGGCAGATGCCGAAGTGGACGTCCTCTTCTCCCCGCTCCTCCACCGCGAGCTCGACCGCCCTCAACACCTTGCGAGAGGCCACCGCGGGAAACTCCGGCGGCAGGTAGCGACGAGAGGTGGACTCGTCTCGCACCGCTGCCGTGGGGACTACCAAGGCCCCCTGCCGAAGAACACGCGGCTGCAGGGAGCCACAGGTTCCAACTCGAAGGAACCGGCGAGCGCCCAGCCGGAACAGCTCGGTGACGATGATGTCCAGGCTGGGCGTGCCCATCCCGGTCGAGATCACCCCCAGGTCCACCTGGCCACCATCGCCCTCCAGACGGCCCAGGTACAGGTTGTGGGCCCGCGGGTGCCGCTTCACCACGAGATCCGAGAGGCGCTCGGCGATGAGCGCGGCGCGGCCGTCGGAGCCCGGCAGGAGGAGGTAACGCCCCCTGCCGTGGTTGCCCTCCAGGTCGGCCGGCTCGGCGGTGAGGTGGTGGGGAACGAAGGGTCCGTCTCTATCCGCCGTGGTCATTGTCCTTTCATCCGTCCTTCCCGGCCCGTCAGTCGGTCACGGTCAGGCTGTCGATGTACCAGCCCGGGTACTGCACCGACCCGTCGGTGCGGAAGGCAAACCTGATCCACACGGCCTGGTCAACGTAGGCCGAAAGGTCCGCTTCGAACTGCACCCACTGGCCCTGGAAGGTCCCCGAGCTCCCTCCCCAGGCGACCTGGCCGTTCACGCTGGTCAGGTTGTAGGCCGGGGTCACCGCCGAGTGCAGCACGAAGGAGATCCCGTCGGTGCTTACCTTGATGTTGCCGCCGTCGTAGGAAGACCCCTCGGTCTTGACCCAGCTGTAGAAGCGCAGGACAGGGTTGGTCGCGCCCGCAAGGCTGATGGGCGGCGAGGTGATCCAGCAGGTGTCCCAGGAGAGGCTGGGCGAGTAGTTGCCCGCCATCAAAGTGCCTATGCAGCTCCCCGAGTAGCAGGCCGTGGGCTCGGTTCCGCTTGGCGTGCCCCACTCCCAGTCTCCGGTGCCAAAGGTCCAGGTGACCGGGTTCTGGTCGAAGCTCTCGGTGTAGGGAAGCACCGCCGGAGCGACGATGTAGAACTGGAAGGTCCGCTCGTCGAAGTTCGTGGCGTACCCAGGGACGGCCGCCCTGACCGTGACCTCCACCGGCCCCACGTTGGAGGCGATGGGGGAGCCGCTCAGGGTGCCAACCACCGGGTCGATGCTCAGCCAGTCGTTGTTCGTGCCCCCCGGCTGGATGCTCCAGTCGAAGGTCCCGGTGCCCCCGTCCGCAGCCAGGGGGCGGACGAAGTCCAGATCCGTGACCCCGACTCCGAGATAGGCCCCGGTCAGGATCTGGACCGGCACGTCCACCTCCTCGGTAATGAAGATCTCGTCGAGGTACCACCCTGCATATTGGGTATAGCCGTTCGACGCGAAGGAGAAGCGGAGCTTGATGGTCTGACCCGCCCAGGCCGAGAGATCGAAGGTCTTGCGGTGCCAGCCGAGGGCCTGCTTGTCCCCGTAGAACGCCTGCTCGCTGGCCGCGGTCCCGTCGTAGCCACCATCGGGCGTGAGCAGCTCCCAGGTTGAGCCGCCGTTGTTGGACACCTTTACGTTTCCGCCGTCGTAGCTCGCCTGACTGTAGAGCCACATGAAGACGGACAGGGTCGGCGCGGTGGCTCCTGCGAGGGAGATCGAGGGCGACTCGAGGACACAGGTGTCATAGGTGAGGTTGGCTGCGTAGGCCCCGCTCATGGAGGTGCCCACGCACCGAGCCCCCTCCAGGCAAGCCGACGGCCCGGTGCTTGGAGTGCCCCAATCCCAGATGCTCGTGTAGAGCCAGCTCCCGGTGGCGCTGGCCTGGTCCTCGAAGTCCTCGTGGAAGTACCAAAGGAGCCCCGTGCAGGCCGAGGTGTTCAGCACACAGGCGGAGGTGCAAGACAGGGTTCCACCGCTCCAGCCGATGCTCGTGCAATCCAGCCCCCGGAGGTCGGCCCCATCGCAGGCCTCGCCATACTCGGCCTGGTTGTTCCCGCAGGAGGGCCCCGTCCCTGCGCAGCCGGCCGTGTCGAAGGTGCAGTAGTCCGTGCAGGCGAGCAGCCCCCCGGTGAAGCCGAGGGCCTCGCAGGTCCTCCCGCCGAGCTCGTTGCGGTCACACCACTCGCCGAGCAGCGGCTCGAGCACTCCATTGCCGCAGTTCGGGCAGCAGTCGCTCCGACAGCGCTCGCAGTTCTCCCCCACCTCCCGCTGGCAGAGTTGATCACCGCAGACGAACTCCCTCTTGCACTGGTCCGAGCAGCCGTCGTGGATGGTCAGGTTCCCGTCCTCGCACTCCTCTCCCGCCTCCCAGATGCCGTTGCCGCAGGTGGCGACCCCATCCTCGTCCCGGCACCCCTTGCTGCAGCCGTCGCCGCCGACGTTGTTGCCATCGTCGCAGCCCTCCCCCTCATCGAGGATGCCGTTGCCGCAGTCCGGGCAGCAGTCCCTCGGGCAGAGCTCGCAGCTCTCGTAGCTCTCGGTCTCGCAGTAGTCGTTCCCGCACACGAACTCCACCAGGCAGCCCGCCGAGCAGCCGTCCCCGCTCACGTTGTTGCCGTCGTCGCAGAGCTCGGAGGCGTCCTTGACCCCGTCGCCGCAGCCGTCCTCCCGTCTGCACTGGTCGTCGCAGCCGACTTGGTGGATGGCCATGCCCCAATCGCAGCCCTCTCCCTCCTCGTGGATGCCGTTGCCGCACTCCGCCCCTGGGACCTCGTCGATGCAGAGCGCGCTGCAGCCGTCCCCGTCGGTCAGGTTGTCATCGTCGCACTCCTCTCCGATCTCCAGGATGCCGTTGCCGCAGCCCGTCTCCACCTGACATTGGGCGTTGCAGCCGTCTCCCTCCACGTAGTTGCCGTCATCGCACTCCTCATCGACCTCCACCACGCCGTTTCCGCAAAAGCTCTCCACCACGCACTTCGACGAGCAGCCGTCGTGATCCAGGGTATTGCCGTCATCGCATTGCTCACCAGGATCGATCACGCCGTTGCCGCAGAGCCCGGAGGTGTTCGGGTCCTTGGTGTTCCCGATACAGCCACACAGCGTCGGTGCAAGAAATATCCCGAGGGTCACGAGGCCAAGATGCCTGATTCTCATTCGCCGTTCCTTTGAGCTCAGGCGCGGCCCATGGCAAGTGGCGCAGCCCGAGCTGGAGTAATGGATTCCGGGTCATTCTACTGGAGATCCGCCCTTATGGGCCCCCCTTTTTCTTCGCGGCTCTTGAGGTTAGACTGGGCGTCGCAAGGGAGGCTGGCCGCTCGGTCTCATCGCGGCCCCAGGCCCCCCTCGCAAAGGAGCTCCAGGAGTGATCATGAGCTTTCGAAACCTCTCCCCGCACCGCTCGGCAGCCGTGGCCTTCGTGCTCATCCTAGGCCTCGCCTCGTTCCCTGGGATTGGCCACGTCGCCCCAGCGGGCAGCCAGGACGGCGCGGCGCCTGGGGCCGCCGAGGACCCGGCCCGCGCCGCTCCTCCACCCGCCGAGGACCCGGCCCGCGCCGCTCCTCCACCCGCCGAGGCCCCAGCCCGGAAGGGAACTCCTCCGCCCCCGGATGGACCTAGGCGCATCGGGGCGGCGGACAGCGCCGCCGGGACCGCCCCGGACAAGGGCGCCCCCAAGGGGCCCAAGGCGGGAGAGGAGCGCCGCGCCATCGCCGACCCCGAGCGTCCAAGGCCCGCCCCCGAGACCGACAAGGAGCCCGAGGAGAAGCCCATGCGCCGCCTCCAGGGCAGCGCCTGGTCCCTGGTGGGCGTCACCGCGGTGCTCCTCACCATGACCGGCGTATTCGCCCTCCTCGTGGAGGATCGAGAGGACGAGATGGAGCGGATGGCCACCTTCCTCGACCCCTACAACAACGGGCGCCCCCTTCCCTATACCGGCAACACCCAGAGGGACTTCGAGCAGTACAAGAAGGAGGGCAAACGCTTCGAGGCTGCCGCCTTCACCTTCCTCGGCCTGTCGGCGGCCGCGGCGGTGGGCGCCGCGACCCTCTTCATCGTGGATCATCTCACCAAGGGCAAGGAGCGCCCCGCGAGGGCGCTCCAGGTGCAGCCCCTCATGACCCGCCGCGGCGCCGGCCTCGGCGTGGGCCTGGAGTTCTAGCCATGAGACGCGCCCTGTTCCTCTGTTCTCTCCCTGCTCTCTTGGCCTCGGTGCTCCTTGTCGCGGCCCCCACGGGCTGCTTCAAGCCCAAGCTGCCTAACGTGGCCTTCTCATGCGGCGACGGAGGGCTCTGTCCGGATGGCTACGAGTGCCGAGCCGACGGCTGCTGCCACAGGATCGGAAGCCCGGCAGACGAGCACGGCCCCTGCACGCCGCCCGCCGACGCCGCAGTGATCCCGGACGCTGCCCAGAACCCCGACGCCGCGCCGGACGCCGCGACGCCCCACGACGCCGCCCTGCCCACCGACGCCTCCGGTCTTGGCGACGCCTCTACCACCCAGGACGCCAGCCCATAGCCGAGCGAAACCTTGGCCCGTCCCTGCTCGCCTCCATCCCAGGACCGCAATGGTCCTTTTCTACGTGGAGGCCGGGCGATGCTCTCCAAAGATCCGCTGGGGAACTTATCCAATGCGTGGGCTCGCTCCCGGCGCCTTGCGGGCGGTCGGCGCCAGGTCGGCCGAGGGACCGCGCAGGCAGACAAAGCACTTGATATACCGGAGAAATTCGTACTAAATAGAGGAAGTATCAAGAGAAAGGAAATCGACACTCACTCAGAGCCCAGAGACAGGGGTGGCCAGCACAGGCAGCAATCCGGCTTGGTCCATGTCATCTGTCGGTAAAATGTTAGGCGCCTACTCGGGATGGCAGGTAACCGATTGACTTCACCCTCGAGCAACCTCCGCAGCGCAAAGCTAACGCGACAGGATCT
>JAVEWA010000530.1:0-5002 GCA_034004785.1 Polyangia bacterium
ATGAGGCTGTTTCCGTTGATGGAAACGATCTAATCTCCCCGTAGAAGCCCGGCCCTGCCGAGGCATGGATCCCCCGGGTGGAATCGCAGCAGGCGCCAGCCGCCGAAGCCATCTCCATCCGGGACGGGGAAGAGGGCTGGCCAGGCCTGCCGCGCCGCCTCGGGGACTGCCTTTGCGGAGACCATCTCCACGTCCAGGCCCGAGAGGAATACGCCGGGGCCCAGAGAGAGGATCTTGTCCAGGCTCTCCCTCGTGATGGTGCCCTCGGGAGCAGGGCAGGCAGAGTAGGGGAGAGGGCTGGCGGGTCTGGGGGGCGGCGGCCTGCGCTCCTCTTGCGCCGGCTCGTCCAGGAGGCGCTCCCGTGGCGGCGGGGTGCTCTTGGAGCTGCCCAGGGCCCCCAGGGCCCCCAGGGCCCCAAGGGCTCCCAGGATCATCAAACGCAGGGAACCGTGCCGACGGGGCACGAGATCCGGCCCCTCAGCCCGCATCTCGTGACTCCAGGGCATCGAGGGCGATCCGCTCGAGGGCCGCGGCCACGGTCTCAATGTCCGGCGAGCCGTCCAAAACCACGACTCGTTGCTCGGTCCGCCTCGCCGCGAGCTCGGCGTATCGCGACACGAGCAGGCGCTGGGTGGGGAGGGCGTCGAAGATCTCCTCGTGGCCGCCGCGGGAGGCCCTGCGGGCCGCCGCTACCTCGGCCTCGACGTGCAAGAGCACCGTCAGATCTGGAGGTGGGGCGAAGCGGTTGATCTCCTCCACCCATGGGAGGGGATTCTGCAGGGACTGATAGGCGAGGGAGGACAGGACGTAGCGGTCGCTGATGACCATGCGGCCGTCCTCCAGGGCGGGCTCGATCTCCCGGCGCAGGTGGTCGAGGCGGTCCGCGGCGAAGAGCAGCGCCAGGGCCGCCGGATCGGGCGGCTCGGAGAGCTGCCCGAGGAGCTGGCGGATGAGGAGCCCCACTGGACCCTTGGAGGGCTCGGCGGTCAGGTGCGTTGGGTGCCCGAGCGCCAGGAGGCGGGATGACAGGAGCGCAGCCTGGCTCGAGGTGCCGGCGCCATCGATGCCCTCGATGGCGAGGAAGATGCCCCTTGGTTTGCTCAGGGCGCGTTTCCGATGGGGCGATCCGTGTAGCGCGTGCCGCCGAACTCCTCCACGAGCTCGTCGTCGAACTTGTCGGCGTAGGCCGCCACGCGCTCGATCATCTCTATGACCTCGCTTCGGTCCAGGTCGCGGGTGGTGCGGTCCGCGGTGATGATGACCCGGTCCTGCCTGATGGCGAAGGCGCACGACCAGAGCTGATCGGCGTTCAGGGAGAGGAGCCGCTCGAAGATCTTCTCGCGTCCCTCCTCGGGGAGGATGATCACGGGCGCCACGACCTGGAAGTACCCGTGGTCGCTTTCTTTTTCCGCGGGCAACAGGTGGATGCGAACCGAGGCGGAGCCCTGACGGAATGCCCAGGCCGGGTGTCCGTCCGAGGTCTTCATCAGCACGTCGGCGGGCACGAGCCCCTCTTCCTTGAGGTGGGATTCGATGAGCTCCACAATGCGCTCGAGGTCTGACTGCTTCTTTTCGTTGGCCATGTCGTCCGTCCCTCCGGAACAGGTGGTGAGCTTGAGAAATAGTATGGTCCGGCTGGGAATGCAAGCCTTGGGCGCGGCTAGAATGCTGGACGAGGCGGATTGGAGCCGGAGTATAAAGGAGCCCATGGAGATCCTGGTCGTTTCATTGATCCTCGCTGCGGTGCTCCTGCTCTTCGTCACCGAATGGCTGCCCGTGGATCTGACGGCGCTCGTGACCTTGGCGGCCCTGATGCTCGTCGGGATCCTGCCACCGGCGGCGGCCATGGCGGGTTTTGCCAATCCGGCCCCCATCACAGTGGGGGCCCTGTTCATCGTGAGCCAAGGCCTGGTGCGCACCGGGGCCCTCGAGTTCGTCTCCGAGCGAATAATCCGGGCATCCCGAGGCAAGAAAGGCCTGCTGCTCTTTTTGCTGCTCGGGCTCGTCGGTCTTCTCTCCGCCTTCATGAACAACACTCCCGTGGTTGTGCTCTTCACTGGGATCGTCGTTGCGGCCTGCTGCCAGTTCAACATGAGCCCTTCCAAGCTGCTGATCCCGATCTCCTTCATGTCCATCCTGGCCGGCACGACCACCCTGATTGGCACCTCGACCAACATCATCGTGAGCGATCTCTCACGGGAGCTTGGAGGCCGCCCCCTCGGGATGTTCGAGCTCTCCGTTCTGGCAGTGCCGGTGGCTCTGGCGGGAGGGGCCTTCCTCTACTTCTTCTCCTGGCGTCTCCTGCCCGGGCACAAGGAGCCCATATGCGAGGTGAAGGAAGGCGAGCACCACAAGTACATCTCCGAGATCAAGGTGCCCAAGGGCAGCCGTCTCGTCGGCAAGGACCCACGCGTGGAGCTCGAGCGGGTCGCGCCAAGGGTGGAGCTCTACGAGGTTCTGAGGGGTGCGAAGGTCGTGGAGGCCGACGAGGAGGGCTTGGTGCTGGAGGGCGATGATCTCCTGCTCGTGAAGGCCTCGGCTGGAGACCTGATGGGACTCCTGGATACGGGCCTCGTGGTGAGCGCAAATGGAGATCCCGGCGGAGCCTCCAACCCACTGCATGAGAAGACCATGCTCGTCGAGCTCATCGTGCCTCCCCACTCTGCCCTGGTGGGGCGCCGTCTTCAGCGCACCGATTTTACGCTGGAGACCGGAGGGAGGCTCCTGGGAGTCAAGCGTCGCAGGGTGCACTACTCGGCCCAGATGCTCGCCAACCTCCGTCTTTCGGTGGGAGACATCCTTCTCGTGGAGTGCCCGTTGGACAGGATCGACCTGCACAGGGCAGAGGGCGATCTGATCGTGCTTGAGGACGTGACAAAGAGCGTCTTCAGGCGCCGACGCGCTCCCGTGGCCATGGTGATCTTCTCTGCCATGGTGGCCCTGGCCGCCTTTGGCGTGCTCGACATCGCAGTGGCGTCACTCACGGCAGCTTGTCTGATGGTCCTCACTGGGTGCCTCTCGATGAGGGAGGCCTACCGTTCCGTGGACGTGCGGGTGCTCCTGGTCATCATCGGAACAATAGCCCTGGGACGCGCCCTGCAGGTGACCGGCGCGGCGGACCTGTACGCCCGCGGCTTCCTGTCCCTGTTCTCCGGCGCTGGTCCGAGGGTCGTTCTGGCCGCCTTCATCGTGGCCACGAGCCTGCTGTCCCACCTCCTGTCGAACAACAGCACTGCGGTGCTCCTCGTGCCCATTGGCTTCTCCACCGCCGCTGCGCTCGGCGTGAGCCCGCACCCCTTCGTGGTGGGCATCGCCATCGGCGCGTCGGCCTGCTTCGCGAGCCCGATCGGCTACCAGACCAACCTCTTGGTCTATGGCCCCGGCGGGTACCGCTTCCTCGACTACATTAGAGTGGGCATGCCGCTGAACCTGATCGTCTGGGTCAGCGCCGCGCTGCTGATACCGGTGATTTGGCCGCTGTGATCGGCGTAGAGGGTCTGGGCCCTTCGAGGGTGCGGGTGCGATTCTGAGACCTGGGGCGGCAATGGCTTGGCCAGGGAATGGCCATCCTGCCATGCCATCCTACCTTGCTGGCGATGGGTCTTGAATCGCGGTATCCTCCCGAGCTGCGGCGCCAGCCGAGGAGAATGCGCATGAGAGCAAGCAGCATGACGGTGACGCAGGTACCCCGCCTCACCAGGGCGCGCCTGGCGGCGCCCCTTACGGCGCTGTTTCTGGCCATGGCGTTTTCCTGCGCGGGCCCTCCGGAGGACCCGCAGGAGAACGAGGAGGATCTCACTGCCGCCTACGAGGAGCTCATGGCCACCGAGGGCAAGGCGGACGGGGCAACCTGCTCGGGGGTGCGCCCGCCCGACAACTCGGGGTTCGATGGGCGGATCGCCTTGACCTTCGACGATGGGCCCGATCTCGATCGCACGCCGCAGGTGCTCGCGGTGCTCGCGGCGCACGGGGCGCGGGCGACCTTCTTCGTGAACGGCAGGCGCGTGACCACCGAGGCCCACAGGCAGCTCCTTGGGCAGATGCTCGCCGCAGGCCACATCCTCGGGAACCACAGCCAGAACCACAAGAACTCCCGCGAGGTGTCTGCCGAGACCTGGCGCCAGGAGGTGCTCGGCACCCACGAGGTCCTCGCTCCCCTCTGGGCCGAGGCTGGACAGAGCCCGGGGTATTTCCGGTTCCCCTTCGGCTCGGCAAGCTGCACGACCTACGGCATCGTGACGGCCCTGGGCTATCACGTTACCGGCTGGCACATAGACACTGCCGACTGGTGCTTCAACTCCGCGACAGGGGGCTACGGCTACTGCGATCCGCGGACCTTCCAGTACGTGCCGGACTCCTACAGGCGGGACTACCTGGGCTGGGTGCTCTCCCAGGCGCGGCGCTCGAACGGCGGGATCCTCCTCATGCACGACGTGCATCGCTTCACGGCCGAGAACCTCGACGTGGTGCTCACCGGCCTCGAGGAGGCCGGCTTCAGCTTCGTGGGGCTCGACGATCTCGACACCTTTCCCCTGCTGAACGGGGTCACTCCTCCCAGGGAGCCCTGGGTGGGAGACCCCTGCGAGGACCACAGCGAGTGCGACTTCCTCTCGGGGACCGTGCCCGGCTTCTGCTTCAGCTTCATCTCGCCCGAGGACGAGACGCTGCACGGGTTCTGCTCCCTGCCTTGCGAGGGGTACTGCCCCGACAAGGACGGCACCGCGCCCACCTTCTGCGTGGAGTCGCCCACGGCTGGAGAGGGCCTCTGCGTCTCCAAGGCCTGGCCCCTGAACGAGTCCTGCGCCGCCATCCCCGGCACCTCGGCCCAGGATTGGGACCGATTCATCGGCCAGAGCGGCGCCTCCCCGAGCACTGCCTTGGTCTGCGCTCCGTGAGCCTTTCCGCGCCCGCCTGCGATGAAAGAGGGTGAGTCCCCTTGCGCATACAGTCACTCCTTGCGCTTTTCATGCTTCAAGCTGCGTGCGGCGTGAGCGATCTGGGG
>JAVEWA010000531.1:0-4998 GCA_034004785.1 Polyangia bacterium
GCAGGAGGTGGAGACCCACCCACATCCGCCGAAGGTGGTGCGCTTCGAGCGGGCTCGGCCGAACCAGATGTGGATGACGGACATCTTCACCTTTGTGCTCAAGCGCCAGAACCGGCGGGTGTACCTAACGGCGTACCTGGACGACCACAGCCGTTACATCGTGAGCTACGGGCTCCACGCGAGTGCTTCCGGGGTGATGGTGCTGGAGGTGCTGATGGATGGGATTGCGGCCTTTGGCCCGCCCGAGGAGGTGCTGACCGACAACGGCCCGCAGTATGCGTCGTGGCGGGGCAAGAGCCGGTATCGCAAGGAGATGGAGAAGCTGGGCATCCAACACCTGCTGGCGCGTCCCAAGCGCCCCCAGACGCTGGGAAAGATCGAGCGATTCTGGGGGACACTGTACCGGGAGTGCGTGGAGCGAGCGGTCTTTGCGGATCTGGAGGATGCACGTCGTCGCATCGGACATTTCATCGACCATTACAATTTTCGAAGGCCGCATCAGGGTTTGGAGGGGATGTGCCCTGCGGATCGGTACTTCGGAGCGGTGTCCGAGGTACGGGAAATGCTGGCCAAGCGGGTGGCCGACAACGCGCTTGAGCTTGCGCGGCACGGTGTGCCGAAGCGGCCCTTCTACCTGGCCGGGGTGGTTGGCGGGAAGCCCTTCAGCGTGCACGCGGCCGGAGAGCGGGTGGTGCTGAGCCGGCCTGGAGCCGGGCCCGAGGAGATCGAGCTGGTTGGGCCTGATGCGGTTACCCCGCCCGGCCCAGAGTCTACGGGGCAGCCTGAGGAGGAAGCTGGGCAGCACGAGGAGCCGCTTCACGGCTCGGACGTGGAGATGCCCGAGCCCTTGTCGTCGGCGAACGCGCTGGAGGTGATGGACAAGCTGGCCTCGGAGGCGGACCGACAGCACAGCCCGTCTCGAAGCCCCCTGGAGGCGGCGCTAGCGGAGGTGCGGGCGAGCCTGGCGGAGTGGCGCGCCGAGGCGGCGAGTGCCGAGGATGGCGAGGTCGTGGAGGACCCGGACGCAGGCGAGGAGGCCCCACCCTCTTGGCCGGAAGCAGGCCCTGGCCCGCTGCGTCGGCGCTCCATGGAGGTGGACGATGAGTAGGACACGCAAGGAAGATCCGTCGAAGGAGGCTGTCCTCCCGAGATCCGCCGGCCAAGACGAGAGCGATGGAGTCGCCCTGCCCCAGGCGCCCGAGCGGCCGAGGCGTGGCCGGCCCAAGGGCGCAACATCCCCTCGGAAGGACCGCCAGAAGGCGAGCGATTCAGTGAGCGCCGAGGCGCGTCAGGTGGCGAGCGTGGTGTTGGAGGTGCTGGGCGGAGCGGTGGGACCAGCGGAGGCGGCGACCCTGCTCGGCCGGACCCCGACGCAGTACTACAAGCTGGAGGCGCGCGCCCTGGAGGGGCTGCTGCAGGCCTGCGAGCCGCGGGTGCGGGGCAGGCAGCGCAACCCGGAGAAGGAGCTGGAGGCTCTGGCCGCTTCGCACCGCAAGCTGGAGCGGGAGTGCGCAAGGCTGCAGACGCTGGTGCGGGTCCTTGGGCGCGCGGCGGGAGTCAAACGGAAGGCCGAGCCTGCCCAGACAAGGCAGGGAGGAAAGAAATCGCAAGGCGAGGGAGGGAAACCGGGAACAGCCGCTGGCAGAAAGCGGAAACGAGGGAGGAAGAACCCGGCAGTAAGGGCCTTGCTCCTGGCCAAGCAACTCGGAGAAAATGGGCAGGACCCCATGCCGGCCAGCCAGAGTGTGTCCTCGGCAGGCACACCTGACGGCGGCATGGGATGAGATGAGCGGCCCAAGGGACAGGCACCAGGGAGAGAATCGAGTCATGGCACGACCAGCGATGGGCACGGACCTTTTGAACAAGCTGAGCGGTTCCGAGGAAGCCAAGACGCGGCTGAAGGTGATCCTGGAGACGGTGGCTGGCCGCATGAGCATCGAGCAGGCCAGCACGGAGCTCGGCATCAGCCGGAGCCGTTTCTTCGAGCTCCGTGACCAGGTGCTCCAGGCGGCGATGTCGGACCTGGAGCCGAAGCCTCGGGGCCGCCCCGTGAAGCCCGTGGATGCTGAGGCCCTGCAGCGGCGCGTCCAGGAGATCGAGGCGGAGGGGGAGCGCATGCTCACCGAGCTTCGGATCGCCAACCTGCGCGAGGAGATCCGCCTGGTGTTTCCCCAGTACGTGGTGGACGGCGATGAAGACGATGCCCCGGCCCCGGCCACCGCGGAAAAAAAAACTCCGCAGAGCCGGAATCGGCGGAAGCGGCAGCGACGGAGGCAAGGGCGGTGAGATACAGGCGTGAGGAGGCGCGTCATCTCGACCTGATCCGTCGGCTGATCGATCAGCCCAGGCAGGAGGCCGAGGTCGAGGCCCAGGGTCTCTATGGCTTCGAGCGACAGCGAATCAGGCGGGAAACGGAGACCGTGGTCCGCGAGACCGGCGGCCGCCTCACCATGCACCTTCGCGGCCATGAATTCAGCTTCACCGAGATCGCCGACCGCCTGGGGATCGGTCGCTCGACCCTTTCCAAGTGGTACAGCCTGTATATGCAGGGAAAGCTGAGCAACGTGCCGAGGGGGCGGCCTGTCTGCCCCCTCGGCCACGCGCTCAGTGAGAAGATCAAGAACCAGCTTGAGGTCCACGGCCCGAGCGTCGGGTTGGCCACGTTGAAGGTGCATTTCCCCACGGTGCCTCGCCGCCAGCTCAAAGCCATTCTCAAGGCCTTTCGATGGGACTGGTCTCGCAAGCACCGCAAGACCATTCGCGCCCTTCGCTTCCTCAAGTCTGGTCGGGTCTGGGCCATGGACTTCACTGAGCCCGACCTCCCCATGGAGGGTCCCTTCACCCAGATCCTCACGGTGCGGGACCTCGCGAGCCGCGACACCCTGCTGAGCCTGCCTCTCGAGCGCGCCACCGGCCTGGCTGTCTTTGGCGCCCTGCGGGCGCTCTTTGCCAAGCATGGACCTCCCTTGGTCATCAAGATCGACAACGCCAAGGCCTTCGAGGTGCCGGAGCTGGATTCGCTCCTGTGGAGTGTGGGCGTCTTGTACCTCAAGAGCCCTCCCTACACGCCCGGTTACAACGGGGCCTGCGAGTGGGGCAACGGCACCCTGAAGCATCTCACGCACCACGAAGCCGCAATCAACGACCACCCCGAGTACTGGACCGGGGATGACATAGAGAACGCGCGTCGGCGCGCCAACCTCTACGCTCGGCCCGAGGGTCTGGACGGTCCGAACGCCGATGAGGTCTTCGCACGGCGGACCCCCATCACACCCGAGGAGCGGGAGACCTTCAACAACACGACCCTGATGAACTGGGCCAAGATCCTCGACGAAGAGTTGAAGGAGCGCACGAAGCGCGGAGACCCAAGCCTGAACAAAATTGAGCTGGCCGACATCGTGCGGAATGCGATACAGTCGGCCTTACTGGAGACCGGAAATCTTGAAGTACGGAGGCGGCGAGTTAGTCCGGCATATAAAAGGCGAATTCCGTCATGAATTATCGGAGGGGCACAACCTGGATTCGGGAACAAACCCAGCCAGACCGCTGGCTTGCCAGAGGTAGGTGGGGCATGCGAAGAAACTGCGCTGGGCGGTTCTTTCCTGTTGCATTTGCCTTGACCTGCTGGGGCCTGTGCTGGTTGGGGTGCGAGGATCGTTGTGTCAACAAGTACTCAGTTGTCAAAGGGGGCACATTTGAAGAACTCGGAGCCCTAGTCAGGTTTACAGTCGTCTCATCCCTAGATGCTAGCTCCATAGGTAGTGTATTCCCTCCTGAGCATCCAACCTCCTTCGCCTTCTTCTCGGACTGGATGGGGGGAGTGAAATGCGAGAGCGGAAGAATGGTTGGAGTACCAGTCCCACCACAGTGCGAGTTCTTCTACATGCCGCGAAAAGTGCCGTTGGATGGAAGCCAATTCACCATGACCTGCTACCAAAGCTATCCGAGCTTTCCCGACGCCGAACTCTCACTCCGCTACGAAGTTGACGATAGTCTACCCCCTATCAGGGGCATTGGCCCCGCAGGGCGTTTCCTGGGGGAGTACCGGAACGGGACAGAGGTCTACAGCGTGGTCATCAGCGACCTGTGGGGCGTGTCGGACCACTGCTCTACCTGGGACGACTGAAACATGAGAAGAGCACCGAAACCAAGACCACCGCATTCGAGCCTCGTCATGCTCTCCACGGTCCTCCTTTTTCCCATGGCTTGCGGGCCAGCGCAGCCCACGGTGAACGGCAACGATGCGGTGGTGGGCTGTGGCGACGGGGTTGCGGCGGGATGGGAGGAGTGCGATCAGGAAGACCTGCGCGAGGCAGACTGTACAACCTTCGGTCTGGCGGGAGGCACGCTCGCCTGCAGCCGCTCGTGCACCTATGACACGAGCGGCTGCCAAGGTTGCGGCAACGGCGTCTGTGACGCGGACGAGGATCGTGTGACCTGCGCCGAGGACTGCGGAGCAAGACAAATCGCCACTGGAGGCTTGGTTAGCTGCTCGATCTTGGGCACAGGGGACGCATTCTGCTGGGGCAACGGCGCCTCGGGCATGATCGGCGACGGGACCTTCACGGCGAACAGCCTTGCTTCGATGGTCGTGGGAGGACTCTCACACCAGGCACTGAGCGCCGGCGCTGGTCACATGTGCTCGCTGACTCCGGCAGGGCTCGTGTACTGCTGGGGGAACGGCGAATACCTCGGAGCGCCAAACCTGGAGGACACATCGGTCCCGCGCGTCGTGGAAGGGATTCCCCAGGTCTCCTCTTTATCGGCGTCATACTGGGCCACCTGTGCCCTCGGCCTACTGGGGGAGGTGATTTGTTGGGGAATTGACAGCAACGTCACAACCAGGGGCATGGACCGGTCTCCTGGTCCGGTGCAGGGTCTATCGAGCGGCATGCGGATAGTCTCCTGCGGTGGGATGCACTGCTGCGCGCTCTCGGCACCCGAGGATCTCTGGTGCTGGGGCCGGAACGAGAGCGGAGTGCTCGGGGTCCCCGGGAC
>JAVEWA010000532.1:0-4990 GCA_034004785.1 Polyangia bacterium
GAGCTCAACCAGGCGCGGTACGAGGCTGCGTTCAAGAAGGCGAGCTGCGACGCGCTCACCCGTCAGGGGCGCGAGTTCAACAAGGTCAAGGAGCGCTGCGAAGAGGAATGCCCCCGTCGAAAGAAGCTGGAGGCGGCCGAGGAGGCGAGGTGCACTGCTTGCCAGAAGCAGCTACCCGAGTTTCAGAAGAGAGCCGAGTCCTGCAGGAAGGACGTCACAAAGTGCTGGGCCTTCTTCGAGCCGCGCGGAACAGTTGAGAGGCCGAAGCAGGCGGACTTCAAGAACCCCGAGGAATTCCGCAAGGCGGTGGAAGCGGCCGTGAAGCTGGAGAAGACCTACCGGGCTCGGGAGCAGAACCAACTCAGAACCCAGGTGAACGTCTATTCGCCAAGCCTACCCGGAGCCAACGGCCTCGTGGATGTCAAGATCCTCTTCAAGTCGGGCGAGGAGCTCGTCAAGCGTCAAGGCTTCGCCTTTTCTCCCCCCGAGCGAAAGGACAGGCCTGTATTCGAAACGACCAAGAAGCCTCTGCACGATCCCGTGCGCACCATTGGTTTCTGGCTGCTCCTCTCGGTGTCGGCGCTCTTTTACTTGGTTGCGGGCTTCGTGCTCGGGCGACTTTCTCCGGGGATAGGTATCAAGGAGCCCTTGACCGCCGGGCTTTTGGCATGGCTTCTCTTCGAGGTCTTGCTGCTAGTGCTCGGGGCTGCGGGAACGGCTCAGATCTTCACCGTGTTCATCGGCGCTCCGCTTTTCATTGGCTGCACGCTGCTCGGCGCGCATCTGGCCGACCGATCGCTAGGTTATGCCTAGGGTTGCCCGAGCCATGAACCTACTTGGATATCAGTGCCAGGCCTGCGGACACCGCAACCCGCGGGACGCGAAGTTCTGCCGGGTTTGCGGCGCGGTCACGAAGCGACCCGAGCGTCGGCTGGACGATCCCGGCTTCGACTGGCGCTGGATGCTGGGCGGGACCGTGATCATTACCCTGACGGCCCTTGGCTTCCTGTACGGCATCAACGAGGCGCTCGGTAGCGAGGTGCTGGCCTGGTCGCTCAGCCGGAGGTTTTTCCTCCTGATCACCATAGTGAGCTTCTCCTTTTTCGTTGGGGGGATCCTCGTCGGGCGCATGTCGGCGGGGGTTACCTTGAAGGAGCCAGCAGCCGCCGGTGCGGTGGCGTGTCTTATCGTGTTCTTCGTGGCCAAGAACTTCGTCTGGGCTGGGACCCAGGGCTACAGGGTCTTCGACGTTCAGGTCGGGTATCTCGTCCTCATGCTCCCCCTGTGCGTCGGCCTGGCCTATGTTGGCGGTTGGGTGGGGGAGAAGTGGCAGGGCACCATCTGAGCTCTCGCCATGAATCCGGCGGGTTCGCTTGACTTTGGCGGTCGAGTAGATACGTTGGCGCGGTGACAACCGAGGACGAGAAAGACCACCCATGTCGAACCCCAAAGAGACAGACCTCATAGAAGAGCTGCCCGACAAGCTGCCAATCCTGCCGCTTCGGAATTCGGTGCTCTTCCCTGGCTCCATCATCCCGATTGACGTTGGTAGGCGAAAGTCCGTCCGGCTGGTGGAGGAGTCCATCGCCAAGGAGCGCCCGATCATCGGGATCCTCACCCAGCGAGAAGCCCGGGTGGACGACCCTTCTCCGCGGGACATGTTCGAGGTTGGATGCGCCGCCCGGATCCTGAAGGTGATCAAGCTGGCGAAGGACAACTTCAGCGTGATCCTTCAGGGAGTTGCGCGATTCCGGGTCGAGGAGGTTGTCGGGCAGGAGCCCTACCTGATCGCCCGCGTGGCGTTCATTCACGATCCCAAGGTTGCCGATGTCGAGCTGGACGCGCTCGTGCTCAACCTTCGAGACGTAGCCAAGCGTGTGATCAAGCTCATGCCCGAGTTGCCCAAGGAGGCCTCGGCCCTCGTGGACAGCGTGACCGAGGCCGGGCAGCTCGCCGATCTTCTCACCTCGAACCTCGATGTTCCGGTTGACGAGAAGCAACAGGTCCTGGAGACCTACGACCTGAAGGCGCGGCTCCGCACGGTGCTCACCTACCTGACGCGGCAGCTCGAGGTGCTGCAGGTCCGCGAGCGGATCAACTCGCAGGTCCAGGAGGAGATGGGGCGAAACCAGAGAGAGTACGTCCTGAGGCAGCAGCTGAAGGCCATCAAGGAAGAGCTGGGGGAGATGGACGACGCCTCCGGCGATCTGGAGGAGTTCAAGGAGAAGATCGAAAAGGCCAACATGCCCGAGGAAGCCAACAAGATGGCCATGAAGCAGTACGAGCGGCTCAAGGCCATGCAGCCTGCTTCCTCGGAGTACACGGTCACCAGGACCTACCTGGAGTGGCTGGTGGAGCTGCCATGGGACGTCGAGACGGACGACGTCATCGAGATAGATGCGGTGCGGCGCATCCTGGACGAGGATCACTACGACCTGGAAAAGGTGAAGAAGCGCATCCTAGAGTACATGGCGGTTCGCAAGCTCAAGGCCGACAAGAAGGGACCGATCCTGTGCCTGGTGGGGCCTCCTGGAGTGGGCAAGACGTCCCTCGGGAGGTCCATCGCAAGGGCGATAGGCCGCAAGTTCTGGAGAGTGTCCCTGGGCGGCGTACGAGACGAGGCCGAGATCCGTGGGCACCGCAGGACCTACGTTGGCTCCCTCCCCGGAAGAATCATCCAGGGCATGAAGAAGGCAGGAGTCAACAACCCGGTGTTCATGCTGGACGAGATTGACAAGCTCGGCCACGACTTCAGGGGAGATCCAGCGGCGGCGCTCCTGGAGGTGCTCGATCCGGAGCAGAACAACTCCTTCTCGGATCACTATCTGGAGGTCTCCTTCGACCTGTCGAAGGTCATGTTCATCGCCACGGCCAACATCTTGGACACGGTGCCTCCAGCCCTGAAGGACCGCCTCGAGGTGCTGGAGCTCCCTGGCTACACGAGGAGCGAGAAGCTGAACATAGCCAAGCAGTTTCTGGTGCCGCGGCAGGTCAAGGATCACGGCCTCACGGATGAGAACATTGGTTTCGCCGACGAGGCGCTCCTCGGCCTCATCGACTCCTACACTCGCGAGGCGGGGGTGCGCAACTGCGAGCGGGAGGTGGCCAACATCTGCCGCGGGGTTGCGGTGACCGTCGCAGAGGGCTCGGCGCAGGGCAAACGGGAGATCCAAGCCGCCGACCTGAAGGCTTTCCTCGGGGCGCCCAAGTTCATCCCGGAGGTGGCCGAGCGTACCGAGGAGCTTGGCGTGGCCACGGGCCTCGCCTGGACCCCCGTGGGAGGGGACATTATCTTCGTCGAGGCGACCAGGATGCCCGGAAAGGGCAACCTGGTGATGACGGGCCAGCTCGGCGATGTCATGAAGGAGAGCGCCCAGGCTGCCCTCTCCTATATCCGTTCCCACACGGTGTCCTTTGGCATCGACGACAAGTTCTTCGAGGGGAGGGACATCCATCTCCACATCCCCGCAGGAGCCATTCCCAAGGACGGCCCTTCGGCAGGCGTCACCATGTTCGCAGCCTTGGCCTCCTTGCTCCTTGGACGCAAGGTGAAACACGACGTGGCCATGACCGGGGAGATCACGCTGCGCGGTTCGGTGCTCCCGGTGGGAGGCATCAAGGAGAAGACGCTGGCGGCTCACAGGGCGGGGATCAGGCGTGTGATCATGCCAGAGCGAAATCGCAAGGACGTGGACGACATCCCCGAGGAGGCCCGCAACGACATGGAGCTGATCTTCGTGAAGCGCATGGAGGAGATACTGCCGGTCGTTCTCGAGGACGCCACCAATCCCCAGGCCGAGGCAAACGCCTAGTCCCATCCGCTAGGGCGTGGCAGCTTCAGCGAGGCTTTCAGCGTTGCGGCTCGACGTAAGTGCAATGATGCCGCGGCGAGCTTCGACCCGTCGGCTGCTGGCCTTGCTCCTGCTTTTCTTTCTCACCCTTTGTTCATGCGATGAGGGAGAGGTTCGCCTTGGTCCCAAACCTCGGTCCTTGGGGCAGCCCGACGCACTTGCGGATGATGGCGAGCGCGCCCTCAGGCGGCTCCTGCCTGCCGCTGGTGCGCCCGTTCGGTCATCGAGGGAGCGGGAGGAGCGGGACGTCAGGACCCTTCTGCCTGGGCGCGCCACGCAGGTCAGAGGCGGAGACCGGGTCTTCGCGGTGGTTCCGGTGGGCGGCAGATGGCAGCGGGTGGGGTGGAGGACGGCCTGGGTGGTGGAGGTGAGCCGTGATCTGGGGGTCACCGTCCGCCTGGAGGAGGGGCGCGAGATATCCGGAGTGCCGGCGGCGCTCATCAGACCCGCCGGAAAGGAACGCCTGATCCTGGGAGACGTGGTGAGGGCGGGGATAGGCCGGGAGCTCCCATTCGGCAGGGTCACCAGCGTTGAGGGGGAGCGAGTCGTGGTGAGGACCGTCTTCCTCGGAGAGCTCCGCGAGGCATCCTTGGCTCGACATGAGGTCCTCAAGGTCCCTTCTGGCATGGAGATGGCCACCCCGGTAGTTCTCCACCGGCCTGCCGGGGACATTATCGGGTCCCTCATCGCGCTCGACCAGAAGCACAGGTGGGTGCTCGGGCCCGACGGGTTGATCCATCGTGTGCCTTGGACTGACGTCAAGGAGCTATCCGTCGGCCGACCTCTCGCCCCAGGAGACTCCGTCCGCGCGGCCCTCCCCGTGAGCCTGAGGACGGTCACGGTCGCAAAGATCATCGACGCGGGGCTGCGCTACGAGGTGGCCTGGGAGCAGACCAGACGGGCGGTGGTTTGCTTCGCTTCCATTGCTCCGCTCTAGGGCGCGACAGCTCGGGTTTCAGAGGAGGCTCGTCAGAGAAGTCGGCATCCCGGAAAAGGAGTGCTATCTTTTCCTGAGTCGGCCTCTGCCCGAAGCCTCTGGCCTGGGACCAATTGGCCCCGAGCGAGCAGAGGGGCCTTGTCAGCAAAGGAGATGAACATGCCAAGGGTGCTTTCGGTCGCGGTTCTGGGTGCGACAGGAA
>JAVEWA010000533.1:0-4987 GCA_034004785.1 Polyangia bacterium
CGTGCCGTTTCGGAGCCCGCTCGTGAACCTCACCAGGCGGATGGCGCCGCTGCTCCCGCCCATGACCACCGCGTAGCCGTAGGCGGTGGCAGAGGGGCTGCAGGTGCTGGCGCTGGCGTTCAGGCCCGCCGCCGAGCTGCCCGCGAGGACGTAGGCCAAACCCACGGTGATGTCGTTCTGGCTGGAGGAGCTGGTGCAGCTGAAGCCCCCCGTCGTGCCCTCCGGGTTGTCACGGCGCATGTTGAGGGTCCAGACGACCTCCTGTCCGGAGTTGCTCGCGAGGACCGGGTTGTAGAGGGTGTTGTTGTACTGGGAGCCGCTGCCGCCCGACTTGACGTAGGCGTAGCCCTGCCCGTGACCAGGGGATCCGCTCCGGACGTTGGTGATCTCCAGCCGGCCGCTGTAGATGCGCACGCCGTGCTGGGCCGAGGTGTAGCCAGACCAGATGCTGCCGCTGACAGAGACGTCAGTCCCGTAGGACCAGGTGCTCGTGGAGGGCGCGGAGAAGGCTTCGGCAAAGACGCTCGTCAGCGTGGCTGGGCATTGGCTGCAGCCGCTCGTGTCCACGGTGCAGCTCGCCGTGCAGGAGAGCGAGCCGGCGCTGAAGCCGTAGTCGCCGCAGTCGTCGCCCCCGAAGTCCGCGCCGTCGCACTGCTCTGCGCCCTCCCGGATCCCGTTGGGGCAGATGCTGACAAGGCAGGAGCTCGTGTCGAAGGTGCAGTTGCCGAGGCAGCCGAGGGAGCCCCCCGCGAAGCCCAGGGACTGGCAGTCCTGCCCGTTCAGGTTGCCTCCGTCGCACTGCTCCCCAGAGCTCACGGTCACGAGACCGTCGCCGCAGTATGGCGGTGTGCACTGGCTGAAGTCGAAGGCGCAGCTAGCGGTGCAGCCGAGGTCCCCGCCCGGGTAACCCTGCGTCAGGCAGCTCTGCCCATTCAGGTTGGCTCCGTCGCAGCTCTCTCCAGGATCGATCTGGGAGTTGCCGCAGAGACGGTTGCAGACCGACGGCGTGCCCGAGCACTCCCAGCCCGTCTCCACGGTGCATATTATGCTACAGCCGTCCCCGCCCTGATGGTTGTTGTCGTCGCACTCCTCGCCCGCGCTGATGATGCCATCGCCGCAGGATATGGGGATGCAACTCGAGACGTTGTACACGCAGTTGCTCTGGCAACTGAGCTGGCCGCCCACGTAGCTCCCCACGCTCTCGCAGGTCGCGCCGCCTAGGAGCGGGCCGTCGCACTGCTCACCCTGGTCGAGCTGGCCGTTGCCGCAGTCGGGGCTCAGGCACTGGGAGGTGTTGAAGGTGCAGTTGGCGGCGCAGCCAAGGGTCCCCCCCACGAACCCGAGCCCCAGGGAGTCGCAGGTCGCCCCTCCGAGCTCGCTCGTGTCGCAGTCCTCGCCCGGGTTGATGACGCCGTTGCCGCAGACCCTCTGACAGACCGAGGGCTCGCCTTCGCAGGCCCAGCCCGCCTCCACCTGGCAGCTCGCGCCGCAGCCGTCCAGGTCGGAGGAGTTTCCGTCGTCGCACTGCTCCTCGCCCTCGACGAGGCCGTCGCCGCAGACGTAGCTCCGGCATCCGCTGGTGTCGAAGACGCAGTCGGTCGAGCAGCCGAGAGCCCCCTCGTCGAAGCCCTGGGAGGCACAGCTCTGTCCGTTCAGGTCCGAGCCCTCGCAGTCCTCGGCGCCGTCCCTCACGCCGTTGCCGCAGGAGTAGGCGGTGCAGCCAGATGGGTCGAAGCTGCAGTCTTCCTGGCACGAGAGGTTGCCATACCCGAGGTTCAAGGAGGCGCAGGTCCTACCGCCCAGGTCCGTCCCGTCACAGGCCTCGCTGCCCACGACAAGCCCGTCACCGCAGATGGGGTCGCAGCTCGAGGGCCCGGTGCCAGTGCACTGGAAACCGAACTCGACGCGGCAGGCGGCGTTGCACCCGTCCCCATCCGCGGTGTTGCCGTCGTCGCATCCCTCTCCCTTCTCCACCTGGCCATTGCCGCATACGGGTCCTGGAACACCGGAGGCACAGCCGACCTGGCCAGCCCCCAGGGCCAGCGGGACGAGGGCTCCAAGCAGGGCGATGAGCAAATACTTCTTCATCTCCGAGACCTCTTCCATGAGAAGGCTAGAGAACCAGAGTGCATACCCTGCTATTTTATCAATATGTCCGTGGCCTCGCCAAGCACGTAGATCCGATTGGCAAATCCGGCGGCCCAGGCGGCCCTCGAGCGGCCCGGGCCCGGGCGCGCTCGGCTCAGTCGATGGCGCCGGCGCAGCGATAGAGGACCAGGGTGCCGTGGTCGGCGATCCTCGAGCAGCGCCGCTCGAGGAGGTCGTGGACCCTCGGCACGGGGAAGTCCCGGTCATAGAGCACCTGGACACACCCGCGCCGGCCGAGCTCTGAGAGGCGCTTCACGTAGAGATCCACGTGGCCCGGGGGCAGGGAGTGGCGGGAGAAGAAGGAGGCCAGGGTGAGCCCGGCCCTGGGCAGGCGGTGGCCCGAGGCTTCCATGGCTAGGACTTGGCCCTCTCGCTCCAGCTCGGTGAGCCCTTTGGGTGCTCCCAGGCGCCTCGGATCCTCCAGATGGGGCAAAAGGGGCAGGAGGAGGTCGTTCGTGGCCGAGGCCAGCACCGGGCAGGCCGCGGCGGATTGGCGAGCGGCCTCGGCGATGCGCGCGGCTGGCAGGGGCCGCCCCGAGCTTCTGGCCATGGCGGGCCCCGCCGAAGCGAGATCAGTGGCGATCGCGCCGAGGACGAGGAGCCCGAGCAGGGCCCGGGACGCGGGCGCGCCCAGGCCGCCCACGAGCCTCCCGAGCCCGAGGAGCAGCGGGATGGCGGCGTAGAGCCCGTAGTAGGGTTGAACCCTGAAGGCCCCCGAGAAGCCCACCAGGGCCCCCAGGATCCCGAGGCCCAGGCCGATGAGGACCAGGCCATCCCAGCGGCGGCGCCAGACGAGCAGGCCGGCCAGCAGACCCGTTGCCGGCAGGATCACGCCGAGCTTGCCGTGGGCCACCGCGAGGTAGAGGCCGCGGGCGAGATCCCAGAGCGCCCTCTGGCCCCAGGCGAGGTCCGGGGCCTGGCTGGCTGCGGCCCGAAGGGGCGGCTCGGCCAAGAGGGATCCAACCGCCATGATCCAGAAGGGCAGCGCGACAACCAGGACCGCGGCTGATCTCAGGAGAGCCTCCCTCCTTCCCAGGGCGCGGCGCTGCCGCAGCACCGAGAGCCAGAGCAGGCAGGGCCCGAGCAGGGCGCCCACCTGGTTGGTCGCCGAGAGGAGAGCCCCAAAGAACAAACCGAGGCCGAAGCGGCGCCGGCCGAACTCGTCGCCGACGCCCACGGCGAGGTGGAGCATGAGCGCGAAGGCCGTGAAGAAAGCGTATGGTCCCACCTCGAGGCTGTTTTTGAGGAGCACGGGATGCGCGAGCAGGCCGAGCACTGCCAGGCACTCCCCTGGCGCCGCCCTGAAGCGCAAAGCCACCCAGACCGTGAACGAGGCGGCGAGGAACAGGAAGCCCTGAATTCGAAGGGCCTCCACCGTGCCCGCGGCGTGGGCGATGGGCGCGTACAAGAGGAAGAGCCCCGCCGTGTGCCGGGGGTCGCCGTGCTCCCCGGCCAGGATGGTCCCGAGGGGTTTGAGGGAGGTAAGGAGCCGCTGGAGCTCCTGGGTGCCGAAGGACTCACCGCCGAGCACGGGCAGGGCCGTGGCCAGCAGCGCGCCCGTGCCGAGGAGCGCAGCGGCCAGCCCGAGTCGGGGCCTCGCGCCGATGAGCAGGAGGGCGAGGGCGAACAGGGTGAGTGAGAGGACCACAGGGAGCCAGAAGCTCCAGGGCGATGGGAGCTGCCCATCTAGCTCACTGCACCTGGCGACCAGGGCGTCTCCAGATGCCCTGCCCAGCCGTCCGCGGAGGTCCTCGTAGGCCTGGCCGTAGGCGGCGCGGAGGGAATCAGGGGCCTCCATTCGCCTCTGGCCATCTGGAAAATGGACGTCTCCAAAAGCGAACCTGGCTGGCGGGCGCCTGCCCCCAATTGGAAATATCTCGGTCCAGGTGCGCGAGGCCTGGTGCTCGAGGCGGAGGGAGCAGCGCAGCGAGGTCGGGCTCATGGGCTCCAGCGGGAAGACCCTGGCCTCCGTCAGGAGCAGCTCGCCCTCGAGTCGGAGGCCCGGCTTCAGGCCAGAGAGGGAGGCGACCGAAGGATCTTCCGAGGCGCATGCTCCGAGGCCGGTAACCGCTGTGAGGAGCGAGAGGAGGGTGAGGAGCATCGATGGGCGCGTCGTCCCCTTGGCGACCTCATCGGTGCGAGGGCGAAGTACGGCGCAGGATGGCGAGCCGCGAAGGCCGCCTACGCCGCTCGGGCCTCCGAGAAGCGGCCTGCCCCTCCACCGCCTGTCAACCTGCACTGCTTGGGCGTTCCTTGCTGCCGCCGCCGGCGTCCTGCCCCACAGGACGCTGGCCGGTGACCAGCCGCGGGTCGCCGGCGAGCTCGCCTAGCGCCGCCAGGGCGCCCCGCTCCCTGTCCTTGAGCTCGAGCATGAGATCGAAGTCGAACCCGCGGGAGTTATCCAAGAACCTGCGGAAATGGGCGACGTCCATGGACAGGGCGTGCCTGCCTGGGAGCTTGTCCGGCCGCTGGGACGAGTAGTCCACAAGCGGCGGGCCATCCTCGGGCCGCCAGGTGCCGAGGGCAGAGGCCATCGCCGAGGTCACGTCTTCTCCCCGGTTGTCCACCTCGTGGTGCAGGACATCGAACACGATCGGGATCCCGGTTTGCCGGTGCACGTCGAGACAACGCTGGAGGTTGCAGAACACGTTGTCGTTCTCGAGCACGAGGTGAGCCTTCAGGCGGTCCTCGAGGGTCTGGTAGCGTTCCACGAAGCGCTCGAGGCTTCCCTCTGGATCCCCGCGGGCCTCGCCCGCGTGCATCTGGATCTTGGCGGGACGACCAAGGCCCATCGCGTCGAAGAGCCGGGTCTGGTAGTCGAGCTCCGCGAGGGTCTGCT
>JAVEWA010000534.1:0-4984 GCA_034004785.1 Polyangia bacterium
CCTATCGCGCCGCCACCTGGCGACGCCAAAAAATGCTGGGCCTATAGGGCCCACTCGTTGCCTCGCCCGTCAGCTCGCGATGAGCTTGAAGTCCGCCACCCGGCGGAAGAGACGATCCACCGCCGCAAGAAGCGCGAGCCGGTTGGCTCGCACCGCGGCGTCGTCGTCCATCACCTTGACCTCGTCGAAGAGCGCGTCCACCGGCGGCCTGAGGCCCGACAGGACCTCCAGGGCCAGGTCGTAGCGCCGGGCCTCCACGTGGCCCGCCACCGCGCCCGCGGCCCCGAGGTAGGCCTCGTGGAGCGCCCGCTCCGCCCTCTCCACTAGCCGCGCCGCCTCGGGCTCCCCCACCTCCACGTCCGCCTGCCTGAGGATGTTCATGCGGCGGAAGGTCACCGCCAGGGCCGCGTAGTCCGGGCCCCGGCTGTAGGCCTCCACCGCCTTGACCCTGTCGGCGAGGTCGAGGGGGTCGTCCCCGCCGGCGCTCATCACCGCCTGCACGATCTCGCCCGGAGCCGTCTCGCCAAGGAGCCCCCGGAGCCGCTCGAGCACGAAGCCGACCGCCTCCCCCGGGTCCGGGCGCACCAGGTCGTGGAGCTCGGATGCTGCCTCGGCCCTCGCGAGCAGCGACCCGCCGATCCGCCTCTCCAGCAGGATCCTCAGGACGCCGAGGGCCGCCCGCCTGAGCCCGAAGGGATCCCCGCCCCCTTTGGGCTTGAGCCCCGCGGCCAGGCAGCCCACCAGCGTGTCCAGCCGGTCCGCCACGGCGAGGGCCGCCCCCTCGGGGCTCCGGGGCAGCGCGTCGCCGGCGCCCCTCGGCTGGTAGTGCTCCAGGATCGCGTCCGCCACGACGGGCGCCGCGCCCTGGGCCAGGGCATAGTAGCGGCCCATCACCCCCTGGAGGTCCGGGAACTCGCCCACCATGTGGGTGCAGAGGTCCGCCTTGCAGAGCCTGGCCGCCTCCCTGGCCAGGGCCGGGTCGGCGCCGAAGGCGGGCGCGAGCGACGCCGCGAGGCGCTCGAGGCGGGACACCTTCTGGGCCACGGTCCCGAGCTTCTGCTGGAAGACCACCTTGGCTAGCCCCTCGGCGCGCCGCGCAAGGCCCGCCTTGAGGTCCTCCTCCCAGAAGAAGCGCGCGTCCGCCAGCCGGGCCGCCAGCACCCGCTGGTTCCCCCGCACCGCAACGCCGAGGTCCCGCACCTCGGTGCCGAGCACCGTGATGAACCTGTTCGTGAGAGCGCCGCCCTTCTCCAGGGCGAAGTAGCGCTGATGGCCCCGCATGGCCGAGAGCACCACCTCCCTTGGCACCTCGAGGGCCCGGGGGTCGAACTCGCCGGCAACCGCCACCGGCAGCTCGACGAGGTTCGCCACCTCGCCGAGGAGGGCCTCGTCCCTGATTAGCTCGGCCCCCTCCTTGGCGGCGAGGGCCTGGATCTGCTCCGAGATGAGGCGCCTTCGCTTCTCCGGGTCCGGCACCACGCGCGCCCCCTCGAGGGCCGCTTCGTAGCCCGCGGGCGAGGAGATTGCCACCGGGCCCGGGCTGTGGAACCTGTGCCCGCGGCTCTCCCTGCCCGCCCGCACCCCGGCGAGCTCGACGGGGAGCACCTCCTCGCCAAAGAGGGCCACGAGCCAGCGCAGCGCCCTGACGAAGCGCTCGGGCCGGTCGGCCCAGCGCATTACCTTCCTGAAGGAGAGCCCCTCGATGAGCTTCCGGCAGATTCCGGGCAGCACCTCGATGGTGGCCTGCCCCGCCACTCGCCGACGCCCGGTCACGTAGCGGCCCTTGGGGGTGTCCACGAGCGCGAGGGCCTCCAGCCCCACCCCTGCCTTCTCGGCGAACTTCACCGCGGCTTGGGTCGGGGCCCCGTCCTTGTAGGCCACGCTCTCGGGCGGGCCCGTGAGCAGCTCCTCGAGATCGGGCTGCCGCTCGGGCAGGCCCCCGACGAAGATGGCCAGCCTCCTCGGCGCCCCCCAGACCTTGATGGCCCCGTGGCCGAGCCTCGCCTCCCCAAGCAGCTCCTCGGCGAGGGCCGGCAGCGCCCCCAGGGCCGCGTCCAGCTCCGCCGCGGGGATCTCCTCGCAGCCAATCTCCAGCAGGAAGTCGCGAAGGAGGTCACG
This sequence comes from Polyangia bacterium, assembly GCA_034004785.1. Classification (GTDB taxonomy): domain Bacteria; phylum Myxococcota_A; class Polyangia; order HGW-17; family JAJRWW01; genus JAVEWA01. The sequence continues at coordinate 2,119 of JAVEWA010000534.1, forward strand.
CGGCTCACTCATGGCGGGCCTCCTTCGGGCCGGCCACGGGCTTCGACCCCCGGGCCGGCCACGGGCTTCGACCCCGACTTCTGCTTCTTCTGGCTCCTCTCGGCCGCCTTCTCCTCCTCCGCGGCGAGGGCGGCCAGCTCCTCGTCGGCCCTCGCCCGGCCCGCCTCTCCGAGCAGCGGGTAGCCCAGGCTCCGCCGCAGCCCGAGGTAGGCCTTGGCCACGGCGAAGGCCATCTCCCGCACCCTCAGGATGAACCGCTGGCGCTCGGTCACGCTGATGGCCCCCCGGGCGTCCAGCACGTTGAACAGGTGCGAGCACTTCAGGGTGCAGTCGTAGGCCGCCAGGGCGCAGCCGGCCGCCAGGGCCCGCCTGGCCTCGGCCTCCCACTGGTCGAACTGGCCGAAGTGCATCTCCACGTCGGCCACCTCGAAGTTGTACCTGCTCCGCTCCACCTCGTCCTGGCGGTGCACCTGGCCGTAGGTCACCCCGCCGGTCCACTCGAGGTCATAGACGTTGTCCACCCCTTGCAGGAACATGGCGATGCGCTCGAGCCCGTAGGTCAGCTCGGCGCAGACCGGGCTCATCTCGATGCCCCCGGCCTGCTGGAAGTAGGTGAACTGCGTGATCTCCATTCCGTCCGCCCAGACCTCCCAGCCGAGGCCCCAGGCCCCGAGGGTGGGGGACTCCCAGTCGTCCTCCACGAACCTGAGGTCGTGGACGAGGGGGTCGATCCCCAGGGCCCGGAGCGACCCGAGGTACTCGTCCTGCACGTCCTCGGGGCTGGGCTTCAGGATCACCTGGAACTGGTAGTAGTGCCCGAGCCGGTTCGGGTTCTCGCCGTAGCGGCCGTCCGTTGGCCTCCGGCTCGGCTCCACGTAGGCCGCCCGCCAGGGCTCGGGCCCGAGGGCCCTCAAGAACGTTGCCGGGTTGAAGGTCCCTGCCCCCACCTCGAGATCGTAGGGCTGCACGATCAGGCAGCCTCGATCCGCCCAGTAGCGCTGCAGGGTCAAGATGACGTTCTGGAAGTTCACGGCAGTGGCCTCGCACGCATAACGGGGTGGAACTTATGCGCGAAACCGGCCTGAGGCAAGGACATAGCGTGGGTGTGGCTTGGTCGCGCCAGGATCCGTGAGTAACAGTGTGCTCACCTCTGGTCTCTTGACGTCAGCGAGCGAATCCGGACCCTAGACGCAGTCACAACAGCGAGATTCCCTTCCCAGTCGGTACGGCTCTCGACCACCGACAGCATACGAGCGACGCTCTCGTCGCGGCTCGCCCCGCCGAGGCGAAAAAGGATGACTCCACAGGTCGCTGGGAGGTGCTGCCGAACGGCTAGCTCCCCAAAATCCTTGTCCTGAGTAATGATCACACGAGCCTCGGACTCGGCCAGGCTCAAGAGAACACTGTCGCGCTCTCCACGGAGGCCTTCCCTGGCATCGGCCACATTGTGGCCTCGTTCGCGCAACAGCCTAATCAGAGCTCTTGGGATGTTCTCATCCGTCAGAAGGCGCATGTCAGGCCGGGACGGAGTAGACGCGCTCGCTCTGGAGAACGTCCGCAGCATAGGCCAGACAGGCCAGGACGTCGTCGGAAGTCAGGTGATCGTACTCCTCCAAAACTTGATCCACTGTCCAGCCCTGGGCCAGGAGTCCCACAACGAACTCGACAGCTATCCGCGTCCCCTTGATCACCGGCTTTCCGACGAGCACCTCTGGGTCGATGATGATTCTGTCCTGCCAATGCATGCCGGCTCTCCTCATCTCCAGCGTTTGAGTGTAGCTGACACTCTCAGCGCGGACAACAAACTCGGGCGTTGCTGAGACATGGCCCTGCATCTGGCGGCGCTGGCCCAGGCGCGGCTGCACCACCCTCCGTCAGCCCGGACATCTCCAAACCAGGCCGGCAATCAACCCGGCAATCAACCCGGCAATCAACCCAACGATTCCGGCTGGTTTCTACGCCCACTGCCACTTGGTGGGCGCCCGGACTCTCACAAATCCTTGCAGCAGCGGATGCCGATGTACTCGGGAGTGGCCGTGGGGCTCTTGAAGAGCCTGCTCGCGCACCGCAGGTACTTGCTCTCGGAGTTGAAATGTCCCCCCCGGTGAACCCGCTGGGTCGAGCCCGTGCAGGGCTCTAGGCCGTCACACGGGCCCTTGGGATCCTCGAGCGGAGCATTCAGGTAGTAGGTTGCCGAGTACCAGTCGGACACCCACTCGGCCACGTTGCCCGCCATGTCGAACAGGTGCGCCTCGGTATTCCGTCCCTGGTAGAAAGACCCCACCTCTGCCGTTCCAGTGTAGGCGTCGTCGCAATATCCCGCGGCGCAGTTTGCCAGGTACTGCGACCCCACGGGGAGGGTCTCGCCCCAGGGAAACACCCTGTGCGGCAATGAATACACGCAGGCCCTCTCCCACTCCGCCTCGGTGCAGAGGCGTTTCTGCCTGAACTCGCAGTAGTCCGCAGCCATCTGCCAGGAGACGCACACCACCGGGTGCTCGGCCAGATCCTGAGGGTACTCCCCTCCTACGGTCCAGATCCTGTGCCCGGCCTCGCACAGGCCCGGCGCCTCGCATAGCACCGCCTGCACGCACTGGTTGTATTGCTGGTTCGTCACCTCGAAACGATCGATCTTGTACGGAGTCAGGATTACCTCGTGCCGTTGCTCATCAATGGAGCTGCGGCCCGGCTCCTCTGTGGGGCTCCCCTGCCAGAACTGCGTTGCGTCGATTGTGGCCATGTCTTCACGCAGGCAGAAACCCGTCACCTCGTCGCAACTAACCCCGCTCTCGCACTCTCTGCATCTTCCGCCGCAGCCGTCGCTTCCGCACTCGCGATTGGCGCACTGCGTGGCCGGGGTAACCTC
>JAVEWA010000535.1:0-4981 GCA_034004785.1 Polyangia bacterium
GTATCCTCGGAGACCTTCGCTACCTGCCCGGCCAGCGGCTGGATTGAGCAGAACGGCGGAGGCTCGATCACCTGGTACTGCCAGAACCCGAGCGCCAACAACACCGGCTCTCCTTCAGGAGGGCGTTCCATGACGGTGGCCTCCCAGTCCACCGTCACCTGCGACGACGGTCTCGTGACCCCTGTATACAACCTCAGCGCCTACCAGGCCGTCGGCCTCGACTTCTATCACGCCTACTACGACCTCTCGCCCGCGGTGGGCGACTACGGCGCGGTGCAGTACTCCACCAACGGCCAGGCGGGCCCCTGGACCACCATCGTCACCTACACCAGCAACGCCATCGCCGCTCACGAGGTGCTGGACGTGACCAGCCAAGTGGCAGGACAGGCGAATGTCGCCTTCCGGTTCTACTACGTCCACGCCGCCACCTCGGGAGACTTCTGGCAGGTGGACGATGTGAGCATCCGGGCGTACTGACCCCGGCGCCCGCTATTAGCGTGACTTTTCTCTCGTACCTCATCGAGCCAGGCCGACAAGGACAACCGCACCCCTGATGCCCTTCCGCCGCATCACCTTCTGGACTCATGACGCGGACCTCGGCCGGCGCCTCGACGAGCTGCTCTCCGAGCACCTGGCCGAGAGCAGCGGCCAGCCCCTGTCCAAGGGCGCGGTGCGAAGGATCATCGTGGCGGGCGCGGTGTCTGTAAACGGCCGTCCTGTCAGAGCGGCGTCCGCCGTCTTGGGGCCAGGCGCCCGCGTGGAGGCCCGGGTTGACCTCGAGCGCCTCGAAGCCCGAGGAGCGGCCCGCGCCCGACGCTTCGTGATGACCGAAGAGCGCATCCTCTACGAGGATGGACAGCTCCTGGTGGTGGACAAGCCGCCGGGCCTGCCCACCCACGCTACCTTGGACGCCGCGAGGGACAGCCTCGTGGCCGCGACCGAGCGCTACCTTAGAGAGCGGGACGGGATCGAGAATACTGAGCGAGCGCCCTACCTCGGCCTGCACCAGCGCCTGGACCGCGACACCTCGGGAGCGCTCCTATTCGCAAAGGATCCGGCGGTAAACTCCGCACTCGGGCGTCTCTTCTCCGAGCGGCTGGTGCAGAAGACCTACCTTGCCCTGGCAGTCCGGCCGAAGGAGCCGCCTCCCTCGACATGGACAGTCGAGAACTATCTCGGCCCTGCCCCGCGGCGAAAAGGGATGGGGAAGCGCACGCGCTACCAGGCGGTCCGCTCGGGCGGGGCTCCGGCCCGCACTGATTTCCGGCTCCTCGAGACCTTCGCCCGAGGGCTGCTCGTGGAAGCGCGGCCGCGCACCGGGCGAACCCACCAGATCCGCGTGCACCTCGCCGGAGCTGGCCTCCCAATCATGGGCGACGATCTCTACGGCCTCGCGGAGGGGGCGCGCCCGGGCCATGACAGCGCCGGCCAGGAGCCGCCGAGGCTCATGCTGCACGCTTCCTCCCTCGCCTTTCCGCACCCGAGCACAGGCGATGGCCTCGTTATCGAGAGCCCGCTGCCCGAGGACTTCCGCGCCTGGCTCTCCCGGCTAAGGTCCGAGGCAGAGCCCGGGCCGGGTTAGGAAGGCAGGAGGAAACTCTCGCGCTCAGTTGGTGGAGACTGGCGTGGGAATCAGCCGATCCAGGGTGAAGCCGTCCCCGAGCTGGCCGGCGCCGCCCTCGCCCCAACCCCAGGCGTCGCCTTGGGCGTTCCAGCCGAGCACGTGTTTTCCCCCGGCGTAGAGCCCAGCAGCAGGAACCAGGCCCGTGGTAGTGACGACCGCCGCGGGCACAGTCCGGTCCGTGGTGCTGTTGTCCCCCACCGCGCCGTCGGCGTTCTCGCCCCAGCAGAAGACTGCCCCGTCGTCCCTGATGGCGCAGGAATGGCCGCCCCCAGCGGTAATGGCGGATGAAAGCACCAGACCAGTGCTCGTAGAGACTGGGGAGGGCACGGGCTGATCGGCGTTGGCGTCGTCTCCCAGGCGGCCCGCTGCCTTGGAGCCCCAGCAGAAGGCCTGCCCCGACTCGGACACCGCGCAGGTGTGGGTGTTGCCCGCGGAGATCTGCCTCACGAGGACGAGGCCCGTGGTGTTCGACACGGCCGAGGGCCGGTTCTGATCCAGGTTGAGACCGTCTCCGAGGCGCCCAGTGCCCTTGTCGCCCCAGCACCAGGCCGCCTTCTGCGCGTCCACCGCGCAGGTGTGCTTCTGCCCGGCGGTCAGGGAGAGGACTACCGTCATGCCGGTGGCGGTGGACACGGACACGGGGCTCAGCTTGTCCACGGTGGAGGCGTCCCCGAGCTGTCCCTTGTCGTTCATGCCCCAGCAATAGAGAGCGCCGGCGTTCGTCATGGCGCAGGCGTGGGATCCCCCCGCCGCCACCTGGCGAAGGTCCACGAGGCCTGGCACGAGGGTGGGGGCCAGGCGATCCACTATCGTGCCGTCGCCGAGCTGCCCCTTGTCGTTCTTGCCCCAGCAGTTCAGGCTCGCATTCGAAAGCACCGCGCAGGTGAAGCCTTCGCCAGCGGAGATGTCAAGGACGGGCATGCCGAGGAGCACCCGCTTGGGCAGGATGCTCGGCTGCGTGGTCCCGTCGCCGAGCTGCCCCCTGTCGTTGGCGCCCCAGCACCAGGCCGAGCCGTCCTTCTTGAGGCCGCAGCTATGAGTCGCGCCCCCGGTCAGCCTCAGCCAGCCGCAGTCCTGGGGACACTGGTCCCAGCGCTCCCCCGCGCTCGCGCTGCAGATCCCGTCACCGCAGGTAGTGCAGCCGCCCACGTCGAAGCGGCAGTCCTGGCCGCAGGCGAGGACGCCGGCAGTGTAGCCGAGGCTCACGCAGGTGGCCCCCCCCAGGTCGCCGTCGCACTCCTCCGGGCCGCCGATGGAGCCGTTGCCGCAGTAGTGACAGCCCGAGCCGTCCAGGGCGCAGGAGCTCGTGCAGGTCAAGGTCCCGTGTGGCAACCCGGTAAACCCGAGACAGGTTGCGCCTCCGAGGTCGGTGCCGTCGCAGGCCTCGCCCGGCTCCCGCAGGTGGTTGCCGCACTCTGGAGCGCCCTCGCAGCCTCGGTAGTCGAAAATACAGAGGCTCGTGCAGGCCAGAGCACCCCCTGTGAAGCCCTGGCTCAGGCAGGTCGCGCCCCCGAGGAGCTCTCCGTCGCAGGCCTCTCCCTGATCCAGGATCCCGTTGCCGCAGCGCTCGGAGCCGTCGGGCAAGCCGCCGTCCAGAGCGCTCGCATCGCTTGAGGCCCCATCCCTTGGCGCGCCGTCCGGCTGGAATGGAGGCGTGAGCCCCGAGGGGTCCCACCGGCAGCCGGATGCCACGAAAATGGCCGCAAGGCAGGCTGCAACCAGCGAAAAATAGCCGGGAAGGCAGAAGCACCGGTCAACGCAAGGACCAGATATCACCTCTCGACGCCTTCTCATCACCGCCTCGGCCATCAGGCTTTCATAATAGCCCGGATCACCGAGCGAGGGGAAACAGTAAGACACGCGGGCGCCCCAGGAGCAGACCAAGACCTGCTCTGAGCTTCTCCTTGGTCTCCAAAGGCTCATCCCCACAGGCGGCCCGGAGGGTCCCCAAGGGCCCGAAGCTCCGCGAGGGCGGCCTCGGCGCTCTGGGTGCGCTGCAGAGGATCCCTGGCCATGAGCCTTCGGACTGTCTTGTAAAGGTCAGTGTCAGCAATCTCCTCTGGCGGCTCCGCCGGCTCGCTCGTCACCTGGAGCGAGGCGCGCTCCAGCCCCTCTCCAGGGAAGGCGGGCGCTCCAGTGAGCATCTCGTGCCCGATGACGCCCACGGCATAGAGATCCACGAGCGGCGTCAGCCTGCCGCCCTTCTGAAGCAGCTCTGGGGCCACGTAGCCAGGAGTGCCCACGATGGCGCCGTCCAGGGTGAGGGTCCGGCGGAGCTCCTTGCCGAGCGTCTTGGAGATTCCCCTGGCAAATCCGAAATCCAGGATCTTCACCCAGTCCACCGGATCGCCGGGGCGGGCATTGGCCACCGGACACAGGAAGATGTTCGAGGGCTTGAGGTCCCGGTGCACTGCCCCCTGGCCGTGGGCCACGACCAGGGCGTCGAGGATCTGGCAGAGGATGTGCCAAACCCGCCCCGGAGCGAGAGCGGACTTGTAGAGGAGGGACTCCAGGTTGGCGCCCTCGAGCCGCTCCATCACCATGAAGAGCGCCAGATGGTTGATCCGGCCGAAGTCGAGGATTCGCACGAGGTTCGGATGCTCGAGATGAGCCACCATCGCCGCCTCCCTGGCGAAGCGCTCCGGCGCGGCAGGATCCCCATGCTCCACGTCGAGCCGTAGCGCCTTGATGGCCACGGGCATGCCGTCGGCCAGACGGGAGGCGAGAAACACCTCGGCATAGCCGCCTGCTTCCATAAGGGAGTCCACCCGATATGCCCCCGCCACGATCTGCCCTGGCGTAAGCGCCATCTTCTTCAGGCTCATGAGCCCTGGTCCTCTCGACCCCGAGCCCCGGGTCCGTCACGTCCGAGCAACCTCGCCTTTGACATGGAAGCCTCCCAGCGACAAGGAGACTATGACATTTGGCGCCGGGTTTCCAGGAGCTCGTCCACGGGCGCCATGCGCTCGGTCAGGCGCGAGACCACGTCGGCTGTGTCCTGCCCTGTCCGCTCTCCGAGCAGGGTGATGTCCAGGACGAGGTTCGACACGGCCATCTCCACCAGGGCAGGCTCGTCAGTGACCACCGAGCGGTTCTCCTCGGTCTCCTCGGCGCCCCCCACCACCAGCCTCTTGAGATCCGCGACGAGGATTATCCTGTGGGGCCAGTGGGCCCCCAGCTCGCCCTCGGGGAAGCCGTAGGTGAGGACCCGCCCGAGCTCCTCGGGCACCGGAGTGAAGGAGAAGATCACCAAGTCCAGGCCTCGCGTGAGGGCCTCCTTGAAGGACTCCGCCAGGGCCTTGGCCTCCCTCGCCCAGAGGGATGCGAACACCGACTCCCTGGCCGAGGCGACGAGTC
>JAVEWA010000536.1:0-4973 GCA_034004785.1 Polyangia bacterium
TGGCGCGGAGCGACGGATCCAGCAACTTCTCGGACCCGGCCTCCGGGACCTACTCCTTCAACGGCACCGGCACTGACTCGACCTACGTGAGCGACTCCCTGGAGTACGCGGGCCCCTACTTCCAGACCGGCTGCACCGGGCTTTGCAGCTCGACCTACCTGGCCCGCTTCGACAACGTGAACGTGGGCCTCCGCTGCGCTCCCTAGCCGGCCGACTCCCGAGCCTCGGGTGCTTTCTCGGCCCCTGACCTCTTGACTGGGCCGGCCATGTGGCCGAGCATCGCGCCGCGAGGCGAGGCGACGCTACGCGACGCCTCGTGACGTGGCGCGGTGCGACGCCTTGTGACGTGACGTGACGCTACGTTACGCTGCGCTACGTTACGCCGTGCTGCGCGACGTCTCGCCACCGCCGCATGGAGACGCAATGAATCATCCCCTCGAGGTCATCCTGAACCCGCGCTCGGTGGTCATCGCCGGAGCCTCCAACAACTTCATGAAGATGGGCACTGTGCAGGCCCTGTCGCTCCTCAACCAGGGCTTCCCGGGCGAGGTCTCCTTCCTGCACCCCACCGAGCCAGAGGTGCTGGGCCGGCCCACCTACGCCGCTCCGCGGGACCTGCCGGGCCCGGTGGACCTGGCCATCCTGATCCTGCCCACCGCTGTGGTCCCGCCCATGCTGGATGAGCTCGGGCAGGCCGGAGTTCGGCACGCGGTCATCGTCTCGGGCGGCTTCAGGGAGCTGGGCGCCAGTGGCGAGGCCCTCGAGGCGGAGATCGTGGAGGTGGCGCGGCGCCACGGCATCCGGTTCGTGGGTCCCAACTGCATCGGCGTCCTCAACATGGGCGCCCACTTGAACTGCACCTACTTCCCGAACCTCTCGGACGCCCGAGGGGGCGTGGGCCTCATCAGCCAGAGCGGCACCTACGTCACCCAGAGCCTGGGCTGGCTGCAAGAGCAGCGTCTTGGCCTCTCGCAGGCGGTAAGCGTGGGCAACCAGGCTGACCTCGACGTGGTGGACGTGCTCGAGCACTTCGCCACCTGCGAGGACCTGAAGGCCATCGCCATCTACCTGGAGGGCCTCCGCCGGGCCGAGCGCTTCGTGGAGGTCGCCCGCCGCACCGTGGCAGAGGCGGGCAAGCCCATCGTGGCCCTCTACGTGGGGGGCTCGGAGGCGGGGGCCCGGGCAGGTGCGAGCCACACCGGGGCCCTGGCCTCCCCCGATGCCGTCATGGATGGCCTGCTCAGGCAGGCCGGGGTGCTCCGGGTCCACTCCGTGCGGGATCTCTACCGACAGACCTGGATGCTCGCCCACCAGCCCCCCATGAAGGGCAGACGCCTGGGAGTGGTCACCCACTCGGGGGGCCCCGCCGCCACCATCGCGGACGCGGCCGAGCGCCAGGGGCTCTGCCTGCCGGTCTTCTCGGGGCGGCTGCAGGCCGACCTCATGCAGGACTTGCCCCAAACAGCGCAGGCCACAAACCCGGTGGACATGACCTACCTCCTCCAGCTCGGGCTCCTGTCCGGGGCCCTGCCGGAGAAGGTCCTCTCCTCGGGCGAGGTGGACGGCCTGGTCATCCACGGCATCCCCGGCACGGGCATGGAGCGGATCATGTTCGAGAACGTGCGCCGGCTCCTGCCCGAAGGCGCCACCTACGAGGTCTTCAAGGAGTTCCTGGCCACGGGAGATACGCTGGCGCCGCTTCTCGGCATGCCCGCGCGCTTCGGCCTCCCAATCGTCCACTCGGCCTTCCACGACCCCCACGACGAGATCATGCAGCGCCTCCTCGACGCTGGCCTCCCCACGGTGGACTCGCCAGAGGAGGCCGCCCTGCTCCTCGGCCGAAGCCACGCGGCATACGCGGCATCGGAGCGGATCAGGGAATCGCTAAGTCAGGGCCAAGAGAGGATGCCAGGTACGGTCCTGGCCGCCGTGGCCGCCCCGGTCGAGGCCAAGGCCATCCTGGGCGAGGCCCTCGCCTCCGGCAATGGAAGCCTCGCCGAGCACGAAGCCAAGTCGCTCCTCGGCGCCTGGTCCATGCCGCTGCTCCCCGAGCGGGCCGTGACCAGCTCCGCGGACGCGGTAGCCGCTGCCTGCGGGCTCGGCTTCCCGGTCGCCCTGAAGCTCAGCGCCCCCGGGCTCGCCCACAAGACCGAGGCCGGTGCGGTCCGGCTCCACCTCACGACCGAAGAGGGCGTCATGAAGGCGGCCAACCAGCTCCTGGCGATGGCGCCGGCGGGCCCCAGATGGCGGCTCCTGGTCTCGCCAATGCTGGCGGATCCGAGGGAGCTGACCGCGGGCATGACTCGGCTCCCCGGCCTCCCTACCTGCGTCATGTTCGGGCTGGGAGGCATCTTCGCGGAGGCCCTCGGGGATACTTCCTGGCGCCTGGCGCCATTCGATCTCACTGAGGCCCACGCCATGCTCGATGAGCTCCGCGCCGCCCGCCTGCTGGAGGATCTCCGGGGCCTGCCGCCGGTGCGGAAGGAGGCCCTCGCGCGCCTGCTCGCCAGCCTCGGCGCCCTGGGCATGGCCCACCCCGAGATCCGCGCGGTGGATATCAACCCGATTTTGATCGATCCCGACGGACAGCCCGTGATCGTGGACGCCCTCGTGGAGATCGAGGCCCCTCGGACCGAACACTGAGAAGACGCGGAGGGCGACTCGGGAGGGGGACGGAGAGACTTGCCCTACTTGGCCAGGGCGGCGTCGATGGTCTTGGACAGGGCGTCGAAATCCAGCGCGTTCTGCACCCGCTCGCCGTTCAGGAACAGGGTCGGCGTCCCTCGCACGGCGACCTTCTGCCCGAGGTCAATGTCAGCCTTCACCGCCGCCTCGTAGGTCTTGTCGTCCAGGGCCTTCTTGAACTTGGCCATGTCCAGCTTCAAGGTCTCGGCGTGCTTCTCCAGGGTGGCGCGGTCGATGGCTCTGGTGTTGGTGAATACCAGGTCGTGGTACTCCCAGAACTTGCCCTGGGCCGCGGCGGCCAGGGAGGCCTGGTGCGCCAGCGGCGCGTTCTTGTGCATGGGCAGCGGGAAGTGCCTGAAGACGAGCCTGACCTTGGTGCCGTACTTCTCCTTGATCTGCTTCATGGTGGCCGCGGCCTTGCTGCAGAAGGGGCACTCGAAGTCCGAGAACTCCACCACCACCACCTTGGCGTCCTTGGGCCCGAAGGAGCTCGGTGCGTCTCCGGCGATCATGGCCCGCTTCTCGGGCGTGAGGGGCTTGTTGGCCTCCTCCATGGTCTTCAGCTCTGCCAGGACCTTGTCGTAGTTCTGCATCATGGAGTTGCAGCGCTCCGGCGGGAAGCGCGGGGTCTGGGTCTGGACCATCTTGCAGGTCTGGGTCTCGGGACCGAGGTCCGCGCAGAGCTTCTTGGCGAGCTCGTCGCACTTCAGACGCTCCTCGGCGAGCTTCTTGGTGGAGTACTCGAGGTCCTTGATCCCGGCCTCGCAGGCCGCCGGAGGCATGAGGTGAAGGGTCGTCCTCACGGCCTGACAGGTGCTGGACTGCTCGCCCGCCGCCTTGCAGAGGGCTGCCCTGTAGCGGTCGCAGGGCCCCTGCGGCCCAGCCCCGGGCGCGCCCTGGGCGCCGGCGGCACCTGGGGCCCCCTTTACGCCGGGCGCCCCTTGCGCGCCCTCTGCGCCCGGTCCGCCAGTAGTGGACTCGAGGACAGGGCCCCCGAGGGGATCGCCGGCGGCGCCCTTGGCCTTGGGGTCCTTCTTCTGCGGCTTCTGGCAGGCCACCCCGAGGGCGAGGCTCGCCGACAAGACGACCAGGATGCCTAGGAGGGTCTTCGACCCGTGCATTCTCTTCTTCATTTGGGTTCCTTCCGTCCGCGCACGCGGCGTGGCGATAAAACAGAATGTAGAGGGGTCAACTACCGCGGAGCAGCGCGGGATGCAACGGCATTTTTCTCGAGCCACCTCCCTTTCTCCTGGCGCTCCATCCTCCTATGCCCAGGGCAGTAGTAATAACGATGGGTTGCACCGGGATACCGCCAGGGCGCAACTCCGCCCGGTGGGCGCCTGGCGTCCGACGAACAAGGCTCGCCCGCCCAGGGCCCCAAAGAGAGAGTTCGAATGATAGACTTGGCACCTGGGTCACAAATGACCGAATCCTCCAATATCCAGGCGCGGCTCCGGCTGCGAGCCCTCACCATCAACACCTGGGCCATAAGAGGCCGCTCCGAGGGTGCCCGCCTCACCATGGCGCGGCTTTGTGAGCTGGTGCGACGCTTCGATGAGCTCCGGCCCGACCTCGTGCTCTGCCAGGAGGTGTGGCGAGGCAGGGAGGCCGCCGTGCTCAAGGCGGCCCCCTCCCTGCCCCACTACGTGCAGAGCGATGACTACTCGAGCGACCGGAGGCTCGGTGCGGGCCTGCTGGTCCTCTCCCGCCATCCCCTCGAGCCCGCCCGGGAACGGACCTACTCGGTGGACGCCCCGGGGCGGGTCACCCGGAGATCGGCTCTCTTCACGAGGACGACCCTCGGAGACGGCTCGCGCCTCTCCATCGTGAACACCCACCTCATCGACAACCCCTCTGCCACCCTAGGGCCGCACCTCGGCTCGCGGGGCGAGGCCATGTTCCTGGGAGGCCCCCGGCACGATCCCCTGGAGGCGAACCGCGCCACGCAGCTCAGGGAGCTCTTCGGCTGGATCGACGCCCACACCGAGGGGCCCCTCCTCCTGGGCGGCGACCTGAACACCGGCCCCCAGTACCCCCTCTGGTTCTCCTTCCTGAGCGAGCTCGCCCAGTCGAGGCCCGAGCTCTGGCAGACCATCTCCCTGTCGAGCGGCGTGGGGCACACCTATGACAACCAGTACTCGCCCACTGGCCGCTCCGAGGGGCAGCTCGACCATCTCATCGGCCTGAGGGGCGCGCAGGTGACCGAGGCCCGGGTCGCCCTCACCGAGCCCTTCGATGCCTCCCTTCCCCCGACCCCTTTGCAGCGCTGGCTCCGCGGCGCCCTGGCC
>JAVEWA010000537.1:0-4969 GCA_034004785.1 Polyangia bacterium
GGTGTGGCCGGGCGCGAGGCCTTGGAGGGCGCGGGCGAAGGTCCCAAAGGCCTGATCGATGGACAGCCCGTCGGCGTCGTCACTTCCATCTGGGGCCAGATAGCGGACGTCCTCGTTGTGGTCGAACGCGCCCCGATCTCCGCCGCCAGTTGCGGCGCCGATGAACCGGGAGCCGGCCTGAAGGCGGAAGTCCTGATTGAGCGGGTCGGCGAACTCGCGATCGAGGTCCAGCCCCTCCTCCAGGTCGAGCACGATGCTGTCGTCTCCCTGCGCCGCCCCAGCGCCCGTGACGCAGCGTCGCAGATGGTCGGTATTCCCCGTCCGGCCGAGGGCAACGGAGCTCTCGTAGTAGTTGAAGTTCTCGCCGGCCTTGATCCAGAAGTCGTACTCGAGGTTGCCCCAGGACAGGGAGCCGCGGACGAAGCTGGCGTCGGCTTCGGTGTGGTCCGTGACGCCGCCGCGCATCGAGATCCCGTTGGCCTGGTTCAGGAAGGCGACGGAGTCACGCACCTGGTCTCTCCGTGCGTAGAGCAGATCGATGCCGCCCGTGTCGTAGCCGAGCCCCACGCCTCCGTTTCCCCAGGCCTGGCAGCTCTCTATCGAGTTGTCCCCGGCCGTCTCGTCATACTCGTTGGAGGTCCCCATGCCGCGGCCGTTCAAGTAGGCCATGCAGCCGCGGATCACGCTTCGCTTCCCGTTCCGGAAGAAGATGCCGTAGGTCGCCCAGAGGGTCTGCTCCCCGTAGGCCTGGCCGATGTAGCTGTTGAATCCAGTCACGGCCAGTCCCTCGACCCGGACCCGCACTGGGGCGTCGAGGTAGAGACCGTGGGTGCCGATCACCGTCAGGGTATAGGCGTGCCGGTCAGCGGGCCCGGCGTCCGAGCTGGAGACGTACAGCCGGCCGGCGGCGAGGTCCTGGAAGAAGCGGCCCGGGGAAAACTCGAGCTCCGCGATATTGGGCACCCGGGGCAGCACCCGCAGCGTATCCACCTCGTTCATCACCTGGACCTCTTCGTCGGAGTCGAAGTCGGCCACGTAGACCCGGCGGTACCCCTCGAGGGGCCGGAAGGCGGGCGCGGGCCGGTCGCCGCGTAGAAGGACTGTGCCGGGAATCTCGGCCCGGATCACGGTCTCCGCCTCCTGGCTGCCCAGGCCCGCGGCCCGGACCGGGCCGAAGTACTCCCCCGGGCCTATGACCAAGGTCTCGCCAGGCTGGAGGAGGTCCACCCCCCGCTGGATCGTGGCAAGGGCGGTCGCCCTGGTCCTGCCGTCACTCGCGTCGTCACCGTCGGCGCGGACCCAGAGGTCTCCGGTGACTGCGGGCTGCAGGCGCTCGCTCAGGTCCTGGCAGACTATGGGGCCGGCATCGGCGCCCCCCTTGCTCGAACCACCCTTGCAGGAGATGGAGCAGGCGCAAGCGCAAGCGCATGCGAGAGCTGCCAGGAGTGAGCCCGCCGCTCGAAATCCGAGGACTGCGAGGGTGGGTCGTCCAACCTTGAAACATCTACTAGAGCTCATCCGACGGTCCTCCTCGCTCAGCGCCCGGGAGCGCGGGTCGGGTACTTGCCGCAGGCGAACTTCGGAGACTCGGGGCAGTAGCCGAGCTGCTCGCACTTGGCGCCCCCCATCGCGAAGAGGGCGGGCAGCCTCTCCTTGCAGATGGTCAGCATGGCGCTGGCCAAGGCGCGGACCTCCCACTGGGCCCTCTGGCAGCAGCGCAGGTGAAAGAAGTGGTGCAGGCTTCGGGCGTTCATCGTCAGGACGAGCTTGGTCTCGGCGGCCTGGGGAAGCACGAACCGTGCATCCTCGTTGGCCTTTGCCTTGCGTCCGTGGCTGGCGAGGATGCCACGCAGGTCGTTGTAGGCGGCCTGGGCCTCGGACATGAACCGCTCGAACCGTTCACGGGCCTCCGGAATGCGGGCGATGGCAGGCGGGAGGATGTAGTCGATCTCGTCCTCGGCGACGTAGCGCTGGCTCTGCTGCGAATAGGAAGCGATTCGGTGGCGCACCACCTGGTGGGAGCAGGCCCGCGAGACGCCCTCGACCGCAAAGGTCATGGAGACGTGCTCAACCGGGCTGTCGTGGCCAGACTCCATGGTCTTGCGAACGAAGTCCGCCTGGGTCTCCCGGTCGATCTCACCGGACAGGAGCCTGGGCCACATGTCGGCCACGAAGCCGGCGTGGTAGCACTGCCGAAAGGCGGCGTAGATTAGGGGCAGGGCGTCCGGGGTCATGGACAAGAGCTCGACCCGCAGGGTCTTCTCGGACATTGGCTGGCTCCTACAGGAAGGTCAAAGTGCAGGTCACCGTGCAGGTAACCGCGCAGGTCAATTGATACGCGGCGTCACCCCGCGGCGCAAGCCCTCAGGGCCCAGCCCTCGGGCCCAGCGCCATCGGTGGCCAGAGACCCGAATCAACACATCGAGCGACGGCGATTCCTCTCGGCCGATCGACAAATGGACAGTAAATATGACTGGTCATAAAGATTGGCCACTGGTATCCTGAGGACATGAAGAGCATCAGCGCTACGAAGTTCAAGGAGCAGTGCCTCGCGCTGCTCGACGAGGTGGGTCCGGAAGGAATAGTCATCACGAAACACGGAAAGCCAGTTGCTCGTCTGGTGCCCCTCTCCACCGAGCACTCCGATCTGATAGGCGCTCTCTCCGAAACCCTCGTCGTACACGGCGACATCTTGTCCACGGGGCTCCGCTGGGATGCTGAATCTTGATACCCACATCCTCATCCACGCCCTCACGGCGACGCTGAAGCCACGAGAGCGGAAGCTGCTTACCAGTCAGCCCTGGAGCATCAGCGCCATAGTGCTCTGGGAGCTAACCAAGCTGGCGCAGCTCGGACGTATAGAGCTGGATCTCGAGGATCCGAGGGTCCGCCGATTGCTCGCCCGGCTGCATGTCTGGCCAATCGACCTCCAGGTCTGCCGCGCCATGACACAGCTCGACTTCCGGGGCGATCCGGCGGACGAGCTGATAGCGGCCACCAGCCTGGCGCACGGCGTGCCTCTGCTCACTCGCGATACGAGGATCCGGGGCTCGAAGGTCGTCCCTCTGGCGTGAGGAGGTGCCTCTGGAGGTGCATTAGGAGGTGCGCCCGGAGGTGGAGCAGCCCCGTACGTCGCATGGCTGGCGTTGCATGGCTGGCGTTGCATGGCTGGCGTTGCATGGCTGGCGTTGCATGGCTGGCGTTGCATGGCTGGCGTTGCATGGCTGGCGTTGCATGGCTGGCGTTGCATGGCTGGCGTTGCTGGCCTGGGGCGCGGTCAGCCTTTGGCATCGCCACGACGTGGCGCATGTGGCCTGGAGACAGCGGGGATGCTAGTATTCACCCATGGTCAGTGAAAAGAGCAGGCTCCCGCAGACTCCGCCAGCCACCTACGCGGATCTGGAGGCCCTGCCCGACAACCTCATTGGCGAGATCGTCGGTGGACGGCTCGTGGCTTCACCGCGTCCTTCGCCGGCTCACGCGCGCGCTTCATCAGCGTTGGGCGGGCTCTTGCATCCGCCATTCGACTTCGGTCGTGGAGGGCCCGGGGGTTGGTGGATCCTCTTCGAGCCAGAGCTTCACCTCGGTCCGGACGTGCTCGTGCCGGATCTCGCCGGCTGGCGCCTGGAGCGCATGCCCGAGCTGCCCGAGACGGCGTACTTCGAGCTGGCGCCAGACTGGGTCTGCGAGGTGATCTCGCCGCGCAGCGAGAGCTTCGACCGAGAAGAGAAGCTCGGAGTGTATCATCGGGTGGGGGTGCCCCACGTGTGGCTCGTGAACCCACGTGCGAAGACACTAGACATCCTGCGCTCGACCCCCGAGGGCTACCTGATCGTCGCCATCCACACGGCACCGCGCACGATACGCGCCGAGCCCTTCGACGCCATCGAGATCGACCTCGAACTGCTCTTTGGAAAGCCAAGGAGCCCAGAGAAGAGCTAGCCTCCTCCATCTGTGGTCCCGGCTCCCGCGGGCACATCGACTGCCATCATCGATCGAGACAGCCCTTCACGCTCCCTTGGGTCGTAAGAACCCAGCTCAACACGCCAACCATTTCGGAGAGGGGGACAATGGTGTGAACGATTTGGTCTAGTATCGGGACAATCTGCACGCGGCGACGAGCGCCCGTACCACGTCGGTCGCGGTGCGTGCGAAGGCCTCCACCTCATCAGCGGTCGAGATCAGCTGAAGCACGCCGCGGCGGCGCTCGGAGAGCTCGACCGCGACCTGCGACTCGTGGATCCGAATGTGTCCCGCGGCCGCGAGCGCGGCGAGGACCGCTGCCTTTACCGAAGGCGTGGTGAGCAGCGCACGCGCGAGGGGGACGTCGTTCGCGTAGATGACGAGCTTCCGGTCGAGCTCGGGATCACCCACCGGATCGTGGTGCACGAAGCCGAACAGCCCGCCGGACCCGAGGGAGTCGGAAATCCTCCGCGGGCCCGAGAAGCGCCAGCGGAAGTTGGGCTTGTACGCGACGAGATCGGCGGGGATCTCGGCCTGCGCCGCGGCTAGAAAGCGGGTGACCAGCCACGAGTTTCGAGACTGCCCCCGATTCACCTTGGAGATCGAGAGCGCGACACCGTCCAGGGTACCTTGGATCGACAGCCCGCCTCCCGGAGCGGCGGTGAAGCCATGGCGGGACGCGAATTCGCGAAACGATCGTTCTTCTGTGATTCTCTCTCTCATAAGCGAACACCTTGGTGCGGCATCCAGGTCAATCCCGCCGAGAAGAAGCGAATCCGGCCTGCCGCGACTTGGCGGTCCTGGACGTATGGCTCGACAGGTCCTCGAAGGTAGGCTCGGCTTCCGAGCTAATCAAGTAGCCGATTATCGCTGGCAGCATGGACTGTCGACCTGACTCAGGGACAGGTCACCTGGAGCGTGAAGGAGTCGGCTGCGCCTGCGTAGCCGTCGACGATCACTGAGTACCCCCCGGTGCCGGGGGGAACCGGGCGGAAATGCATCAGCC
>JAVEWA010000538.1:0-4964 GCA_034004785.1 Polyangia bacterium
GTTCGTTTCTTGCTACAATTATCTCCTGTCGTACTTACTGACCGTACCTGGCCCGGGGCGCCCAGGGCCCCGCTCGAAAGCAAGGAGAGCCGCCATGATCCGCTCCCAATGCACCCATCGCCCGCACCGGGACATGCCTCGCGACCTCTATCCGGCGCTCCTTTTCGGGCCGCTACACCTGGTTTTGCTCCTGGCCGTGCCCCTGGCCATCGGCTGCGGCGGCCGCACCCTCTACGGCAACCAGGACGCCGGCGCCAACAACAGCAACAACCAGAACCAGAATCAGAACCAGAACCAGAACTCCAACACGAACACCAACCAGAACAACAACAACGTCACCGGCGAGTGCAGCCGGGCCTCCGACTGCGTCGTGGCCTACAAGGCCGACGACTGCTGCTCCTGCCCCCTCTCGGCCAGCCTCGAGGACCTGGCCGCTGATCCCTGCCTGGTGCCCGAAGGCGCCGAGTGGCCCGACGGCTGCTTCCCCCACGAGTGCCCGCCCTCGCTCTGCCCCTACTGCTCGGACCTGGGCCGCACCCCCGACTGCCAGGGGGGCCAGTGCGTGTTCAAGGAGGGCCACTGCACCCTGGATGACCAATGCGTGCTGGCCATCCGCACGGACAACTGCTGCGAGCACGCCTTTGCCGCCACGGTCTCGGACATCGAGGCCGACCTCTGCCTCTCCTACTGGTCGGGCTACTGGAACGACGTGCCCCAGGAGTGCCTCGATCGCTGGGATCCCGAGTGCGACTACATAGACTGCATGCCCGCGCCCCCGCCCTCGAGGGCGACCGAGTGCAACGGCTCGAGCTGCTTCTTCGTGTCGGAGTGCGCGAGCGACGACGACTGCACCCGCCTCCTGAACTGGCGGGAGTGCTGCCCCTGCCCCGAGGCTTGGCCTTTGAGCATGGTGGGCCGCGACCCCTGCCTGACCCTGCCCACCGCCAGCCCCCCCGAAGGATGTCAGCCGCTGCACTGCGATGCCGTGCTCTGCGAGCCCTGCTCGATCTCGCCCGCGCTGCGCTGCGACCCGGACTACGGCTGCCACGACCTCTGGGTGGGCCAGGACCCATAGCCCTATTCAGGCAGTCCCATGAAACAACGTGCCCTAACGAAGCCCAAACCAACAACGCTCATTGCGCCCGCCCGGCGCCTCGCCCCCGCCCTGCGCCCAGCGCCGGCCATGCGCCTCGCACCCGCCCTGCGCCTCGCGCTGGCCATGCTCCTCGCGCCCGCCCTGCGCCTCGCGCTGGCCATGCTCCTCGCGCCCGCCCTGCTCCTCGCTTCGGGCTGCGGAGGCAGAACTCCCTGGGGCACCTGGCAGGACGCCGGACCAGGACAGGACGCTGCCCCGCCCAGGGACTCCACGGTCCCAAGGGACTCGGGGCCCCAGCCCGACTCCGGGGTTTGCGAAGAGGACGAGTGGTGGGAGCTCTTCGCCACCCCGGCACAGGAAGCCAACGTCCTTTCGCCTCACGGTTGGCTCTCCGAAGGCATGCCCCAGGGGATCTCGGTCCGCCTCAAGGTGGACGTGGCGGTGGGAGGCTGCAACCGCCTGGCCGGGGTCAGGGTTTCGCTAGACTGGGAGGCCCGCCAAGTTCACGTCATGCCCTACCTCTGGGTCTATCACGGCACCGACTACTGCTCGGACGTGCTCCGCCTGGAGCCCGAGATCTTGGCCTTGCCAGACCTCGAGCCCGGAGGGTGGACCGTGTGGGACGACCACGCGTGGAACGGGCCGACCCTCCTCACCAGCTTCCGCGTGCGGGAGTGCATGGATGGCGAGGACTGCCAGTGCTACCTCTGGGACGGCGTGCCCGGCTCCCATGGGGATCAGTGCCGCTACGACTGCCAGTGCTCCTGGCCCCTTGGGTGCGTATATGAGGGCATGGTGGATCCCGAGTGGGGCGGCAGCTGCACCCAGACCTGCTCGGTGGACAGCGACTGCCCCCTGCCCATGAAGTGCATATTCTACGCCTTCGACGTGCCCGAGGGCTTCTGCGCCATGGAGCGCGAAGCCTGCACCGCCGACTCCGAGTGCCCCGACGGACACACCTGCCAGCCAGGTCCCTACGACAACAACAAGAACTACTGCCAGCCCGCCATGGAGGTGCTCTGGGAGGTCCTCCGCTGCACGGACGACTGCGACTGCCCCTGGGGCTATGCCTGCACCTCCACGAGCGACACCATGACCCGCTCCTGCCAGATCCCCTGCCGGGGCAACGGCGACTGCCCGGAGTACCTCGTCTGCGACGAGCCCGGCTCCTACTGGATGGACATCCAGGTCTGCTCGGGCTGGTGGGACTGAGGCCGCTCGGCTCCTCCCCGACCAATCCAATTCTCCTCTCGCCCTCCTTCCCTCCCCCCACCTCCATCCTCCCCCACCTCCCTCCGCGAAACCGCAGGAAATGCTCGGAGGCTGGGAGGCTCAAAGGCGCTCCCGCCATTCGCACCTTGCATCCGCACCTCGCATCTGCACCTCGCATCCACACCTCGCATCTACACCTCGCGCCAGCGCTGGGTTGACTCCTCCCATCACATGTGTCAATTGTTGTGTAGGAGTTCACACATGGCCACCAATCTCTCGATAGATCCCGACCTGCTCGACCGGGCTCTGGAGGTGAGCGGAGAGCGCACCAAGAAGGCGGCGGTGACTCGCGCCTTGGAAGAGTTCATCGCCAGGAGGGAGCAAAAAAGGCTTCTCGAGCTGTTTGGCTCCCTCGAGTGGGATCCTGGCTTCGACTACAAGCAGGAGCGCGATCGGGGTGGGACGGGTGGTGGGTCAGGTGGTGGAACGGGTGGTGGGACGCAGGGTGAGACGCGGGGCGGGACGCGGGGACGCCTTTGAGCCTCTTCGTGGACACCTGCGTCTGGTCCCTGGCCCTGCGCCGCGACTCTCCCCCAGAGGAGCCCGCGGTTCTCCGTCTCGGCGCCGCGCTGAAAAAGGGCGAGGAGCTGTACTCGACTGGCATCGTGCTCCAGGAGCTTCTCCAGGGCTTCTCCGGCCCAAAGGATATGGACACAATCCTCGAGCGCTTCGCGAGCCTCCCACTGCTCGTCCCCACCCGGGAGGACCACATCGAGGCAGCCCGGCTCCGGAACCAGTGCCGCAAGAGCGGCCTCCAGCTCGGCACCATTGACGCGCTCATCGCCCAGCTCTGCCTGCGCTACGATCTCGAGCTCCTCACCACCGACCAGGACTTCGTCCGCCTGTCCAGACTCGCACCCCTCGGGCTCGCCAGATAGCCACAGCCGGAGCGTCGGCGCGCTATCACGAGGCGCCCCTCGCGCTCCTCCGGGCTCGCCAGGTAGCCAAAGCCCAAGCGCCGCGCACCGGAGAAACCCTCGCCACATGTTTCATCTCCCAGGGGTCTCTCCGGGCCCTGGCCAGGCCCAAGCGCCGCTCACTGGCCAAAACAGGGGGGAGCGACTCATCTCGGCAGGCTTTCTCCGGGGCCCTGTCCAGGACCAAGCGCCGTGCACCGGAGAAACCATCGCCACATGTTTCATCTCCCAGGGGTCTCTCCTCGTTCAACCCGGCCCCGGACCGACCCCGCCTCGGACCCAAACCCCGGCCACGGCCCAGACCCGGACCCAATAGCCATCGCCGTCGCCCACCCTCCCGGATTTAGGGTTAGAATGCGCCCATGCCGCGCAGCCTGCCTCCTGAGCGACTAGAGCGCTACGTCGCCTGGTTCCTCGTGAGCCTGCTCGTGCTCTTCGGGGTCATCAACACCCTGAGGGTGGATGGCAAGCTGCGCAACCGCCGCGCCGCCGCCGACTTCGAGGTGTACCAGACCGCCGCCCGCGAGGCCTCGATGGGCGGCAACGTCTATGACGGCCTCGAGAAGAAGCACGGCCTCCCCTATCACTACCCCCCCTTTCTCGCCTCGGTGCTCAGGCCCACCACGAGCATGACCGTGCCCGGGGGGGCGCTCCTTTGGAACCTCCTCCAGGTCGCCGCGCTGCCCCTCATCTTCATCTTCCTCGCCGCGCTGCTGAGGTCCGCCCAGCTCCCCAGACCCGACCTCCTCGCCGCCGCGAGCCTCGCGGGCTGCGCCTGGTTCTTCATGGACAACATCCTGTGGTCCCAGGTGAACACCTTCGTGCTGCTCGCGGTCACGGGCGGCCTGGCCCTCCTCTTCCGTGGCCAGGCCCTGGGCGCCGGCGCCCTGCTGGCAGTGGGCTTCTCCATCAAGTTCACGCCCGTCATCTTCCTGCTCCTCCTCCCCTGGTTTCGGCTCCGGGGCGCCGTCCTCTTTCTTTCCGGCTTCGCCGCGGGCGTTATCGCCTGCTGCCTCCTCGTCCCTGCCATCGCCTACGGCCCCGGAGCGGCCCTGGACATGGCGGTCGCCTACTCCGGAGTGCTCTCGGACACCCTGTTCGGCGGCAAGGCCGTCCTGCCCTGCTGGGACAACTGCGCCAACCACAGCCTCCTCTTCGCCCTCCAGGCCTGGTTCGGCAAGTGCGGCACCCTGCTCGCTCCCCTCGAGCCCGAGACCATCCTCGCGATCTTCACCGCGCTCAGGATCACCATGATCGCCGGCCTCCTCGCGAGCGCCCTCAAGGTCGCCCTGCGACGGATCGACCGGGACTCCTACCTGCTCGCGGCCCAGATCGCCCTCGGCATAGTGCTCCTTAGCCCGGTGGCCTGGATCCACCACTGGGTCATCTTGACCATCCCGCTGGCCCTCGTCGCTGGCATGGCCCTCGCCGCACCAAGGGATCTCCCCCTCGCCCTCGCGGCCGCGCTCCTCGCCGCCACAGTGCTGACCGGCTATCAGCTCGAGCTCGTCCACGCCGGCCTGATCTCGGTCTTCCTCTTCGCCTCATGGGCAGCCCTTGCGGCCCTCACCCTCATCCCAGGTGGGAGGAAGACGCAGTCCAGGGGAGCATCGAGCCCCGTGGAGCCGACAGAAGCGCCAGACCAGGCGCCCGAAGCCGAGCGGTGAGCCAGGGGTGCG
>JAVEWA010000539.1:0-4963 GCA_034004785.1 Polyangia bacterium
AGCTGCTCGAGTTCATCTCCTCGAGCAGCTCCCTGTGGTGATGATCCCCCACAGGGAGCTGCTCGAGGAGATGAACTCGAGCTCTGCCACGTTCCCCTTCGGGGTCTCCGAGGTGGAGGCCCTGGGGCTCTCGACCGTGCCATTCGAGGGCTCGCGCCTGCCCCGAGTCGCGGGCTGTCGCGTCGCCTTCGCCTGTCGCCGTCACCTGATCCAGGAGATCGGCAATGGCCCTCAGGCCCTCATCATCGGCCTTGTTGGAGGCATCTGGCTGGACGACGGCGTCGTCGATGAGGACTCCAAGGGACGGCTCAAGATAAGGGCGGATCGCCTGGATCCAGTCGGGCGCCTGGGCGCCGGGGAGTATGCTTTCATCGGCGAGATCCGGCGTCTCGTCCGTCCGGACTGAGCTTGTGTATCTAGAAACTGCGTCCAGGGGGGATTCCCGGATCGGCGTGAGCCAGTATGAGCTCTAGGGCAGGGAGGGGCCGTACTCCAGCTCTATTAGGGGAGGCAGGTTGCCATAGGAGCCGCAGATTGGCACCTGCCCAACCGGCACAGTGCAGAGGATGCCGTGGTAGCCGGCTCCACCCTGCCACTCCAGGAGCAACGGCAGGACATCGTCGCTCACATAGGTGTACGCCGAAGAGGCAGTCCCTGGATCCATGGTCGCGGCCGCGACGCCCTGGCGATCCCCGGGCACCGCGTTGGCGCCAGGAGAGCCCCAGGCGACCTCCGAAGGGTTGGTGCGCCGGAGGTTCCAGGTGGCCTGGTTGGCGGCCGAGTCCACGTTCAGCCTGAAGCACTCGATGCTGGTGACAACGGGTGTGGTGGGAGGCCAGGGAGGGCAGATCCCAAGGTCCAGTCTCCCTGCGAAGATGGGGCCAGCAGGCACCGCGGGGGCGAAGCGGATGAGCATCCGCACCTCGTAGCCGGCAGCTCCTCCCACCAGGAAGCTATCCGTGAAGCCCGAGTAGTTGGTGTCGGGGTGAGCCTGGTCGATCGCGTTCACCATCGGCCCGACTCCGGAGCTCGACGTGTAGAGGGACATCCGGTCCCTGATGCTGAAGCGCCAGGTCTCGGTGAGGGTGTTCGTGTTCATATCAGCCGCGGCAAGGAGCACGGTCACCACCGCGCCGGCGGGGAAGTCCGATGGATGCTGATAGCTGGCCGTCACGTTGGTTCCACTGCCCGTGACCGTGGGGGTAACGCTGAGGACCTGGGCGGGACCCATCTTGGGCTGGATGGTGATGCGCATTGAGATGGCGTCCGGGTCCACGCCGCAGGCGTCGTAGAGGTCCACGGCGATGACGGTGTCGCCCGGGGCGCCCAAGGTTTCGGGTGCGGGGACATGGTTCGATGAGGTGGGAGCGGTGGTGTCGCTCGCGCCGCAGTTGTGGCAAAGGGAGGTGTCGAACACGCAGTTTTGGGCGCAGGCGAGGGTGCCGCCGTCGAAGCCAGCGTCCGTGCAGTCGGACTCCTTCAGATCTTCTCCCTCGCAGTCCTCGTCGGTGTCTGCCACCCCGTTGCCGCACCACTGGCAGCCCGAGAGGTCCCAGGCGCAGTCGCCTGTACAGCCGAGGTCGCCGGTTCCGTAGCCCAGGCTGGCGCAGGTCTGGCTCCTGAGGTCATCGCCGTCGCAGAGCTCGGCGCCCTGCGCCACTCCGTCGCTGCACACGGGCTGCACCGAGCAGCCGGAGGTGTCAAATAGGCACTCGGCTCCGCAGGCCAGGTCCCCTGTCCCCAGGCCGAGGCTCGCGCAAGAGGCGCCGCCGAGCTCGCCGCCGTCGCACTGCTCGTCTCCGTCGATGGCTCCGTTGCCGCAGGTCTCGCACTGCGAGGTGTCTGGCTCGCAATCCACGGAGCAGAGCAATGTCCCACCGACGAAGCCCAGGCTATCGCAGGATAGGCCGCCGAGATCAGAGCCGTCGCAGGTCTCGGGGTACTCCAGCAGGTCGTTGCCGCACTCTGCCTGCTCGGAGCAGCCGGTGACATCGAAGATACAGTCGGAAGTGCAGGCGAGGTCCCCAGACCCAAGGTTCAAGCTCTCACAGGTGGCGCGGCCCAGATCGGAACCGTCGCACTCCTCTCCGGCCTCGAACAGGTCGTTGCCGCACTCCGGGGTCTGGTTGTTGTTCTGGTTGTTGTTCGTTCCGCTGTCCGGATCCCCTGCGGAGCTCTTGCCGCCGCAGGCCCCCATAAGGAGCAGCGCGAAGATTCCCGCCGCAGCGAATCCGTTTCTTCCCATAAACCCAAGTCTAGTCATTGTAATCCTCCCTCGGCTGGGTGTTCCTACCGTTCTGGCACGGCCCAGGCAGCCATTATAACCCTCCCGGGGGCTCGAACTCAAACGCCAAGCTTCCGAGCGCTCCCTGCATGGCCAAAGGGCCTCCCCATTTGGACCGTTCTAGGTCGGCGGGTCATCCTCCAGAGACACTCCCAGGGCTTCCCACTCCGCCAGGGTCCTCGATAGATCCGACTCCGTTGCCCCACGCTCCGAGGTGAGCCTGCCAAGGCGTTCCCAATCGTCCGTCGAGGCTGCGAGCTCGGCGTCCAATTCTGCGAGCCGCGCCTCGAGGCTGGTGATGCTCTCCTCCAGCTCGGCGAAGCGACGCTCGGCCCGCTCCCGCTCCCGCTTGGCCTGCCGCTCCCGCTCCCTGCCTGCGACCCTGGCGGCCTTCTCCTGCAAGCGCTCCTCGTCGGGAGCAGAGGCACGGGCCACGGCAAGCCTGGCAGCGGCAGCCCCGCCTCCCAGGGAGAGGCCTCCGCCCGAGGCGGTTGTCATGGTCTGCCCGCGACCGGCGAGCCGCTCCTTGAGCTCGGTGTAGTTACCCCAGTGGAGCTCGGCGCCCCGGGGGCCGAACCACAGGATCTTCGTGACCACTCGATCCAGGAAGTAGCGGTCGTGGCTCACCACGATGAGGGTGCCCCCAAAGGCCGCGATGCCGTCTTCCAGGGCCTCGCGAGCCGGTATGTCCAGGTGGTTGGTGGGCTCGTCCAGGGCGAGCAGGTTGCGCGGGGTCATGCCCAGCTTGCCCAGGGCGAGTCGGCTCCGCTCTCCGCCCGAGAGGCTGGAGACAGGCCGGAAGACCTCCTCGTCCCCGAAGCGCAGGCGCCCGAGGATCGTCCTGACCTGCTCGGGCGAGAGGTCCGCGCGCACCGTGCGGATCTCCTCGGTGAGGTCGAGATCATCGTGAAGGTCTCCGCGCTGCTGATCGAACCAGCCCATGGAGACCTGGCTCCCCACCGTGACCTTGCCCCCCTGGGCGGGCTCTGCGCCCACGAGGGCCTTCAAAAGGGTCGTCTTGCCGCAGCCGTTTGGCCCGACGATGCCGAGGCGGTCTCCGCGCTCCACCACCAGATCGAGGGCCTCGGCCAGGGGTGGAGCGTCACCGTGGCGGAGGGTCAGGCCATCTGCCCGGATCATCTCCCGGGTGCCCCTGTGCTCTGCCTCGGCGAAGGTGATCCTCATCCCCTCGGAGCGCGCCCAGGGATTGTCGGGGATCTCCAGCTTCTCGATCTTGCCGAGGACCTTCTTCCTGCTCTTGGCCTGCCTGGCCCGGAGGCCGGCGCTGTTTTTCGAGATGTACTCCTGCAGGCGCGCGACCTCGCCCTCCTGCTTCTCGATCTCGGCGAGGATCTTCTCCATGCGCTGCTGCCGCGCGGCGCGGTAGGCGTCGAAGTTCCCGCGGTAGCGCACCAGGTCGCCGCCCGCTACCTCGACGATCTCGTCGCACAGGGCGTTCAGGAAGGCGCGGTCGTGGGACACCAGGACGACGGCGCTTCGGGTCTCCTTGAGCCGTCGCTCCAGGTTCTCGGTGGCCTCGATGTCCAGGTGGTTCGTCGGCTCGTCGAGCAGGAGCAGGTCCGGATCCCTCACGAGCACTCGAGCGAGCTCGATGCGCCCCAGCTCCCCACCGGAGAAGGAGGCCAGGGACCGGTTCAGATCCCCCTCGGCGAAGCCCAGATCCCGCAGGATCTCCCGCACTCGCGCCTCCAGGGAGTCCCCTCCGACCATTTCGTACTCGTGCTGCGCGGCCCCGTAGGCGTCCAGGGCGGCGGTGTCGTCTGGCCTCTCCTCCAGGGCGGAGAGGGCGAGGGTGCGTCTTCGCCTCAGCTCGAGGGTGCGCTCGAAGGGAGACAGGAGGGCCTCCAGGAGGGTCCCTTCGCCGCGCCCCTCGCTCGACTGGCGCAGGTAGGCGATGGTGCGCTCCCGGTGCCGCGAGATCTGCCCGCCATCCGGGGTCTCCTCCCCGGCGATGAGCCTGAGCAAGGTCGATTTCCCGCAGCCGTTCGGGCCCACGAGACCCACCCGGGCGCCAGGGTCGATCTGCCAGGTGACCCCCGAGAAGAGCTCCACTCCAGGGTACCCGAAGTGCAAGTCTGATAGCTGCACCAGCATGGCGGAGCTTCATATCATGGTACGAGACGGATCATCAACGGAGCCAACGGACCAACCACCTCGACCGGGTTCCCAGGCTGCCATGTGACACCGCCTCGTAGCGCTTTGAGGGAGGCCAGGCGACATTGTGACCGAGCAGGGAAGAAGGCAGGGGGGCTGCGCGTTGACAGGCCAGTGAACTTGCTGTATTGCAACGCATCTTGGACGATCAGCCCCTCTCGGAAGGGGCAGGCGAGAACGCCTGGAGGCGTCACCTTGGAACTGAAGGATACACTCACCCTGCCAAAGACCGACTTTCCCCAGCGGGGGAACCTGGCCCAGCGCGAGCCGCTGCAGCTTTCCCGCTGGAAGGAGCAGGGCACCTACCAGAAGATCCTCGCGGCGCGCCAGGGGGCCCCGAAGTTCGTCCTGCACGACGGTCCGCCCTACGCCAACGGGAGCATCCACTACGGGCACATCCTGAACAAGGTGCTCAAGGACATAGTGGTCAAGCACCGCACCATGGCGGGCTACTCATGCCACTACATCCCGGGCTGGGACTGCCATGGCCTGCCCATCGAGCTG
>JAVEWA010000540.1:0-4950 GCA_034004785.1 Polyangia bacterium
TCCGATCTCAGGCTCACCGCGAGGCGGGGCAGAATCCCTACGCGAACCACGTCCCCCAGGAGCCCGACGAGATGTTCGCCGCCGCCGGGCTCGATCCCGGCTCTCTGCCCGCCGAGGACGGGATCCCCGAGGGGGCCCATACGTTCCGGGTGGCGGGCCGGGTCATGGCGCTCGCCAAGTTCGGCAAGGCTGCCTTCCTGCTGGTTCGAATGCAGGGCCGGGAGCTCCAGATCTACGTGAAGCGTGACGCGCTTTCCGAGGACGCCTTCGGCTCATTCAAGCGCGTCGAGAGGGGCGACTTCGTGGCGGCCCGCGGCCCAGCCTTCGCTACCCGGAAGGGCAAGGTGGCCATCAGGGCGGACGAGTTCCACCTCCTGACCATGGCAGTGAAGGCCCTCCCCGACAAGTGGAGCGGCCTCAAGGACCCCGAGCTTCGCTACCGGATGCGCTACGTGGACATGGTCGTCTCCGAGGGCGTGGCCGACGTCTTTCGCACGAGGGCGAGGATCCTGCGCTACCTCAGGGAGTACATGGACAGGCGCGGCTTCGTAGAGGTGGAGACCCCCATGATGCACACCGTGGTGGGCGGGGCGGCGGCCAAGCCCTTCAGGACCCACCACAACGCCCTGGATCTCGACCTGACCATGCGAATCGCGCCCGAGCTCTACCTCAAGCGCCTCGTGGTGGGAGGGCTCGATCGGGTGTACGAGATCGGCCGCTGCTTCCGGAACGAGGGTCTCTCGAGGAACCACAACCCCGAGTTCACCATGATGGAGTTCTACCAGGCCTACGCCACCTACGAGGACCTGATGACCCTGACTGAGGAGCTGCTCAGCTCCCTCGTCAGCGAGCTGAAGGGGGCGCCGCGGCTCTCCTATCAGGGTCAGGAGGTCGATCTCTCTCCCCCTTGGCCGCGCCTGACCGTGCGAGAGGCCACCATGAGGGGCCTCGAGCTGGCGGCCGAGGAGCTGGGCTTCGCCTCGCCAGCCGCCGCCGACCTGGAGTCGGCCCAGGCGCTGGACGCCTACGTGGAGCGCGCCGGCCTGATGTCGAGGGACGAGGAGTTCGCCGCCCACTACCGGACCACCGCGAGCTGGGGCGAGAAGCTCGCTGCCCTCTTCGAGCTCCACGGCGAGTCCAGGCTCCCCCTCGAGAAGCCGGTCTTCGTGCTCGACTACCCGAGCGCCATCTCTCCCCTCTCCAGGCGGAAGGACAGCGACCCGGAGCTGGTGGACCGATTCGAGGTGTTCCTGTGCGGGCGGGAGATCGCCAACGCCTTCTCCGAGCTGAACGACCCCGAGGATCAACGGCAGCGCTTCCTGGCCCAGCTCGCCGCGAAGGAGCGAGGCGCCCAGGAAACCATGGACTACGACGAGGACTACTGCCGCGCCCTGGAGTACGGCATGCCGCCCACAGCCGGCGAGGGCATCGGTATAGATCGCTTGACCATGTTCCTGTGCGATCAGCCGTCGATCCGTGACGTCATCGCCTTTCCGCTCCTGCGGCCCGAGCGCCCGGGCGGCGCCTCCGAACGCGAGGAAGAGAGCCCTTCGGGGGGCGAAGACACTTGACCGGAGCGGGGACAACCACGGTCGCGCCCGGGCAGCCGGCGGACAGACCTCGCGAAAACGGGCCGCTCCGGGCGCGTAACGCGGGTGGTCTCGGTGGCTTCGAGTGGCTGGTCGCCTGGCGGTATCTGAGGGACCCCGAGCGTCCGATCTCGGCCTGGCTCTTCATCGGCCTGGTCATGCTCGCCATGGGAATAGGCCTGGCTTGGCTTGCCCATGGCCTGCCGATCCCGGACTCAACGGAGGGCCCCGTCCCCGCCGCGGCTCGCTACGGGCGTTATGTGTTCATAGGCGGCGCCGCTCTGGCGCTTCTGGGTGCATGGATCACCATCTTCGGCGCTTGCCTCACCGCCTTCCGTCTCTTCACCACCATCAGCATATTCGGAGTGTTCTTCGGCACCCAGGCGCTCATCGTCGTCCTCGCGGTGATGTCGGGCTTCGAGGGAAACCTGCGCCGGTCCATCCTGGGCAACAACCCACATGTCGAGATCCGGAAGGGGCAAAAACCCTTCCCGAGGGATCTGGCCCTCGAGGGAGCTCTCTTCGACGCAAAGGGCAACCCACGGATAGCTGGCCTCAAGGCGGCCTCGCCCTTCCTGAAGGACGAGGTGATCCTCTCGGGACCCAAGCAGCACTCCGGCGTCTATCTCAAGGGCATCGACCCTAGAAACCCCTTCTCCCGCGCACTGGTGGGAGGGAACCTCCTGGCCGGCACGGTTGACAACCTCATCCATCCCGAGCGGCTTGTCTATCTGTCCAGCGCCAGCCTGATTCTGCCGCCGCCAGGGGAGGAGGCCCCGGACCTGCTCGATCTGAACCAGGACTCTCCCGTCCGGGCCCGTCCCGAGGCTCCCAGGGGTGACAGTATCGAGCCAGCGCGCCCGGGAGACGCCATAACCAGGCCGCCCGAGCCCTCGCCATCCGCCCGGCCCCCTGCGTCACTAGGGCCCCCTGCGTCACTAGGGCCCCCCGCCCCGGCAGCGCCTCGCCTGGCCCCCAAGGTTGAGGGCGCCCGAGCGGGCGAGCCGCCGCCCCCCGCTCCCGGCCCCATTCCAAGAGGCGAGAGACCGAGCCCCGTGCGAGACGCCCAGGCGCCAGCGACCACGGACTCTGCACTTACGGCGGATCCATCCGATATACCCGCTGGGCCCTCTGTAGGCACTCCTCCCGAGCCTGCGCCCTATCCGGGCGGCCACCTGCTCGAGGCTCGCCGGGTGCTGCCCGGGATAATCATCGGCAGGGAGCTGGCCAAGACCCTCGGGCTCACTCTCGGCCAGTCGCTGGACGTCATCTCCACCAAGACCGAAGACATCATCGTGACCGGCCCCATGCCCCGCCTGAAGGAGTTCCGCCTGGCGGGCATCTTCCACAGCGGCCACTACGAGTACGATCTGAAATACGCCTACGTCGCCCTGTCAGAGGCACAGGAGTTCCTGCGCGCAGATGGCATGATCTCTGGCCTGGAGCTCAGGACCGCGAGCCCAGAGGAGGCCAGGGTGGTGGCGCAGCGCATCCAGGCACGGCTCGGGCTCGGCTCAGGATACGAGGTTCGCCCCTGGCAGGAGATCCACAGCGCGATCTTCTCGGCGCTCCAGGTAGAGAAGCTGGCCATGTTCGTGGTGCTCGTGATCATCGTCATCGTGGCGGCTTTCTCCATCGTGGCCAACCTGATCATGGTCGTGGCAGAGAAGTCTCCCGAGATCTCCGTGCTACGCTCCATGGGGGCAAAGCCGAGGAGCGTCCTGCGCATCTTCCTGTACGAGGGCGTGTACATAGGGACTATCGGCATGCTCCTCGGGGTCGGAATGGGCATCACCATCTCGCTCCTAGTCCGATACTTCGGCGTCGCCTTGGACCCCGACGTCTATTACATCCAGGCCATACCAGTGGCCGTGGACCCGCTGGAGGTCGTGGTGGTGGCGGGCTCGGTCATCGGCATCAGCGTGCTGGCTGCCCTGTTCCCGGCTGTGCGGGCCATGGGCCTGAGGCCCGTGGAAGGCCTGCGTTTCAAGTAGCGCCTAAGAGCGCCCGCGAGCGGCCCCCGATGGGGGCCGCTGCCCCTCCCGCCATTCGCCGCTTGCCTGGAAGAAGCTCCCTGGGATAAACTCTCAAGAGAAGGACCAGGCAACATATTCATAAGAAAGAGGTCGCTCATGCGTCTTCACGGAAACCACCTCCTCGCCGCCGGACTACTTGCGCTATTCGCGGCGGGTTGCGCCTCTGCCACCGCGGGCAACGACAAGAAGGACAGCGGAACCAGCTGTAACGACAACAACGACTGCCGCCCGGGATACGTTTGCGTGGGGAACCAGTGCATCCCCTTGGGAAGCGACGGAGGTGGGCACCCCGCCATCCAGGTGGCGCCCACATCCCTGGTCTTCGACCAAGCCCTCATCGGCTCACCCCAGTCCCTGTCAGTGACCATCACCAACGTCGGAAGCGGCGCGCTCAACATAACGAGCGTGAGCCTGGTTGAAAACGACGCAGTCAAGGAGTTCTCCCTCACCCAGCCCAGCCGCACCTCGCTGGCGCCCAACGAGAGCGTCATGGTTCAGGTCACCCTGGATCCCACGGACACGCTGCTCGACACGGGCACGCTCACCATAGAGAGCAACGACATGATGAGCCCCGCTGTGACTGTGTCCCTGTCCTCCGCCGCCATCGGCGATCCGGACCTGAAGATCTGCGTGGACAGCGGAGAGGCCCCGCCGGACGAGTGCGCGGATCCATTGGCCATCGACTACGGGGAGGTCGCCTACGGCACCCTGGCCCAGGCAGGCTTCTACCTCGCCAACGTGGGCACAGGGAACAAGACCATCACCGTCTCCGAGGTAAAAGTCACGAGCCTCAGCCCATCCCACAGCGCCCTGTTCGGGGTGGAGCTCTTCACCATGGTCGAGACCAGCCCGGGTTCCGGGACCTGGGTGGAGACTCCAGCCACTCTGCCCCTGTCCCTGTCACCGACCGCTGGCGGCGACCCCGACCCCATGGCCCTATATGGCCGCCTGAGCTTCACGGCCAACACGGACGGCTTCCTCATCCTCCAAGGCGACGTCATGACAGTGACCACCTCCACTATCGACGAGCCCACGCCGGTCGACTCTACCGTGCCAATCGCCGCGACCATCAACGGCTGCCCGCAGGGTCTTCAGGATCTGAACGGAGATCCCGCGGACGGCTGCGAATACGCCTGCACCGTCACCAACGGCGGCGTCGAGGCTTGCGACGGGCTGGACAACGACTGCGACGGCACGGTGGATGGTCACTCTGAGCCCTGCTACACCGCCTCGGACGGCGGATGCAACGCGGACGGCACTGGCTGCAAGGGCATCTGCCAGGCGGGCACCCGGATCTGCACCAACGCGAACTGGGGCACCTGCCA
>JAVEWA010000541.1:0-4949 GCA_034004785.1 Polyangia bacterium
GAACGGGTTGATCGGCGCGCAGGCAGTCAAGAGCGAGCAGCTCGCCCGTGGTCAGGTTCGTCTGGGTCTCGGCCGTGACTTGCTCCAAATACCGGATGAACGCCGAGTCGAGCACCTTGCCTGAGATGATCACCCACACCTCGTAGGGGTCACTCCGGCTGTAGTCCGGCACGGGCTTTGCCTCGCGGATGCAGGTCGAGAACATCCGATCCGCCCCCTGGCCGCTGCGCTCGACCAGGCCACAGCGAAGCAGAGCGTCGGCTATCCTGCGGTTCCGGGGATTCTGCTTCCACAGGAGGTTCTCGGACGTGATGCCCGCAGGAAACCCGCCTGGGCTCACGATCTCGATGCGCTCCGGGAACTGCCGCACGAATACCGATCCTGCCTTGCGGTAGTCCCGGTGGCTCACCGCGTTCAGCACAGCCTCGCGGAGCACATCCTCGTTAAAGGACGGGATCTGCCGTTGGAAGAAACCCTCCTGATACGAAAACTGGTCGTTCCTGAGGTTGATGGTCTGCCACAGGTCGTCGTGGAAGCCGACGAACCCCTGCCGGTACTCTTTGCGCTGCTGATGTGCAATGGACGCCTCGCTGGACCGATACTCGAACACCACCTCGGCCATGCCGAGGTGCAGACCGAGGGCCTTGTGGGTGCCCAGGAGTACGAGCGCCGCGAAGGTCACCTTGCCGCCCTGGATCAGCTCGGCGTCCTCCAGCAGCTGCTCCACCGGCATGCTCGCGAGCGCGGGGTTCCTGGACTTGGCAACCCAGAGCCGCCTGAAGGTTTCGATGCAGCTCGGGTCGAGATCCCCGAGGCCCGCCTTCGAGCAGATCTCGGCCGAGTAGTCTTGCACCGTCTCGTCGAAGATGCCCCGGATCTGGTCCGCCGTCATGGGGATCAGCGCATCCCCTGCGCGCATGAGGTACGCGCCTTTCCACTCGATGGGCACGCCCATGGGTCGTGACGGCACCGTAAACACCACAACCCGCCCATCTGGATGATCGACCACCTCGGACAAGACCTTGAGCCGCAGCCGCCCGGTCTGCTCCTTGCGCGCCCGCTCGAGGTCCACAAACGCCTGGCTGCCCACCACACGTCGCGGCAACTTGTCCGTGACGCCCAGCACCACCCGCCCTCCCCCCTCATTGGCCAGGGCACAGAGGTAGCGGGTCAGCTCGTCGGGATCGAGCTTCGCCTTCGCTTCCTTGAACTCAAGCTGCTCGGCTTCCTTGGCCTTGAGCAGGGTCTGGAGTTCGTCGGGGGTCATTGCTGCCATATCGCCGCCTCAACCGCCTGTGACACAAAACACTGTCTGAGCGCCGGCAGCTGAGAGTGACAAGCCAACATGCCGACCATCCTGCTCCGGCTCCTTCAGCGCCTTGATGCGCGGCTGGAACACGGCCCCGAGCCAGGTCTCGTGGAAGTAGGCTTCGGCGGTGCTCATCCGCGCACCTCCGGCCAGAGATAGACCAGGCCCACGGGCTCGAGGCGGCGGAGCACGACCTCGTAGAGCGCCTCGAGCTGGGGAGGCTCTTGCTCGATCTCCTGGTCGATGCGCTCGAGGCGCTCGCGCCAGTAGCCGAGGTTGGCCTCGAGCTGCTCGCGCTGCGCCTTCTCGGACTCGGTGAACTGCATGGCGAGCTGGCTCGCGCCCCTCATCTCCTTGGAGATGCCAGCCTTCTGGGCTTCGAGGATTCGACGGAGCGCGGCGGACTCCTCGCGGGCGCGGGCGCGGAGCCTCGTCTCGGCGTCGTGGGCGAGGCTGTCGGCCTCCTCCCGGATCCGGGCCCATAGCTGGGCAAAGACGCCGGGCGTGGCGGCCTGGAGCTTGGCCTGGATCGCAGGGGAGATGCCCTCCAGGGAGGGGGACTCCCGAAGGAGCTGCTCGATCATCTCCACGGCCTTGCGATCGGCGGCCTCGGCAAAGGGGCGCAGGGGGGCTGGGCTGTCCTCGATCCACCGGGCTGCCACGGACACGAGCTGGTCGTGGAGCCGGGTGGCGCCAGGGCCGAAAAGGGACAGCCGGCCGAAGGCGATGACCCGGACGAGGGCGTCGTGGCGGCTGCGGAGCACGGTCACCCTGGAGAGGTCATGAGCGCTGTAGCCCTGGGCGCGGAACCGCGCGAGGATGCGCTGGACGAAGGGGTGCTCCAGGTGGAGGTGGACCAGGCGGCTGTTCATCCGCCTGGGAGGGGCGAACACCACGGGCTGGGGGGGCTTTTGGCGCCACTCCCAGATGGGCTCGGTCCGCTCGCGGGGCGGACGCAGGTAGTCAAGGGTCTGCTGCCAGGAGTCGGGCATGGGGGGCAGCGCGAAGGCCTGGACGGAGTGCCGGGCGTCTATCTCCTCCTCCTCCTCCAGCTCTCCTGTCCGCACCGGGGCGAGAGCGGGCGCGCCGGAGAGCTCCAGGCCCACGTTCACGGCATCCTTGAGCAACATGGGGTCGAAGCCGGTGATCTCCTTGGAGCGGTTCAGGATGGCCCCGGCCGACTCGATCTCCCTGCGGAGCTTGTCGCGGTCGGCGCGCTGGCTCTCTAGCTCATTTCTGGTCGTCTCCAGCAGGAATCCGGTTTGCTCGGCCCGGTCGAGGGCCGCGGCGGTGAGCTCGGTGATGCCGGGCTCCATGACCTCGGCCATGCGGTCCATGAGGACCGCCGAGAGGGAGCCTAGCTCCCGCTGGATGGTGTCCACCTTGCGCACGAGCTTACCGAGCACCAGGTCTTCCGGGCGCTGGGGGTAGGTGAAGTAGTGGCACCGGACCTCGGGGGAGGGCTGGAGGGTCCGGTCGATGCGGCCGTTTCGCTGCTCCATGCGGGCCGGGTTCCAGGGAATGTCGAAATGGAAGAGGTCGGCACAGTGGCCCTGGAGGTTGATGCCCTCCCGGGCCGCGTCGGTGGCGATGAGGATTCGCACGGGGTGCTCGGAGGGCGGGCTGTTGAAGGCTCGCTGGACCTCCTCGCGCTGCTCGTCGGACATGCCGCCGTGGAACTGCATGATTCGGTCCTCGTCCTGGTCGGTGCCCGAAAGGGCAGCGCCCAGGATCTGGAGGAGGTAGCGCTTGGTGTCGCCGTACTCGGTGAAGACGAGCACCCGGCGATCGGTGAAGCGGCGCGAGGCGGGCTTTGCCTTGGGGTCGGCCTTGGGGTCGGCCTTGGGGTCGGCGCCTCCCACCCGGACCGCCGGGCACTGGTGGCGCCGAATCCAGTCCACGAGGGCGAGGACCTTGCCGTCAGGCGCGCCGCGGTGCTGGTCGGCCAGGGAGAGCATCTCGTCGAGGATCTGGCGGGCGCGCCCCTCGGGGGTCTCCAGGAGCCGGGAGGCCGCGACGATCTCGGCGCCGGCGGCATCCTCGGCCTGCTCGTCGTCGTCGCCGTACTCGTCTATTTCTGCTGCCCGGGCCGCCAGGTGGCTGGCCAGGCGGAGCTGGGTCTTGGCCCTGCCTTCGCTCACGGACTTGGCGTGGAGGCGCAGGGTCCGCCAGAAGGCCTCGATGCTGCTGAGCAGGCGCTTCTGGAGGTTGATGAACACCAGCCGGCCCTGGCCCTTGGTGGGCGCCATCAGGCTGGTGTACTCGCCGAGGAGCGCGGAGAGCCGGAGCTCGGCGGGCTCGCCCTCGCCGATGTTGGCGGGCTCGCCCTCTCCGATGGTGGCGGGCTCGCCCTCTCCGATGGTGGCGGGCTCGCCCTCTCCGATGGTGGCGGTCGCTCCCTCACGGTCGGAGGCGGGCTCGCCCTCGCCGATGGAAGAGGGCTCGCTGGCAGGTGCGTCTGCTGTGGCGATGGACTGGGTGGCCCTCCAGGTATTGCCCTCGTTCGTGATGGCGAGCTCGACCACCTTCCGCTCGGGGTAGTCCCCCACGTTCATGCGCCTGAGGTCCTCCTTCAGGCGGCGGACCATCACCGCCTCGAGCTCGGCCGGGCCCGAGATGGGCACGCCGCGGGTGAAGCGCTGGCGGTCGAGGAGCTCGAGGAGCGCCGAGAAGCTGTTGGAGTGGCCGTTGTGGGGCGTCGCCGAGAGGAAGAGGCGGTTTTCGAACCTGGGGGCGATGTCCCGGATGACCCTGGTGACCCGGCTGTCGATGGCGTACTTGCTCGCGGAGGCCGGCGCGGCGACGTGCGCCTCGTCCAGGATGAGGAGGCTCTTCTGAGCGCGCTCTCCGATGTGCTGGAGGAGGGGGTCGCGGTACTCGGGGCGGCGAAGGGTCTGGTGCGAGATGATGAACCGGGAGTGCGTGCTCCAGGGGTTCACCCCGAAGCCTCGCTCGCGCCTGCGACGGCCGACGAAGGCGCGGTTGTAGATCTCGAACTGGAGGCCGAACTTCTTGCTCATCTCGTCCCGCCACTGGAGGCAGACCGAGGCCGGGCAGAGGACGAGCACGAAGGCCACCCTCTGGCGGAGCTGGAGCTCCTGAAGGACGAGGCCGGCCTCGATGGTCTTTCCGAGGCCGGTGTCGTCGGCGATGAACAGGTTGGCGCGCGGGAGCTTGAGGGCCTTCTGGAGCGGCGTGAGCTGGTGGGCGAGGAGCTGGATGCCGGCGCGGAAGGGCGCCTGGAAGAGCTCGGAGTCGGTGGCCGTCACGCTGTTCCATTTCAGGGCGTGCAGGTAGGCGCCGAAGTGGCGAGGCTGGTCGATGCCGGCGACGGCGCCGAGCCCGTGGGTCTCGGGCTGGAGGACCTTGGCTCCGAGCTCGAGCTCCCACAGGACCTCGAGGGGGCGGCCCTGGTTGTCGTCGTCCAGGCAGACGAGCCGCAGCGCGGTGGCGTGGCGAAGCTCGGGTGGAGGCGTGACCTCCTCCACCAGCCACTGCCGGTGGCGCACCTGGACTATGTCCCCGGGGTGCGGGGCGTAGCGCGGGATCTCGTCCGCGGCGAAGATGATCTCCGGGGGGGTGGCCTCCTCGCCGTGGGCCTTGACGAGCCGGCCCGCCAGGACCGGGCGCGCCCGGCCGC